>NZ_JBAURZ010000108.1:0-14369 GCF_049581445.1 Paraburkholderia sp. | reverse complement strand
CTCCTGCTGGGCGCCAGCGCCGCGCGGTGCCGAACCGGCTCCGGCTGCACCGAAGTCGTCGGCAAGACGCATGGTGAGCGCAATGCGCTGACGCTTCACGTCCACTTCAAGCACCTTCACCTTGACGATCTGGCCGGCTTTGACGACTTCGTGCGGATCCTTGATGAACTTCGTCGACAGCGCCGATACGTGGACGAGGCCGTCCTGGTGTACGCCGATATCGATAAATGCGCCAAAGGCCGCCACGTTGGTCACGACACCCTCCAGCACCATGCCAGGCGAGAGATCGGAGATCTTCTCGACACCTTCGCGGAACGTCGCCGTCTTGAACTCGGGACGCGGGTCGCGGCCCGGTTTTTCCAGTTCGCTGAGAATGTCGCGCACGGTTGGCAGACCGAAGCGGTCGTCGACAAACTCCGCGGGCGACAGACCCGAGAGCGTCTCACGATTACCGAGCACGTCGCCCACATGCTTGTTGATCTTCGCCAACATGCGTTCGACCAGCGGATACGCTTCCGGGTGGACCGACGAGCGATCGAGCGGATTCTCGCCACCGTTGATACGCAGAAATCCGGCGGCCTGCTCGAAGGTCTTGTCGCCCAGACGCGGCACCTTGCGCAGATGTTCGCGGGTCGGGAACGGTCCGTTGGCATCGCGGAAATCGACGATATTGCGCGCGAGCGTCGCGTTCAAGCCCGATACGCGAGCGAGCAACGCGACCGAGGCGGTGTTTGCATCCACACCGACCGCGTTCACGCAGTCCTCGACCACCGCATCAAGCGAGCGCGCCAGTTCACGCTGGTTCACGTCGTGCTGATACTGGCCGACGCCAATCGCCTTCGGGTCAATCTTCACGAGTTCAGCGAGCGGATCCTGCAGACGCCGTGCGATCGACACCGCGCCGCGCAGCGACACGTCCATATCGGGGAATTCCTTCGCCGCGAGTTCCGAGGCCGAATACACCGACGCGCCGGCTTCGGACACAACGATCTTCTGTAGCGTGAATTCCGGATGGCGCGTGATCAATTCGCTCGCAAGCTTGTCGGTTTCCCGCGACGCCGTGCCGTTGCCGATGCTGATCAGCTCAGCCTGGGTCTGCGCGCATATACGCGCCAGCTTGGCAATCGAGCCGTCCCAGTCGCGGCGAGGCTCGTGCGGATAAATGACGTCGGTAGCGAGCACCTTGCCGGTGCGGTCGACCACGGCCACTTTCACGCCAGTACGCAGGCCCGGATCGAGACCGATCACGGCTTTGGGGCCGGCGGGCGCAGCGAGCAACAAATCCTTCAGATTGCGCGCGAACACACGAATCGCCTCGTGTTCAGCCTCTTCACGCAGATTAGTCAGCAACTCGTTTTCGATGTGCGGCTGCACCTTCACGCGCCAGCACCAGCGGCACACGTCCGAGAGCCATTTGTCGGCGGGGCGGTTCTGGTTGGCAATGCCAAAGTGACGCGCAATCAGCGCCTCGCCCGGATGCGGCACCTGTGCGTCCAGTTCTTCGCCCAGCCCTAGCTTGACCATCAGCACACCAGCATTGCGGCCGCGGAAGAGCGCGAGCGCGCGATGCGACGGCACGGTCTTGATGGTTTCCGAGTAGTCGTAGTAATCGCGGAATTTCTCGCCTTCTTCGCCTTCCTTGCCTTCCACCACGACGGACGACACCACGCCCTGATTGAACAGATACTCGCGCAGCTTGCCAAGCGGATCGGCGGTTTCGCCGAATTGTTCGGAGAGGATGTCGCGCGCGCCGTCGAGCGCGGCCTTCACGTCGGCGACGCCCTTTTCGGCATCTACGTATTGCGCGGCTTCAGTTTGTGGGTCGAGCAGGGGATTAGCGAGCAACGCGTGGGCAAGTGGTTCGAGCCCCGCTTCGCGGGCAATTTGCGCGCGTGTGCGGCGTTTCGGCTTATAAGGCAGATAGAGATCTTCGAGGACCTGTTTGCTGTCAGCGCCTTCGATCGCGACTCGCAGCTCGTCGGTCATCTTGCCCTGTTCTTCGATGCTGGAGAGGATCGACGCGCGCCGGTCCTCCAGTTCGCGCAGATACAGGAGCCGCTCTTCGAGGTTACGCAGTTGCGTATCGTCGAGATTGTCGGTCACTTCCTTGCGGTAACGCGCGATGAACGGAACAGTCGCGCCTTCGTCGAGGAGTTGCACCGCGGCCGCGACCTGGCGCGGCTGCACGGAGAGTTCGCTGGCGATGCGCTGTACGATCTTGAGTGCTACGGTTTCCGTCATAGGGTCTAGGTGTTCCTGCCGGACTCGATCTAAGGCCGCGCAAAGCGGCACGCGCAAGGCGTGCACGCCGCGACCGGGTTGCTGAAGCGGGGCATTTTGCCATAAATGCAAAAGGGCTCAACCGCGGGGTGATAGAATTTCGGGCATGTTCCGTTGCCCATCTACGACGTTGCCGATCTCCCGTTTTCCTCTTGCTTCGCTGACCGCCACGCTGACCGACTCGCTAAGCGCCTCGTTTCGCGCGGCGCTCGTCACCTGCGCTATGGTCTGCGTTGCCGCCGCTACTTTTGCCGTGGGTGCACCGGCGTTCGCGCAGGATCAACCGGCGGTTGCGGGTGTGGCGGCCTCCGCTGGGGCAACCGCTTCTGAAACGGCAACCGCAACGGCACCTGGTGCGCAGATGCACACTGATGATAGCCCGCTGAACGCATCGGACGCGAAAACAACGAGCGCCGCTAGCACGACAGCAGCGCCGGGCAACGATTTCAATGCGCGGCAAGACGTCCTGAATCGCCGCAGCGAAGTGAACAACTACAACTATGCAGTCGCCCAACATGACTGTTATAGCAAGTTTTTCGTGAACCACTGTCTCGACAAGGCGCGTGACCAATCGCGCACGGTGCAGGCGGACATCCGTAAGGAACAGCTTGCGCTGAACGACGAAGAGCGCACCGCGCACGCGCAGCAGCGTGACGAGCAAGCTGCCATCCAGCGCGCGCAGGACGAGGCCAACGCCCCGCAGCGCGCGGCGAATGAGGCGAACAACAAGCAGGCGTTCGAAGACAAGCAGCGTCAGCATCAGCTGGATCAGGCGCAGCGCGCTGCCGAAGCGCCCCAGCGTGCGGCCAACGAGCAGTCGTATCAGCAGAAGGTTCAGCAGCACGCGCTGGATCAGGCGCAACGCGGCATCAGCGCGCCGCAGGCAGCCGCGAACCAGCAGGCGTACGATCAGAAGCAGGCCAATTTCCAGACCCAGCTTGAGCAGGCCCGTCAGCAGGGTGCGCAAAAGGCCCAGGAGCGCGTCGAGAAGCAGCAGAGTTTCGAGAACAAGCAGCAAACGGCCGCGCAGCACAAACAGGATGTCGAAGCGCGCCAGAAGCAGGCCGCCGAAAAGGCGCAGCAGAAACAGCAGGAGCAGTTGCAGGAGCAACAACAGTTGGAACAGCAACAGCAGCAGCAAAAGCAGCAGTAACGCGTTTTTAGCCGGACAGCAACCTCAGGCGAGCTGGCTGCACGAGGCAGCTCTCGCCGCATAGGGAGGCGAGCATGCGCGACAATCATCACGTCATCGACGCGAACGCACTTCAGGACCGTATCCTGCAACTGGAAGCGGAGCATAGTGGGCTCGACCGTCTGATCGACAAAATGTCGGATGAGCCCGGCTTCGACGACCTGGAGTTGCAGCGCCTTAAGAAGCGCAAACTCAAGGTCAAGGACACCATCATCTTGCTGCAATTGCAGCTCGAACCGGACACGCGCGCTTAAGCGCGCGACCTGGCAAGCGCCGGGTCGCCACGTGCGCTCCGGATTTTGCAGGAAACGCTTGCCTTGAATTCACCGCTTGTTAATTCTTCGCGACCCACGTCGAGCGACGAGGCTTCGGCGCCCGCCCCCCGTAGCGCCGAGGGCACGCTTGCGTCTTCGTTGAACCCGCGCCGCAAGACCGAACTCGACGATATCTTCGCCGCCGACGGCCTGCTCGCGCGTCAGATTGACGGTTACCGCTCGCGTGCATCGCAGATCGAGATGGCGCGCGCGGTTGCCGCCGCGATGGAAGCGTCCGGTCGCGCGATGCCCGAGCCGGCCATGTTCGAGTCGCAAAAGCGCCCCGCACGACGGCTGCAGACTTCAGCGAGTGACGCACCGGGCGCAACGGCCGAGGCTGCGGCTGGGGAGGCCGCAGACGGCCTCGACGGCAGCGAGAACACGCTGATCGTCGAAGCGGGCACGGGCACCGGCAAGACCTATGCGTACCTCGTGCCGGCCATGCTGTGGGGCGGCAAGGTGATCGTCTCCACCGGCACCAAGCACTTGCAGGACCAGTTGTTCCAGCGCGATATTCCGACCGTGCGCGATGCGCTGGCCGTGCCCGTTTCGGTCGCAATGCTCAAGGGCCGCGCCAACTACCTGTGCCATTACTATCTTCAGCGCACCGCGGATAACGGCCGCCTGCCGTCGCGTCAGGAAACCTCGTATCTGCAGGACATCGTCCGTTTTGCGAAGATCACGCGTACGGGTGATAAGGCGGAGCTCGCGAGTGTGCCGGAGACGGCGGCGGTGTGGTCGATGGTGACATCGACGCGAGAAAACTGCCTCGGGCAGGAGTGTCCGCACTACAAGGACTGCTTCGTCATGCAGGCACGCCGCGAGGCGCAGCAGGCCGATATCGTGGTCGTCAATCACCACCTGTTTTTCGCCGATATCATGCTGCGCGATACGGGCATGGCCGAGTTGCTGCCCACCGCCAACACGATCGTCTTCGACGAAGCGCATCAGTTGCCGGAGACCGCTACGCTCTTCTTCGGTGAGACCTTGTCGACCGCGCAGTTCCTCGAACTCGCGCGCGATTCGGTCGCCGAAGGGCTGGGCCACGCGCGGGAGGCGATCGACTGGGTGAAGCTCGGCGCCACGCTCGAGAGGGCGGCGCGTGATGTCCGTCTCGCGTTCAAGGAGGATTCGGTGAGGCTGTCGATCGGTCAGTTGGCCGACGATCATCCGCTGTTTCCTGCGCTCGAAACGCTCGAAGCGGAGTTGACCGCGCTGGCCAATGCGCTCGCGAGCCAGGCGGAGCGTGCCGAATCGATTGGCGCGTGCCAGCGCCGCGCCCGCGAGTTGCAAGGCATTCTGGCGGGCTGGACCACGCCGCCCACCGAGGCAGAACGCGACGCCGCCGATGGTTCCGGCGCGTCAACCAGCAAAGCGGCCACGGATCCCAACGAAAAGGTCCGCTGGATCGAGGTGTTCGCGCACACCGTCCAGTTGCATGAGACGCCGCTGTCGGTGGCGCCGATCTTCGCCAAACAACGCGCCGGTGTGCCGCGTGCGTGGATTTTCACATCCGCCACGCTCTCGGTGCGCGGCGACTTCACACACTACGCGGCGCAGATGGGCCTTAACGCGCGTCGTTCGATGACGCTGCCGAGTCCCTTCGACTATCCGACGCAAGGCCTGCTTTACGTGCCGCGCAACCTGCCGCAACCGTCGTCGCCCATGTTCACTGACGCCGTTTTCGATGCGGCACTGCCGGCGATTGAAGCATCAGGCGGAGGCGTGTTCATGCTGTGCACGACGTTGCGCGCGGTGGACCGCATCGCGACCAAATTGCGCGACATCATCGACAAACGCGGCTGGAATTACCCGCTGCTGGTTCAGGGCGATGCGAGCCGGACCGAGTTGCTAGATCGCTTCCGTTCGCATGGCAACGCGATCCTGGTAGGCAGCCAGAGCTTCTGGGAAGGCGTGGACGTGCGGGGCGATGCGTTGTCGCTGGTGGTGATCGACAAGCTGCCGTTCGCGCCGCCGGACGATCCGGTTTTGTCAGCGCGGCTAGAGGCGCTGACGAAGAAAGGGTTGAGCCCATTTGCGGTTCATCAACTGCCGCAAGCGGTGATTACGCTCAAGCAGGGCGCAGGGCGTCTGATTCGCGCGGAGACCGATCGCGGCGTGCTGATGATCGGTGATACCCGTCTGGTCGAGAAACCGTATGGGCGCCGTATATGGCAGAGCCTGCCGCCTTTCAAACGGACCCGTGAGATCGACGTGGTGCGAGAGTTCTTCGAGGAGCGTGGCGCGGCGGTGTCTGACAGTTAAGCTGAAAAATAGAGCAGGCTGGACGGAAACCGGTCGCAGAAAGGCAAAACGCCACGGATGTGAATCCGTGGCGTTTTGCTTTACTACACGAGAAGATCAGGTCGATCTTCCCATATAGTTTTCGCCCAGGGGCGAACCCTGCACGACAGCTTACTGGCTTGCGCCCGAAGCCGGAGCAGCTGCCGAAGCAGCAGCACCTGCGTCCGAAGCAGCGGCGCCTGCGTCCGAAGCAGCAGCAGCCGGTGCCGAAGCAGCAGCGTCGCTCGCAGCAGCAGCAGCGTCCGAAGCCGCAGCGCCTGCATCCGAAGCAGCAGCAGCGGGTGCCGAAGCAGCCATTGCGTCGCTAGCCGGGGCAGCTGCCTGGTCGCTGCTCTTGTTGCACGCAGCCAGTGCCACAGCTGCCAACAGGGATGCTACGAGGAGGGATTTCTTCATGATCACGTCCTTTTATGGTTAAAGGTAAGCAACAGCGCAAAATAATACCGGTAATGTGCTCCAACACCGACCTGGGCCGCTGGTGGAGACGCACTTCACAAGAGCGTGAATCTTCCCTACGGCTTGGGCGGAAATTATATGCACTTTCGTATCGACCGTCGACAAATGCGGGGTCAATACGTTGTCTTTCTCATACAAAATTTCACTGTACGGCATACGACGCAGGCCAGCCTAGATAGGCTCGCCCACCTGTATCCAGCCCGCACGATACCACTCGTGCAGCAATGCTGTCACCGATGAATCACCTGAGAGTGTTACAAAGCGTTTCGCACTCAGACATCGGTTATCAGCGAATTCAATTAACCACTTTTTCACGTCTGCGAGCCGATTTTCTTCTCCGTTCAGGAAGAAAAAGTGCCGGTTGTATAGCAAAACCGTCTTTCGGTCGAGCCGAATGCCAAACTTTAAGGCGCGTTGGATAAAACGGGCCTCATTGAGCGGCTTTCCCGGCGGATCAAATACCACGCTTGGCTTCGGCTCGCTTAAATAAGTACCCAGAAAAGAAGCGATGTCCTTTTCCGACCATTTTACCTGAGCAAGGATTGCGCCTACCCGCTCGACGAGCGCGGCGGGCAGCTCCGCGGGCCGTGTCACGGCGGGCTGCTGCGGGTCCCGGTAGAGCTGCGGGGCGCGTTCCTGCTGACTATCGCCACCGCTACGCTCTCCGCGCTCGGCGAGGTGATACAGGAATTGTGCCGTCAGTTCGCTTGCGGATGGCGCGCGAAAGCCGATCGAACAGGTCATGCACTCGCCTTCGGCCACGCCGTCATGGGCGATATGCGGCGGCAGATACAGCATGTCGCCCGGCTCCAGAACCCATTCCTGCTCTGCTTCGAAGTGCTGTAAAACTTTCAACGGCATGTCCGGCTGCAACGACAGATCGCGCTGCGCACTGATCCTCCAGCGACGCTTGCCGTGAACCTGCAGCAGGAACACGTCGTAAGAATCGAAGTGCGGACCGACGCCGCCGCCGTCAGTGGCATACGAAATCATCAGGTCGTCCAGACGCGCGTCCGGCACGAAACGGAACCGGTCGAGCAGGGCCCGCGCGCGGTCGTCGTGCAGGTCGACGCCTTGTACCAGCAAGGTCCAGGCACGCTGCTTGACCGAGGGCAGTTCGTCAGCCGCGAATGGGCCGTGTTCCAGTTGCCATTTGTTTCGAAAATGCGTGATGAGGCGCGCTTCGACTTCGTCCTGATCGGCCAGTTCGAACAGTTCGTCGCGGGAGAGCGGCGCGGCGATCTCTGGAATGGCCTGACGGATCAGCAGGGGCTTCTTCTGCCAGTACCGGCGCATGAATTGCGCCGGAGTCAGATTGCCGAGCAACGGTGTCGGCGCGTCGGGCGAGGGCGGCAGAACCGGTGAAGAAATCCGGGCAGAACCCAGGTTCGCCGGGTGGTCAAGGGGCCGCTTGGGCATCGTATAATGTGAGTTGTATTCTGGAGAATCGAATGAAAATTGCAAAGAACACCGTCGTGTCGGTCGCTTACAAGCTGTCGGATGCGCAGGGCAACTTGATTGAAGAGAGCGAAGAGCCGATGGTCTATCTGCACGGCGGCTATGATGGCACGTTCCCCAAGATCGAGGAAGAGCTCGACGGCCACGAGACTGGCTTCGAGACCCAGATCCAGTTGGAGCCGCAAGATGCGTTCGGCGAGTATGACCCCGATCTGGTGAAGATCGAGCCGCGCACCCGCTTCCCGGAGCCGCTTGAAGTCGGCATGCAATTCGAAGGCACGCCGGAAGAAGGTGACGAAGATATCGACTCGCTCGTCTACATTGTGACCGACGTTGCCGAAGACAAAGTTGTGCTGGACGGTAACCATCCGCTCGCCGGCATGGCCCTGCGGTTTGATCTGTCCGTCAAGGACGTGCGCCCCGCCACCGAAGACGAAATCCAGCACGAGCATGCCCACGGCGCTGACGGCCTTGAGGTGCTCGACGAGGACGACGATGAAGGCGACGAGGAGCCGTCAGGGCCCACGCTGCACTGAACCCGCAGGGACGCCGGTTGGTGCTGAGGCCGGCGTCGCGTTCCCGGGTTGGCCTTGCGGACCCTGCTGGTTGAGCGGCTGCTGCATTGTCGGCGGTGGCGTGGCCGGCAGCAATGGTGGCAGATTCGACGCCGGATTCATCGATGGGTTGATTGCTGGATTCAGCGAAGGGCTCATTGCTTGACCCATCGGCGGGTTCATTCCGGGCGTTTCATCAGGTTCTGACGTTGCAGGCATTGCCGGTGCAAAGTCCTCAGACGCTGGCGAGGGCTGCGCCGGTTGTGCCGGCCGAACAGGCAACAGCGGCAGGTTTTTCGGGACCTCACGCACACTCACGTGAAATGGCGGCCGGCGCGTCATGTCGGCGTCGATCTGAATCCACTGGTTTAGACGGTCACGCGGCGCGAAGGCGATGCGCGTCAGATTCGTCACCACCTCTCCCTTGTCATTGCGTAGCGGCTGATCAATCACGAAGCCGCCGGGAGCGCGTCCGTCGTCGCAATGAATCAGAAGCACGGGTCCGCGGAACATCTGCGCCACTTTGACGAGACTGCGCTTGAGTTCCAGAAAGCCGTCACGACGCGAGTTGCGCGCAAAGCGCAGCCACGCAAAACGGTCTGGCCTTTCGTAACGTTCGGGATCGGGGTCGGCCTGAAGGAAGACCACAATCGCGCGGGCCTCGCGCCGTTTCGCGTACTCCGCTGCGTGTTCGAGCCAGAACGCGTTCGCGATCACCCGGTCTTCGAATTCACCATTACGCCCGCCGGCGGTCAGATAATGATTGTTGGTACCCGGCACGTTCAAGCCGATAAAGACCGTATCGCCAAGTTGCCAGCGCACGTTTTCCCGATACGGGCGAAAGCGCGAGACTTCGCTTTCGCGCGTGAGGGAAATCGGCTCCTCGCCCATCGAAGTGGCGTCGACGAAGACGGTCTGGCGCAACTGGTCGAGCCGCTCAACCGGATCGAAGCCGCCCGCGTCGGGCGTGCCGCAATCAGTCCAGTCGTACTCGCCCGGAAGAAAAATGAGCGGAGGGCGTGCTGCCTCGAGCAGTCCCTCGCGTCGCTCGAAGAGCGAGTCGCGGCAGGTTTCTTTCGGACCTCTTAGATTGCCGTCGTAGACGATGAACGACAGGTTGCGGTCGCGGCCGATTGCGTCGATCAGCCGCTGCGTGGGTGCTTCATCCTCCGGACTTTGCATCGTGCCAGCCAGCACGGCGAAGCTGTAGCGAATCGGTGCGGCGTGCGCAGTCGACTGCGCGACACAGGCTAGAACCAGCGCAATGCCGAGCGCCGCGCGCAGTGTGCGCGGTGCCTGTGGATGCGGGTGGCGGTCAATGATCCGCCTCCGGCGCATTGGCCAGGCCATGCAGTTCATAGAGCAGATCCAACGCATCGCGCGGGCGTAACTCGTTGGGATCGATGGCGCGCAAACGTTCGATGAGCGCCTGCTCGGCTACCGTCAACGTGGGAGGCGGCGGTGCGGCGCGCGAGTCGTCGTCCGCGTCCTCGAGCATCAGCGGCGCAGCGAACAGATCGAGTTGTGGTGTGGGTTGTGCGGCCGACTGCTGCTCCAGGTGTGCGAGATGCTTGCGCGCGGCGCGAATCACGGCGCCCGGCACGCCCGCCAGTTGCGCGACCTGCAGGCCATAGCTCTGGTTGGCCGGCCCCTCGCTGACGGCATGCAGAAACACAATGCCGTGGCCATGTTCGACTGCAGACAAATGCACGTTCGCTGCTTGCGGAAATTCAGCCGGCAGTTGCGTGAGCTCGAAGTAGTGCGTCGCAAAAAGCGTGTGGCAGCCGTTATGCGCGAGCAGATGACGCGCTATGGCCCATGCAAGCGCAAGCCCGTCGAAGGTCGACGTGCCGCGCCCAATCTCATCCATCAGCACGAGGCTTTGCGGCGTGGCATCGTTGAGAATCGCGGCCGCCTCTGTCATTTCGACCATGAAGGTTGAACGGCCACCGGCCAGATCATCGGCGGCGCCGATCCGCGTGAAGATGCGATCGATCGGACCGAACGATGCGCGCCGCGCCGGCACGTAACTGCCCACATAGGCCAGCAACGCGATCAGCGCAGTCTGCCGCATGAAGGTGGACTTACCGCCCATGTTCGGGCCGGTGATCAGGAGCAGCTTGCGCTCCGGATTCAAGACGCAGTCGTTGGCAATGAACTGCTCGACTTGCGCTTCGACGACCGGGTGCCGTCCCTGTTCGATTTCGATGCCAGCGGTGCTCGAGAACGACGGCGCAACCCAGTCGAGCGCACGTGCCCGTTCGGCGAAGGCGGCCAGCAGGTCCAGTTCGGCGAGCGCGGCGGCGACGCGCTGGCAATCGGCGATAAACGGCAGCAGCGCTTGCAGCAATCCGTCGTAGAGCGAGCGTTCGCGCGCGAGCGCCCGTTCCTGCGCGGACAGCGCTTTATCCTCGAAGGTTTTCAGCTCCGGCGTGATATAGCGTTCGGCGTTTTTCAGAGTCTGGCGGCGGCGATAGTCGTCCGGCACCTTGTCGGTCTGACCGCGTGTGACTTCGATATAGAAGCCATGCACCTTGTTGTATTCCACCCGCAAATTGCCGATGCCCGTGCGAGCGCGTTCGCGCGTCTCGAGGTCGATCAGGAACTGCCCGCAGTTCTCGGAAATATCACGCAGCTCGTCAAGTTCGGCATCGTAGCCTCGGGCGATCACGCCGCCGTCGCGCACCATCGCTGCCGGTTCGGGGGCCACAGCCAGCTTCAGCAGATCGACGCACTGTTCGGGCGGTTCAAGCGCCGCGTCGATGCGCGCGAGCGAATCGGCAGCAGCGGTGACCGCAGTCAGTTGCGCACGCAGTTCGGGCAGCGCGATGAAGGTATCGCGCAGGCTCGACAGGTCGCGTGGGCGCGCCGACAGCAACGCGAGTCGGCCCGTAATGCGTTCGATGTCGGAAATCTGCCGCAATGCGCCGCGCAGCGTGTCGACGCTGCTTCCGGCTGGCGCTTCGAGCAGGGCGCCGATGGCCTGTTGCCGCGCCTGTGCAATCGCTGCCTCGCGCGGCGGATGATGCAGCCAGTGACGCAGCAGACGGCTGCCCATCGTCGTGCAGCAGGTATCGAGCAGCGAGCACAGCGTCGGGCTTTCCGTGCCGCGCAGTGTTTCTGTGAGTTCGAGATTGCGGCGCGTCGCAGGGTCGAGCCCGATATATTCCGATTCATACTCGACCTTCAGGCTGCGCACATGGCGCAACTGCTGGCCTTGCGTGGCCGCGGCGTAGAGCAGCAGGGCGCCGGCCGCACCGCAGGCGCTTGAGAGCGAATGGGCACCAAAGCCGTCGAGGCTCGACACATCCATCTGATCACACAGGCGCCGGGTTCCGGAGGCGACGTCGAAGTGCCAAACGGGCACGCGCGTGAGCGCGCCGGAGCCCGCCGGCGGTGCCCAGGACGTCGTCGCCTCGGACGCGACATCGGCGACGAGAATTTCCGCAGGGCGGATACGCTCGAGCGCTGTCGCAGCCTGCTCAGGTGCGATCTCTGCCAGGCGCAGCGCGCCGCTCGCGAGGTTCAGCCATGCGAGCCCCACGTTGGTTGCGACGCCGCGGCGGTTATGACCGACGCAAACGGCGAGCAGATACACATCATTCTTGTCGGACAGCAGCGCCGCGTCAGTCAGCGTGCCCGGTGTGACCACGCGCATGACCTTGCGCTCGACGGGTCCCTTGGACGTAGCCGGGTCGCCAATCTGTTCGCAGATTGCGACAGATTCGCCGAGCTTCACGAGTTTGGCCAGATACTGTTCGACCGCGTGATGCGGCACGCCTGCCATCTTGATCGGGGTGCCGGCCGACGCACCGCGCTGCGTCAGCGTGAGATCAAGCAGGCGAGCCGCCTTCTCGGCATCCTCGAAAAACAGCTCGTAGAAATCGCCCATCCGGTAAAACACCAGCGTGCCCGGATGCTCCGCCTTGATGCGAAGGTATTGCTGCATCATTGGCGTGTGTTGTGCGACTTCGTTCGCTGCGGTTTGCATGCCCATCCTGAGTATCTTCTTGCGTTAGCTGTTCAGGGCGTGAGTTTAACCCGTCGCCGCGCACTGTGAACCTGGCCGGATGGCCAATCGGCGTATCCGCCTATTCGACGAGCACACGCATATCGACGCTGCGCGCATTCGCCATGCTACGGCGCTTTGCCAGCCACATCATGAACGTGATGAAGGTCCCGAACACGACAATGATCCACGGCACCGGCAGCTTGACCGTGAGCAGCACCGCGTAAATGCCGAGCATCAGCAGGACCGCCAGATTCTGGTTGAAATTCTGCACCGCGATGGAATGCCCCGCGGACAGCAGCGTAGCGCCACGATGCTGCAATAGCGCGTTCATCGGCACGATGAAGAAACCTGACAGTCCGCCGAGCAGAATCATCAAGGGGTACGCGAGCACGATATAGATCGGCGCGAACAATGGGCCTACGCGGATGCCTGCGCCTGGTGGGAAAAGTCCCTTGCTGTAGAACGCCATCGCAATCGCCACCGCGCCGGTGATGATGCCGACGGGCAGCACTTTCAGCGAACTGCGCAGCGGCACGAACGTCGCGGCGGCGGCTGCGCCGACGGCGATGCCCAAGCCTGTGATGCCTTGCATGACCGCCGCCTTCGAAAGGGACAAACCGAGATTCACGTCTGCCCATTTCAGCACGAGCAACTGCAGCGTCACCGCGCCGCCCCACATCAGCGTCGTCACCCACAAGGCGATCTGGGCGAGCTTATCGGCCCATAGCACGTTGAAACAGCGCGCGAAGTCGCCGACCAGTTTCTTCGGTTCGTTGAGGTGGTTCGGATAGCGTGCGCCGGTATCGGGGATGCCGATGTTGATCGCGGCCGCGACCACGTATGTGACCATCACGGCCAGCATGGCGAGATCAGCCGCGGTATGGATCAGCGGCAGGTGCGCGTGGGCCACGAAATTCGTCGCGTATGTGCTGATCAATGCGCCGCCCAGCATCGTGCCGACGATCGTCGACAGCACAGTCGCCGATTCGAGCCAGGCGTTTGCCGCCACCAGCCGCTCCGCCGGCAGCAATTCTGTCAGGATGCCGTATTTGGCGGGAGAGTACGCCGCCGCACCAAAACCCACCACGCCGTACGCAATCATCGGATGGACGCCCGCAATCATCATCAGGCAGCCGCACGCTTTCAATGCATTCGAGATGAACATCACGTGGCGTTTTTGCAGCGCATCGGCGAAGGCGCCGACAAACGGCGCCAGCAGCACGTACGAGACCGTGAAGAATATCTGCAGGAGCGGCGTGACCCACGCGGCCGATTTGATGACCGTGAGCAGCGCGATCGCGGCGATCAATAGCGCATTGTCCGCCAGTGACGACACGAACTGCGCCGCGATGATTGTGTAGAAGCCTTTTTTCATGAAGCAGTTCTGGATGCCGCGCGGAATATCGCGCGTGGCGAACGTCACGTATGTCTCGTCTGCTGCGCCGGATTCGCCGGTCACGCACGGCAAACCCATCAACTTCCCACCGCGCCAACAAAAAAAGCGGCCGAAGCCGCTTTGCGAGGGCGCTGCCTTACGCCGCTTGTTGCTTCGTGCGACTGTAGCGCGACAGGATGGGCACCATCTGCGCATACAGTTTCGGATTGCCCGCGACGACTTCGCCGATGTGCAGGAAGTCCGAATCGCCCGTGTAGTTGCCCACCAGACCACCGGCTTCGGTAATCAGCAGGCTGCCCGCAGCCATGTCCCACGCATGCAGGCCCTGTTCGAAGAAGCCGTCGAGCCGGCCGGCGGCGACGTTGGCCAGATCGAGCGCGGCCGCGCCCGGACGGCGCAGGCC
>NZ_JBAURZ010000107.1:0-3971 GCF_049581445.1 Paraburkholderia sp. | reverse complement strand
GCGCTCGGCAGCGACCGCTGGGCCGGACTGATCGGGGCCCATGCGGCGTTTCCCGGCGAACCGTTGCTGATTGCGACCTTCGGCACCGCCACCACGCTCGAAGCGCTGCGCGCCGACGGACTGTTTGTCGGCGGTCTGATCGCGCCAGGCTGGACGCTGATGATGCGCTCGCTCGGCGAACACACCGCGCAACTGCCTACCCTGGATGCACAGGCGGCACGCAACCTGTTGATGCCATCCGGCGGGGCCCCGAACGCCCAGCCCGACGTTGACGGCAAGTCGCACAGGCCGTTCTTCGCCACGGATACGCGGCGCTCGCTGTCCGCCGGCTGCGCGCTGGCGCAAGCAGGGCTGATTGAGCGGATGTGGAACGATCTGCAACAGGTGTGGGGCGAGCCGGTACGGCTGGTGGTAAGCGGAGGCGCCGCATCTGAAGTGACAGGCGCACTCAAAGTACCGCATACTCGGCACGATTCGCTCGTGCTGTCGGGCCTTGCGCTGATCGCCGCCGAAAGCGAACATGCGAGCCGCACCTGAGCATCACTTACAACGCACGTAGCACCCCTTAGACGGAGACCCCAATGATGCTGCGCTGGCTAATCGCTATTCTGTTTCTTGCCAACCTGCTCACGTTCGTTACGCTGCGCGGCATGTTCGGGCCTTTGCCCTATGCGGGCGTGCGTGAGCCGAGTCATCTGAATCGCCAGATTCGCCCGGATACGCTGAGAGTACAAGCGCTCTCGGCCGCTGAGGCGGCGGATCAGGCCGTGGTCGGTGCCCCGGCTCCGGCGCCGGCTATTTCTGCTTCGGAACTCGGACAATAGTCAGTCGGGACCGGTCGCGTTGCGCTGGGTCAGCCCTGCGCGCGGACCTTCTTGAGGAGTGCAGTCGTCGAGCGGTCGTGCTCGAACGGAATTGCCAGGGCCCGACCGCCCCAACCCCGCACCAGGGCCGACTCGGGGAGCACGTCCATATCGTAGTCGCCGCCTTTGACCAACACGTCGGGACGCAACTCTCCGATCAACTCAACCGGCGTCTGCTCCCCGAAACACACCACCCAGTCGACACTCTCCAGCGCCGCCAGCAGCGCCATACGGTCCGCTTCGTTGTTGATGGGCCGGTCGTCGCCCTTGCCCAGACGGCGCACGGATGCGTCGCTGTTGACCCCGACGATCAGCGTGGCACCTAACGCCTTCGCGTCGGCCAGATACGTGACGTGACCGCGATGCAGGATGTCGAACACCCCGTTCGTGAACACCACCGGCCCCTTGAGTGAGGGACGCAGTTGGGCCAGAACCTCGCGGGTGGTGAGCTTGCGTTCGAATGTAACGGCCATGAGCGGATCGGAGAGAAAGGAAAATGCAAACAAAAGGAGACATGCAAACGGCCCGGCAAGCTTGCGCCTGGCGGGCCGTTGGTTCAGATGCTATCTGCCTGTCGGTCGAGGAGCGTCGCACGGGACAGTGCCCGCGCAAACGCCTTGGCCGTTAGGCCAACCATCAAGCCGGCTGTTCAGCCGATTTCTGTTCAGCCTGCAGGCGCGACACCACTTCCTTGCGGTAGCGGTTCAGTTCCTGCGCGGTGTTGAAGGTGCGCTCAAACAGAATGGACAGGTTGTGCAGGATGCGCTCCACCACCTTCTTTTCCCAGCCGTCGTCGAAACGGATCTGTTCGTCGAGCCAACGCTCGAGCCATTCCGGATCCGGCAGACGTGACTGGATGGTGTCGCGCGGGAACAGCGCCTGGTTCACGTGCAGATTGGTTGGGTGCAGCGGTTTTTCCGTGCGACGCGCGGAAGCCATCAACACGCCAATCTTCGCAAACGCCGCACGCGCGACGTCGCCAAAATTGGTCATGGCCTTCTTCATATAGCGCAGGTAAGCGCCGCCGTGACGTGCTTCGTCGCGCGAGATGGTTTCGTAGATTGCCTTGATGACCGGCTCCGTGTGCCATTCGGCGGCACGGCGATACCAGTGGTTCAGACGGATTTCACCGCAGAAATGCAGCATCAGCGTTTCGAGCGGCGGCGCCGGATCGAACTCGAAGCGCACTGCGTGGAGTTCCTCTTCGGTCGGGCACATTTCCGGCTTGAAGCGACGCAGATACTCCATCAGCACCAGCGAGTGCTTCTGCTCTTCGAAGAACCACACGCTCATGAAAGCGGAGAAATCGCTATCGTGATGATTGTCGCGCAGGAACATTTCCGTCGCGGGCAATGCAGACCATTCGGTGATCGCGTTCATCTTGATCGTCTCGGCCTGCTCGTCGGTCAGCAGTGAGGCGTCGAACTTGTCCCAGGGAATGTCTTTCTCCATGTCCCATCGAACGGATTCGAGCGATTTATAAAGTTCCGGATAAAGCATGGTGTTCATAGTCCCACCCCTGTTCTGCGCATTGCGACGTCTGTTTGTGTCTGTTGCAACTCTGCCTCGCGAACGAAACACA
Organism: Paraburkholderia sp.; assembly: GCF_049581445.1. Taxonomy (GTDB): domain Bacteria; phylum Pseudomonadota; class Gammaproteobacteria; order Burkholderiales; family Burkholderiaceae; genus Paraburkholderia. Next base: position 1,526 of record NZ_JBAURZ010000107.1, on the reverse strand, counting down.
CGCGTTCGCGAGCCAAGCATTCAATTTTACGCGGTAATCGGCCACCCAGATGCACCGTGTGGCAAAGAAGTCCGGCGGCATTGACGCGCTGACGAAAACTGGAGTTTTACGCCGCGCAGCCGACCGTGGGTTGGTTACACCTGCCTGAGGTCGACCTGGCCTGCAAACGGACTGTGCTCTCCTAACCCCGCGCCGGTCAAACCGGCGGCAAAAAGGCGGCGGGATTGGTTGTTTTAAGGGCACGCCCAAAGGCCGGACAAAGCTTACATCATGATAGCACGCTGTCCTGACAGCACTCCCTTACATAGCGTCACAAGCTGGGCTGCCTTGATTTACCTCAACAAGATAGCAGTCGTCCATGTTGCGGCTGTGACGCTGTGTAAATGCAACAGATGGCACGCGATGGGTCATGCGTGAAGCGCAATGGGCAGCAAGCAGCACGATACCTGCGGTTCATGCCTCATCCTGTGCCGGGCCGTTCACGTTGCAGTCGTCACGCTTGTGTTGGCCCGAGCCATGCGGCGATCTGTTCGCGTTGTGCGAACGCGTCGCGTCGGCCCAGGTCGATCAACTCGCTCGTGAACTCGCTTTCGAACAACAGGTAGCTAGCGAACGCTGCTCCGGATGCGCGGTTACCTCCCACAGCGCCCAGCAGTCCGCGCACCGTCAGCGGAAGACGCTGCAGATGGCGTGCCGCAATCACTTCGATACGTTCGCTTGGCGCAATTGCCAGCACGTCAATGTGGCGCCAGCCGCTTTCCGGTTCGACCGTGTGGGGTAGATGCAGGACCATCCGGTTGACGTGCTCGATACGCTCGATGTCTGCGCCGAGTGCGTCAAGGAACACGCTCGCCATCACCTGCTGACCGATCTGCGCAAGCGACGGATAACCGTTGTCGCGCCCGGCGGCCGGCACCTCGGGGCGCGGCGTCCCGGCACCGATCACGACGATGCGTTCCGCGCCGAAGTGGATCGCCGGGCTGAGCGGCGCGATCTGGCGAATCGAGCCATCGCCGAAATATTCGTGATGGCCGTCCAGTTCCAGCGGCACCGCGGGAAACATGTAGGGAATCGCCGCGGAGGCCAGCAGATGCGCTGGCGTGAGCGCGACCATGCGCGCCGTGCGTTGCGCGCGGCGCCAGGCGGCGATTGGCTCGCTCGCCTGATAAAACGTCAGATGCTGTCCCGACGAGTAGCTCAGCGCGGTGATCGACAGCGCATGGAGTGCGCGCGTGTCGAGCATCTGATCGATGCGGTGAAAACTGAGCGCGTCGTGCAGGAGCCGCGCAAGCGGCGAGTTGTCGAGCAATGCATGCGGCGAACTGCGCGTGGCCCAGCCGAAACTCATTGCGGCGAGCCAGCGAGCCCCGGCGCCGACAATGCCCGGCCAGTCCGTCCGGTACACGTGATGCGCACGCATCGCCGACCAGACCCGCACGAGCCGCTCGGCGCCGCGCGCGAAATCGTCGGCATGGCTCGCAACCGAGGTGGCGTTGATCGCGCCGGCCGAGGTTCCACAGATCACG
>NZ_JBAURZ010000106.1:0-6669 GCF_049581445.1 Paraburkholderia sp. | reverse complement strand
GGGCGGTGGTTTTCATGGGGGCGGCGGAGGTGGCTTCCAGGGCGGGGGTGGAGGCGCTCATACCGGGGGCGGGCCTGGCGGTGGTGGTGGATCGTCACACGGTTTTGGCGCGCAACAGCAGGGTGGCGGCGGCGGACAAAGCTCGCATGGCGGCGGGGGTGGGAATCAGGAATCGCATGGCGGTGGCGGAAGTAACGGCGGAGGCGGCGGGAGCAACGGAGGTGGGGGGAACAACGGCGGCAACAACAGCTCCCACGGAGGAAGTAACAACGGCGGCGGGGGAAGCAACGGCGGCAATAACTACTCCCACGGCGGAAGCAACAACGGTGGTGGCGGAAGTAACAATGGAGGTGGCGGAAGCAACAACGGCAATAACAACTCGCACGGAGGAAATAACGGCGGAGGCGGCAGTAGCGACCACCACGACGACGGACATCACGACGATGATCACCACGACGACGGCCATCATGACGACGGCCATCACGACGACGATTATCACCACCACGATGACGGGTGGTATGTCGATCCGGTCGCTGTTGGGGTGGCGGTCGGCGTGACGACCGCGGTGGTGATCGGGGCGACGGTCGCGGCTTTGCCGCCAAGTTGCAGCAGCGTCATGGTCGCTGGGGTGGTCTATCAGCACTGCGGACCGAACTGGTACCAGCCGCAATACGTCGGCCCAACGGTGCAATACGTCGTCGTCGCTGCGCCGAGGTGAGCGCTGCAAGTTGGCGTGCGATACGAGGAAGAGGCGTTGTTCAGTAACGCCTCTTGTTCGACCGATTTGTGCGCTGGCCAATCAGAACGCGATTGCGGCCTTGACCTTCACAACCAATGGCCCGTAGACGGATTCGAGCCTTCTACAAAAAGTGCCTCTCGGACAGACAGAAAATGGAAATCGAAACCGAGGCCCGGATTATTCAATTGCTCTGGTTGGCAGCACGACGCAGAAAGCTCATTCCCTATCATGCATTTCACGCAATCTTCACGCCTGGTATCGCGCTTGCGCGCCGCTACGCCGCGTTGGAAACGGCCGCCTCGTCAATCTGCGATCTGAAGACCGCGGACTACGCAGCACTGCTTTGCGCCGCCTCTGGGCTACCCGGACCTGAGTTCTATGCGCGCTTCAAACGTGTGAACCCGGAGCGTTACTACGCAGCGCTCGGCGCGGACCGTCACCGCGCGCTGAAACTGGTGGAAAAGCAAAGGTTCGCACGCGAGGTGCGCGACGATGTTTATCGCCATGCAAACGTCGCGGAGCGAGACGCTTCGCCTGACAAATCGAAACCTTGCGAGCAAGCAGCGACAGCGGCTAATACAGGCCACCCGGTCTCCACGCTGGTACTCGGTGTGGCGCTGGTGGTTTCAGGGCTGCTTGCTGCGCCGCGCGCCGATGCGCAGGAGTTCTCGCTGTTTGGCGGCGGCTCGCGGGCGGGCGACACCAATACCTACACGTGGGCTTTTAACTACCAGGAAGGTCTCGGCCAGTACTTTGCGACCAGTTTTAGCTGGCTGAACGAAGGTCACATTCCGGACCACCATCGTGATGGCCAGATGGTGCAGCTATGGGCGCGCATTCCAGTCGGTAATCCTAAGTTTATCCTGCAGGCTGGTATCGGACCTTACCGCTATTTCGACACTACGACGGCGGACCAGGGTGGAAGCTATTCCAATACGCATGGATGGGGCGTCGTTTATAGCGTGCGGGCCGCGTATTACGCGTCGAGCCGATGGATTACCCAGTTGCAGCTCAACCGTGTCCATGTGCAGCGTGGACCGGATGCCACCAGTGTGATGTTCGGTGTGGGCTATCAACTGGACGCACCCGATACACCTGGCCCGCGCGACTGGGCCGCCAGCAGTTCGACCAACGTCACGAATAACGAAGTGGCCGCCTATCTGGGCAAGACCATTGTCAACTCGACGAGTTCGCCTTCAGCGTTGGGCGGCGCCATCGAGTACCGCCGTGGTCTCGCAAAGTATCTGGATGTGACGCTGGGCTATCTGCACGAGGGCAGCAGCAAACTTGCGCGGCGCGACGGCATCACCAGCCAGCTTTGGGCGACGCGCGCGTTCTTCGACAACCACGTCACACTGGCAGTAGGCGCGGGCGCATACTACGCGGTCAACGAGAACGAGAACAGCGAATCGCCTGGGCCGGGGGCGGGAAAATTTTCCGGCCTGATCACCATCGCTGCTTCTTACCGCTTCACCCAGCATTGGGATGCTCGGCTGGAATGGAACCGCGTTGTGACGCACTACGATCGCGACACCGACGTGATTCTTGCGGGCGCTGGCTACCGCTTTTGAGATTGCTTTCGTCCATGGCCATCCCGCGCGGTCGGCGCCCCGCGCAGATATTGAATGTATTCGATGTATCGGGCGCGGAGGTCTCACCGAAGGGTGCGCTTATGATCAATACCCGTGCAGGCCTCATGGCACTCATGCTGGCGACGTCGTTCGCCTATGCGGGGCATGCCAGCGCCGATACCCCCGCCGCCGCCAGCGCCAGCACGGGCACTGGCATGCGCACCGTGGCCGATGATGAGGTCACCAATGAACGTATTCAATCTGCTGGCCGAGCAGCGCATTTGGGCCGTGAATTATGCGGCGCCACATCTGCCAGCATGATGCGCTTCAAGGAGAGCCTGCGGCACAAGCTGGATAGTCCGGCTGATTTCGATGCAGCCTGGGACTACGGCTGGGCACGTGCAAACGCTGTGCTTCTCCAGTTCCAGTCATTGAAGTCGACCGATCCTCAGGACTACCAGCATCGCGTCCGCCTCATCTGTGCGACGTTGCGCCGGGCTGCCCAGCGGGTCGAGAATTCCGCGGCCAGCGCACCTTCAGCGCAGCACTAGTCGGAAGAAATCCACAATTGATCACCGGGGCGGCGCCTGGCGTCACCTGCCTACGCGTGCGAAAATGTTTCAAACGCCAGCATCATTGCAGAAAACATCTGCGAGTCAGCAGCGACTGCAGCTGCGATTTGCGCACGACGGCGTCGACGTCGGCTGCTTGAACGGCCCAGTTCACCATCAGCGGCCGGATAACCCATGTTTCGATTTACGACGAGGGTGGGAGCGTGTCGCACCGTGTTCTTTCCGCGCGTCGGCGTTGGCGCAAAACGTTTCGCCGCCAGGGCGCGGCTATCATGCAGTCCGTGGGCCGCCACCCGTTCTACGCGGGCATCGCCGGCACGTTTCTCGCTGCGGCGATGGCGTGCCTGACCTTCATGACGCTCTACGACGGTCGGGCCGACGCGCTCAGTCACGCGCACCAGACCTCGGAAAATCTGGTGGCGATCATCTCCAGCGATGTGGCGCGCAACGTCGAAATCTACGATCTGTCGCTCGAAGCGATGGTGGACAGCGCAGAAGATCCTGCAACCTGGCTGCTAATCGGACGGCTGCGCCAGTCCGTGCTGTTCGACCGGGCGACTACGGCCGCTTATCTGGGCGGCGCATATATCGTGGACGCTAACGGACACGTGCTGGCTTCACAGAACGGTGAACTCAATCCGACGGTACGGCTTGACGACCGCGACTACTTCACCGCCCAGCAGCGCAGCCCCGCCATGGGGCTGTTTGTTTCGCATCCATTTCACTCGCGGCTTCGGGGCGGCAATCTCTCGATCGGGCTTACGCGGCGTATCAACGCTCAAGGCGGTGCGTTTGCGGGTGTCGCACTGCTGGCCATCCGAATCGAATATTTCGAACGCCTGCTCGACACAATCAGCACGGGCGAAGCGGGCTCCGTATTCATCGTGCTCGACGACGGCACGTTGCTGGCGCGCAAGCCGTTCAAAGAAAGCGATGTCGGCACCAGCATCGCAAGCTCGGATATGTTTATCCGGATGGCTGCGCATGAGCAAGGATCCTACGTCACTGCGTCTGTCGTCGATGGCGTCAAGCGCATCTTCACCTACGCCCATGTACCGGGTACGCCTTTGATCGCGGTGGTGGCGCCGGCAGTGACCGATGTGCTGGCCGAGTGGCGCAAGCGCAGTCTGATTGCGGGCGGTCTGACGATGGCGCTCGGCGGAGTGTTTGTTGTGCTGTCGTGGCTGCTGGCGTTTACGCTACAGGACAAGATCCGGGCCCAGGCCGAGCTGGTCAGACTCGCCGCGACCGATCCTCTGACGGGACTGAGCAATCGCCGCGTCCTGGACACCCGGCTCGACGAGGAGTGGCGCCGCGCGCGGCGCAACGGCAGTCCAATGTCGGTTCTGTTCGTCGATGTCGATCATTTCAAGCTGTTTAACGATACCTACGGTCACGCGGCGGGCGACGAGGTGCTGGCGACCGTTTCCGAGTGCATCGACTCGGCCGTGCGGCGCTCGGTCGATCTGGTCGCGCGGTATGGCGGAGAGGAGTTTGCGGTCGTGTTGCCCGATACGTCGGAGTCGGGTGCGTCGCTGGTGGCCGAGAAAATCCGTAGAAAAGTGCAGGGGTTGCATCTCGAGCACGGCAATAGCGATCACGGTACGGTGACCGTCAGCGTGGGCTGCGCGACGTGCTTACCGTCCAGAGGGGGCAGTGCGCTCGACCTGATGGCCGCCGCCGATCAGCAACTGTATGCGGCCAAGTCGGCGGGGCGCAACCAGGTGAAGTCGGCGGCGTGAGGGCAGCATCGACCCCGATTCACTTTTGTTATCGCACCTTCAAATACTCGGATTGTCTGGGTATCGGCTGGGCCGTATATTGAGGGACACCATCACAAACCACAGCAAGCCGTGATACGTGCTGCGGCCGCATCACAGCAAATGCTGCATGGGACCGGAGTCAGTGCTCACGCGCTAACTCCCGTCGACACTGGAGACAAGCAATGAACCGAATCGATCTGGAAGGCCGTGTTGTCGTCATTACCGGCGGCGCTCGTGGCATTGGCTACGCAGTGGCGCAACGCGCGCTGGACTCAGGCGCGGCCGTCGCGCTGTGGGACCTCGACGCCGAGCGGCTCGCCCGCACCGAAAGCGAACTGGCAGGCAAAGGCAAGGTGTCGACGGCAATCGTCGAACTGACGGACGAAGCCTCGGTGAACCAGGCCGTCGCGCAAACGCTCGCGGCCCATGGCTCGATCGACGTGCTGATCAACTGCGCCGGCATCACCGGCGGCAATGGCACAACCTGGGAACTGGAGCCGGATATGTGGCGCCGCGTGATCGATGTGAATCTGATCGGGCCGTACCTCACCTGCCGCGCAATCGTGCCGCAGATGCTCAAGCAAGGTTACGGCCGCATCGTCAATATCGCGTCGGTGGCCGGTAAGGAAGGCAATCCGAACGCGTCGCACTACAGCGCCTCGAAGGCGGGCCTGATCGGGCTGACCAAATCGCTCGGCAAGGAACTGGCCACCAAGAACATTCTCGTCAACGCGGTGACGCCCGCCGCGGCCAAAACCGAGATCTTCGATTCAATGGCGCAACAGCATATCGACTACATGCTGTCGAAGATCCCGATGAACCGTTTCCTGCTGCCTGAAGAAGCCGCTTCGCTGATCTTGTGGCTGTCGTCGGAAGACTGCGCGTTTAGCACCGGCGCGGTGTTCGACCTGTCGGGTGGTCGCGCAACCTACTAAAGGTGCGTGCGAGTTGAGGCAACCGAGGTGCGCGGGTTGGCGCGCCTCCCGCTGCGAAGCCGTGACGCTGAGGTCACGGCCAGTTGAACCCGCTGAAGAAGACGGGTCGCTTACCGAGCCGGCCGCGTGGCGCCGCTGCAATTCGTGCAGTGTGCCCGCACGACCGGATCAGGAGACGCAATGAATCCGAACTCGCCCACATCAATCGAGGCGATCAACAGCAAGGTGATGCGGCGTCTATTGCCGTTCTTGTTGCTGATGTATGTGCTGGCCTTTCTCGATCGCGCCAATATCGGCTTCGCGCAGAAAGCGCTACAGCATGACACGGGGCTCTCGAACGCGGCGTTTGCCTTTGGCGCTGGCGTGTTTTTCGTCGGCTATGCGCTGTTCGAAGTGCCGAGCAATCTGCTGCTGCATCGCGTGGGCGCCCGCTTGTGGATGTGCCGAATCATGGTGACGTGGGGGCTGGTCTCGGCGTCGATGTGTTTCGCCCATACACCCACCGCGTTCTACACCATCCGTTTTCTGCTTGGCGTGGCCGAAGCTGGCTTCTTTCCTGGCGTGATCTATTACCTGACGCACTGGTTTCCGCAATCGGCCCGGGCACGTGCCGTCGGGCTGTTCTATTTCGGTGCGCCGCTCGCATTTATTTTCGGCAGTCCGCTTTCGGGTCTGTTGCTCGATCTGCATGGTCTGTTTGGCCTCGTCGGCTGGCAGTGGCTGTTCCTGATTGAAGGCGGCATGGCCACCGCTGTGGGCGTGTGGGCGTTCTGGTATCTGGACAACCAGCCCGAAGACGCGCGTTGGCTCGAGGCGGCGGAACGCCATGCCTTGCGCGCCGCTCTCGACGAAGACTCGCTTGATGCTTCCGCACACGGTCCGCGCAATATTCTCGCGGCGTTGTTGGACCGGCGCGTGCTCGCGCTGTCGGGGATCTATCTGCTGATCCAGATGAGCGTGTATGGCGTGATTTTCTATCTGCCGCAGCAGGTCGCCTCCTTGCTAGGCACAACGGTGGGCTTGCGCGTCGGACTCGTCGCCGCATTGCCCTGGCTGTGCGCGCTCGCTGTCACGTGGATCGTGCCGCGC
>NZ_JBAURZ010000105.1:0-35076 GCF_049581445.1 Paraburkholderia sp. | reverse complement strand
CTCCCGCGTCGGTCCCCCAGTCGAGCACGCCTAACACCCAGCCGATTGCGGTGACCACGGCGCCCGGGCTGACCCGCAACATGCTGACGACCAGCGTCACCGTCTGCGCGCCCGGCACCAGCAACTGCGCCACCATCGACAACATTCAGGTCGACACCGGCTCGCAGGGCCTGCGGATTCTGGCCTCGGCATTGCCGTCCGGCGTGCAACTGGCCGCTTTGCCATCACGCAGCGGGAATGCCGGCGAATGCGCGGTGTTTGGCGGCGGCTACACCTGGGGCGCGGTGCGCAGCGCCGACGTGCGGATGGCCGGTCAACTGGCCGCATCGCTACCCGTTCAGCTGATCGCTGACCCAAGCGTGCCAAGCGTGCCGTCAGACTGCGCGGGTACAGGTCTCGCCATGCAGACGACCACCACCCTGCGCAGCAATGGCATCCTCGGTGTCGGCCTGTTTGCGGCTGACTGCGGCAGCGCCTGTGCCACTTCGGCCCTGCCGCGCTGGTACTACAGCTGCAACACGAGCGGCGCGTGTCAGGCAAGCATGCAGCCGGTCGCCCAGCAGGTCACGAATCCGGTGAGCGCATTCCCGCTGGATAACAACGGCGTCGTCATCGATCTGCCGTCGGTGCCCGACACCGGTACGACGTCGGTGGCGGGCTCGCTGATTTTCGGCATCGGCACTCAGGCCGACAACGTGCTCGGCAGCGTGACCGTCCTGAAAGCGAATCCGCAAAGCGGCTATGTGACTACGACAAGCAATGGCCAGACTTACGCGTTCAGCTATCTGGACACCGGCTCAAATGCGCTCTATATGGCCGACACTGGGATGCCAGAATGCGGGCTCTGGTACTGTCCCACCACGACGCAAGCGGAAAACGCAGTGATCGCAGGCACGGATGGCATCACCACCGCCGTGGCATTTTCGGTGGCGAATTCGACGGCGTTGTTCAACTCTTCGAACAACGCGTTCGACGACCTTGCCGGCATCGCCAGTAACAGCTTTGGCTGGGGCTTGCCGTTCTTCTTCGGACGGCGCGTCTATACGGCAATTGAAGCGCGCGTCACCTCCGCGGGTAACGGGCCGTATTACGCCTTCTAAATCTGCTCGCCGGACAGTCAGCCTGTCGTACACCGCGGGAGGCTGACTCGAGTCCCATGCGCCCGATGCCCGATGCCGGATTTATCCGCGCGGAAAATTCCCAAAATCAACGGACCGGCAAATTTAGTACGGCAGGGCTGAGATAATCGCTGCCTTTGGCTAGCGCGATATCGATATCGTTAGTCCTGCATATATTCTGAATTCAGCCGATGGAACCCACCTTTTCGCTCGACGACTTCGAGCAACTCGTCTTTACGCAAGCTCACGATCAAGCCGCTCTCAGTTTCCTGGGTGCGTTGATCCTGCTTCATCAAAAGCGTGGTGATCTGGACGCTGACTTCCGCGCGTCAGGAATGATCGGGCTATCAGCCGACGAGCAGCGGGAGCGGTTTTGCACACGCCTTGTCAGTGCCATTTCGACGCTGTTTTCCAACCCGGACTTCAGCCCATCGAACGAGTGCTTCAGGCTTTTTCTCACCCTGCACGAATGGATCGGCATGCTGTTCTCGGCGACTGCCTTTGGCGACGCCGATCACGTCACTCGCTACCTGAATCCACGCGGGCCGGACAATAACCAGTTCCTAGCGGGTGACGCGTTCCTCGAGAAGCTGTGCCTGCTGTACTCGATTGACTCGGAGCTTGAACTGGATTTCGCGGCCCTCTGGGCTCACGACAAGGTGATTGCCGCTTGCCTCGCTCTTGTATTGCTGGCGCCGGTCTTCAAAGGTTCCGTCAATGGACACGGCAAGCGCGAAGCGCTCCTGCAATGGCTGCCCGGCAAGCTGCGGCAAATCGGCGACCTCGACGATCTGCCCACGGCCGTCCTGCACAACGCCTACATGTTTTGCAGCTATGCGGATACTCCGCAGCGGCATGCGATCAAACATGACATCAACATCCTGGTGCGGCGCAGCTGGCGCATCTGGGTCTTACCGATCTGCCTGCCCTGGCCGTGTCGCCCGTCAGCGAGCGCGCGCAAAGCCGTAAAAAACCCCTGATGATCGTGGTGGTGGAATGGTTCAACGGTGCACATTCAATCTACCGGACCCACTCCCGGACCATTGAAGCCGCGCGCGAGCATTTCGAAGTGGTGGGTTTCGGCTTCGGCTACGCCATCGACGATGCCGGACGGGCGATCTTCGATCGCTTTATCGAACTTGAGAAGCCTGACTATATTGGCGAGAGCCTGCGGACAATTCGCGCCTTCGCCGAGGCCGAGCGGCCTGACGTGCTTTATATGCCGAGCGTCGGCATGTTCACGCTGACGGTTTTTATGTCGAACCTGCGGATTGCACCGCTACAAATCGCGGCGCTCGGACATCCGGCCACTACCCACTCCGACAAGATCGATTACATCAGTGTCGAGGAAGACTACGTCGGCGACCCGGCATGCTTCAGCGAGCGCCTGCTCAAGCTACCGAAGGACGGCCAACCGTATCGCGCCTCTCATGCGCTACCCGACATCACACCGCGAGTACCGGCGCGACGCGAGTCCGTCCATATCATCGTGACGGCAAGTCCGATGAAACTCAATCCAGCCTTTCTCGATGCGTGCCGCCAGATTCAGGAACGCGCGGACATCCAGGTGCAGTTTCATTTCATGCCCGGTGCGGGCAGCGGCTTGCCGCTATTGCAAATGCGCCGGATCATTGGCGCCGCGGTGCCGGGGGCAATCGTTCATGGCTTTCACGACTACGCGGCCTACCTGGCGCGAGTGGACGACGCGGACTTGTTCCTGAGCCCGTTTCCGTTCGGCAACACGAATGGCATTGTCGACGCACTCACGCTCGGTGTACCGGGCGTGTGCAAGACGGGTCCGGAAGTGTTCGAACATATCGACGGCGCGCTGTTCGCGCGCGCCGGCATGCCCTCATGGACCACGGCGGATAGCGTCGATGCCTACATTGACGCCGCCTTGCGCATGATTACGCAACACGATGAGCGCGAGGACCTACGCCGTCAGCTGATTGACACCAGGGCGGTCGAGCGCTTCTTCGAAGGACGGCCGGAAGTGTTTGGTAAGCGCGTATTGCGCCTCGTGCGCGAGGCCAGAAGACGAGAGACAGCGCCGCCTGAAGCGATAGCGACTATGTGAGACTCGCGAAGCGCTCCGGCTTCCTGAGAGGCGCGGCGCACCACTAAAGACGCACCGCACGCGCCGCCTCAGTACGCCGCGGTGCTTGCGGTACCTTACTGGCTGGTATCGCCAGCGGCAGCGTCGTCGCTCTTGACCAGTTCTGCCGGGGCGATCCAGCGGAACGACGACAGATTCAGGCCGTTGAACGTGCATTCGACGGCCGCAACCTTGGTGATTTTCTTGGGCTTGGCGGGTTTCGCCGCAGATGCGCTCGCAGTGGCTCCAGACGCCGGGACGGACGAAGCAGCGGCAACTGAAGCAGCGGTATCCGAAGCGGCCGCGCCCGAAGCAGCGCCTGCCGCCCCATTAGCCTGCGACGCGCCGACAGGCGCGCCGCTTGCCCCAACCGTAGAAGTTGCAGACACCGCCGACGCCGCAAGCACGCCAGAAGCTCCCTTCGGAGCGTTCGCGGCAGCGACTTCCGAAGCCGTCTGCATATGCGACAGCGTGCCTTCGACGACCACCCGCGAGCCGCGAATCCCCGTTCCAGTATGGCTAACCGACAACTTGTCGAGCGACACATCCGGCAATCGCTCCGGCGTCACGTCGGCCAGCTTGTCGCGCATCATCTGTTCACACGCGTCCGTGTTCTTATAGAAGGCCGTGCACCCCGCGAGCAACGTGGCGGCGGTCATTGCGCATGCAATAGATAGAGTCCGGATCTTCATTGATCTTCCGATTTTCAGGCTGTCGGCATTGTAGCGTACGGGCCGTGGCGCGCGTACCGGCAGCCTCATCCGCGAAGATCGGGCAGTAGCCGCCCGCTTGCTGGCAGAATGGCGGCTGCGTCGATGGCGGGACACCCTTCGTCGCAACCCACGCCACCACGACCTAGCCGCATGCTCAGTCTCATTGCCCTCGCCGTCGCCGCATTCGCCGCCACCAACGTGGACAACCTGTTCGTCCTGCTCGCCTTCGTCGCAGAAGCGCGTGGCCGCAAACGGCGCGTCATCGTCGGCCAATACACGGGCTCGATCGCCCTGATCGTCATTGCGCTGGGTCTCGCCGCCATGCTGCGCAGTCTGCCGCAAGGGTATGTGGGCGCGTTGGGCGTGCTGCCGATCGCCGTTGGCCTCAGCAAGGGGTGGACGCGCTTTGGCCGGCGCCGCGCCGCACATGACAGTTCCACGCAAGCTACCACCCCGCCGGTTCCGGCTGGCTCGGCGTCGTGGACTGTGGCGGCCGTCGCGATGGCCAACGGCTCGGACAACATCGCCGTCTACGTGCCGCTGTATGCGGGGCATTCGCGCATCGATTGCGCGTTGATTTCTCTCGTGTTTGTCGTGATGATCGGCATCTGGTGCGCGGGCGCCGTCTGGCTGGTCAACCATCCCCTGCTCGGCGCACCGATCCGGCGCTACGGCACCGCGCTATTACCGTTCATCCTGCTGGTGATCGGCGTCTCGGTGATCGTGGAAAACGGTACCTTGCACGCGCTGTTTGGGCTTTGAAAGAGAGCCCGGCGTCGCTTGGAAACGTCAGTCACCTCAGAAGGCCCCACCACAATCTGACATCAAGTGAAACGGCTCGTGCATCGATGCGTGACCGGATGGCGCGCGATGCAGCACGACCGTTGTGGCCGCAATCTAGTTCGCCGGCGGTTGTTGCACGTAGGTGCGCACACCCGCGAGCGGCGACCCATAACCGCCCGCTTGCGTATTGTTTGGCAGGCCATTGACGAGTTGAGCGCGTGGGTCAGTCGGGTTGAGGTTCATTTCTCCCGCCTGCTGGTTGCCGTGCGATGGGTATTCGCTACCACGCGCTGAGTTAGGCATCAGTCGGGTACTGTTCTGCGGCGCATTCATATCGTCCTGCGGAGTCAGACCTTGCGCGCCCGCCTGGGCCGCCACACCCAGCATGGCTACGCACAAACAAACCTTAAATAGCTGCGACGTCTTCTTCATATTGCCTCCAACACATTGGATAGGGCCGGGTACGGCCGGCACATTGCCAGCCAGAATCGACCGGACATGAATCCAGCATAGACGAGCGGCGAAGGTCTTGCCGAACCTGACGCCGCGGTCATCCACTGCACTCATCCCGGTATACGCGAGGCGGCCTCAACTGGTTTCATCTGAGCTCGTTCAAAACCGCCACGTAAAGAGTAAACGCCGCCAGGGTCACGTTTCATCCCCGTTTCAGCGGAAATATCTGGGTGTGACGTGCAAAGCGCGTCACAAGCGCTTATCTTTACGCCTATTGCCGGTTGTCCTCCACGCCTTAAGTGCAATACGGACGCTGTACGGCTCACGTGATCCCATACCAGGTGCCATGACTGCCCACCCTACCACCATGCTTCGCAATGTGCGGTACGCCTTCACCACCCTCGTTGCTCTCGCCGCCGCGCTGATGCTGGTTGCCTGTGCGTCGCCCTCGGGCTGGGACGCGAATTCGCTCGCCGCCGCCGTCGCGGGACCACAGCGCGGCGACGCCGCCAAAGCACGCGACGTGTATCGCCATCCGCAAGCCACCTTGCAATTCTTCGAAATCGCCCCGACCCAAACGGTGCTCGAAATCGCGCCAGGCGGCGGCTGGTACACAGACATTCTCGCGCCTTATCTGCGCGATCACGGCACGCTATACGAGGCGCAGTACAACAGCCCCTCGGCAAGCGCCGCCGCCGAGGAACAACCCGGCCGCGCAGCATTCGCCCGCAAGCTGGCTGCAAACCCGGCTATTTACGGCACGGTGCTGGTTGGCACGCTGCAGGCGGGACAATTCAGCGGCTTTCCCGCCAACGGCAATGTCGACCGGGTGCTGACGTTCCGTAACATCCACAACTGGATCAAGGACGGCCAGATCGATGCCAACCTGCAGGCGTTCTACCGCGCGCTCAAACCGGGCGGAATCCTAGGGGTGGAAGAACATCGCGCGGCGCCGGCAACGTCGCTACAACAGATGATCGACAGTGGCTACGTGACCGAAGCCTATGTGATCGAGCATGCGCGCGCTGCGGGCTTCCAGCTTGCGGGCAGCAGCGAGATCAATAGCAATCCGCGCGATACCAAAGATTATCCGCATGGCGTGTGGTCATTGCCGCCTACCTACGAAGGTGGCGATGTGGACAGGGCACGTTACGCCGCCATCGGCGAATCGGACCGAATGACTTTGCGCTTCGTCAAACCGCAGTAACGTCCCTCGCGACCGGAATCTCTGCCGAAAACGCCTGGCTCACGACTCAGAGGAGCTATGTTCGACAACGTGTTCCATATCGTGACGGGTCCGGACGGACAGCGTCATCTCTACGCTTATACCGACAGCGCTGTCGTGGCGATTCTGCTCGTGGCCGCGTTGCTTTTGGCGATCGTGCTGTCCAGTGCAATCTGCTATTACATTACCCGCTTTATCCTGCTGCTGATCGTCGGCCGGCTCGCGCGCGGCGAAGAACATTCGTGGCTTCGGGCCGCGGCGCATCGCAAGGTGTTTGATCGTCTTGCGCCACTCGTGCCCGCGTACATCATCTATCTGTCCGCCCCGCTGCTGTCCAGTCTGACCATTCCGCTCGTCGCCGCCCTGGGACGTCCAGTCGAAACGCTCGCCGCCTGCTACATGGTGGTGACGGTGTTGCGCGCTGCCTTCGCGTTCCTGCGCAGCATCGAGGACCGCTACAAGCACTTCCCGTACGCCAGCGAGAAGCCGATCAAGAGCTTTCTGCAAGTCGCCACCATTGTTTTGTATCTGGCCGCTTTGATCGTGGCCGTCTCCGTCCTGTTGCATCGCTCGCCGGCCTATTTCCTCACCGGCGTCAGCGCAATGACGGCGCTGCTCATCATCATCTTTCGCGATTCGCTTCTGGGCTTCGTTGCGAGCATTCAGATCGCTGCCTACGATATGTTGCGCGTGGGGGACTGGGTTGAAGTGCCGGGCTTCGTAGCCGACGGGACAGTTGTCGATATTGCGTTGAACACCATCAAGGTGCAGAACTTCGACAACACCATTGTCACGATTCCGAGCTACGTCCTGCTGACAAATGGCGTCAGAAACTGGCGCGGTATGATCGAATCAGGCGGGCGCCGTATCAAGCATGCCATTTATATGGACACCGACATGATCCGGTTTTGCGATGACGCGCTGCTTGCGAGTTTGCAGGCGAGTGTCAAGCTGGTCATACCCGTGACGATGTCCGACGAAGGGCAACCGCTCACGAATCTCGGCATGTTTCGTTTGTATCTGATGGGGTATTTTCGCCAGCATCCGGCTATTCGCACCGACATGCCGCTGGTGGTCCGGTTGCTGGAAGCGACCCAGCAAGGCCTGCCAATAGAGGTATTCGCTTATATCAACGAAGTGCAATGGGAAGCGTTCGAGCGGACTCAGTCGACTATGTTCGACCATGTCTATGGTGTTTTGCCGCTCTTCGGCCTGCGCGTCTGGCAAAAGCGCTAAAGGAAATAGCTTTGGCCCGGTGCGCGGCGATCACGCAAGGTAAATTGTTGCGCGCGCGCCGCACACCTTTGCCTCAAAACCCTCAAGCGAGCGCATAAGCCACTGTGTCTTCAGACACAACGTCTCAGCGCCCTACTCAAGCCCAGCTACCGCTCAACCGCATGCGGTTCCTTGAGCTTGTTAGCCACACGGATCGCCTCAAAGTAAGCGGCATTAGGCGGCCGCTTCAGATATTGACCCGCGCCACGCACTGCCCGCAGGTCGCCATCGGTCCACGCCAACGCACCGCGCGTGAGCGTATGCATCGCAACGCCCCGCACCTCCATGCCTTCAAATACGTTGAAGTCCACCTTCTGATGGTGAGTCTTGACGGAGATGGTTTTGCTCGCGGCCGGATCCCACACGACCAGATCCGCATCTGCGCCAACCTGCACCGCACCCTTGCGCGGATAGAGGTTAAAGATTTGCGCCGCGTTAGTGGAGGTAATGCGCACGAACTCGTTCGGCGTGAGGCGCCCCGAATTCACGCCGTGATGCCACAGCACCGACATGCGATCCTCGACGCCGCCGCAACCGTTCGGGATCTTGGTGAAGTCCTCGCGGCCCATCGCCTTCTGCGACGCGCAAAATACGCAGTGGTCAGTGGCTGTGGTGTGCAACTGACCCGCCTGTAGCCCGCTCCACAATGCCTCACGATGTTCAGCCGAACGAAACGGCGGGCTCATCACGTGCGCGGCGGCACGTGTCCAGTCAGGATCACGATAGACCGCTTCATCGATCACCAGGTGCCCCGGCAAAACCTCTCCGAATACACGCAGACCTTCGCTGCGGGCCCGCGCAATTGCATCCGCCGCATCTTTAGACGACACGTGCACGATATAAACCGGCACGCCCAGCACCTGCGCAATACGAATCGCCCGATTCGCCGCCTCGCCCTCTACTTCCGGTGGACGCGACAGCGGGTGCGCTTCCGGTCCAGTAATGCCGCGTGCCAGCAATTGACGCTGCAACTGGAACACCAGCTCGCCGTTTTCCGCATGAACGGTCGGCAACGCGCCGAGTTCAAGCGAGCGCGCGAAGCTGTTCACCAGCACCTCATCGTCGGCCATGATCGCGTTCTTGTAGGCCATGAAATGCTTGAAACTCGATACGCCATGTTCATGCACCAGCGTGCCCATGTCGCGATGCACCGAGTCGTCCCACCATGTCACGGCGACATGAAAGCCATAATCCGAAGAAGCTTTCTCCGCCCAGCCGCGCCATGCCTGAAACGCCTCCATCAGCGACTGACGCGGGCTCGGAATCACGAAGTCGATGATGCTCGTGGTGCCGCCCGAGAGACCGGCTGCGGTCCCGGTGTAAAAATCGTCGCTTGCTGTGGTGCCCATGAAGGGCAACTCCATATGCGTATGCGGATCGATACCGCCCGGCATCACATACTGGCCACCCGCATCAACGATCGTCGCGCCCGCCGGCGCTTCCAGGTCCGGGCCGACCTGCAGGATCGTGCCACCTTGCTGCGGATCTGCGCACAACACGTCCGCCCGCCAGCTACGGTCCGCATCGATTACCGTGCCGCCGCGAATCAGGGTCGTCATCTTGCTGCCTCCTCATTGACTGCTACATTCGAAAACGCTGCAATTGTTAAGCGCTCGCCACCCGGGCACTCGGTCCTTTGCTCAGCTTCATCCACGCGCTGTATACGATCGAAGCAAGCGCGAGACCGACAAACCACGCATACGTGTAGAGCGTATTGAAGAACGCCGGCACGTTCGGAAACGTCGCCGGAAAAGCGGTATGCAAAAAGCCCGGCAAATTAGGCAATACACCAATTAGCAGTGCGACCACCGCGCCGATATTCCAGCCGCCCGTGTAGCTGTATTCACCGTGCTCGTCGAACAGCTCTCGCGCGTCGAGGCGCGTGCCGCGAATCAGGAAATAGTCGACCATCAGGATCCCGGCGACCGGACCTAGCAGCGCGGAATAGCCCACCAGCCAGGTAAAGATGTAGCCTTGCGTAGTCGCGAGAATCTTCCACGGCATCATCACAATGGCGATGGTCGCAGTAATCATGCCGCCGACGCGATACGTAATCCCCTTCGGCCAAAGGCTGGAAAAGTCGTATGCTGGGCCGACGAGGTTCGCCGCGAGATTGCAGCACATGGTGTCGAGCGTCAGGATCACCAATGCGACGCCTACGCCGATGCCCGTCATGCGGCTGGTGAGATCGATCGGATCCCAGATCGCCTGACCATAGATCACGACCGTCGCCGAGGTCACGACCACTGAGATCACCGAGAGTAGCGCCATGGGCGCCGGCAAGCCGATCGACTGCCCTATCACCTGGTCACGCTGCGAGCGGGCAAAGCGGGTGAAGTCGGGAATATTCAGCGCCAGCGTGGCCCAGAAACCGACCATCGCCGTCAAGCCCGGCCAGAAAGTGGCCCAAAACAAGCCCTCTTTCTTGCCGCCGGCGACGAACTGCGACGGCGCCGAGAGCATCGAGCCAATCCCTCCCGCCTTCGATGTGGCCCACCACACCAGCGCGATACACATGACCACCTTGATCGGTGCGGACCAGCTTTCTAACCAGCGAATCGAATCGGTGCCGTGCACGATAAAGTAAATCTGCAAGGCCCAGAACGCCAGAAAGCACGCCAGTTGTCCCAGCGAAATATCGAGGAACGGCAATGCGTTACCATGCAGTGCGTTACCCGTCAGGATATTGAGCAGCGTGTAGATCGCACTGCCGCCGAGCCAGGTTTGAATCCCATACCAGCCACACGCCACGATGGCGCGCAGCATGGCCGGCAATTTTGCCCCTTGGGTACCGAAGGACGAGCGCACCAGCACCGCGTACGGAATGCCATGCTTCGCGCCCGCATGGCCGATCATCAACATCGGCACCAGCACGATCAGGTTGCCGAGCAGCACCGTCACCACCGCCTGCCACGGTGACATGCCCTGTTCGGTCAAGCCCGCTGCCAGCATATACGACGCGATATTCATCACCATGCCAACCCACAGCGCCGCGAAGTGGTACCACTTCCACGTGCGCTGCGCGACGCCGGTTGGCGCGAGGTCGTCGTTATAAAGACTGCTGCCCTGCGCGCCGGCCCCTAGCTGCGGATCGACACTTTGCGCTGTCTGCTTCATCGAAGAATCTCCACTTGTGCGTTGTGGCCCGCGCAGCTTCTCGGGGTGCATCAGGCCGGATCGGAACAGACTTCATTACAGGCGCTTCGTTTGAAACTGATTGTGCTGCGGGTAAGGCTCACGCGGCATTTGCCGTGGTTTGCGGTTCCGCCTGCGGCTGCGCTGCATCCACGCGTGCCGGGTTGTTCGGATGCGTGGTCCAGTTGGCATACTCGCCGGCATCCACGCGTTCCATCGTGATGCATTGATCAACCGGACATACGTGCATGCATAAGTTACACCCAACACATTCGGAGTCCACCACTTCAAAATGGCGCACGCCATCCTTTTCGCGCGTGATGGCCTGGTGTGCAGCGTCCTCGCATGCGATATGACACAACCCGCATTGAATGCACTTGTCCTGATCGATGCGCGCCTTGATGTCGTACTTGAGGTTCAGATACTGCCAGTCGGTGACATTCGGTACGGCGCGGCCCCGAAAATCGTCGAGCGTCGCATAGCCCTTTTCGTCCATCCAGTTCGACAGGCCATCGGCCAGATCCGCGACGATGCGAAAACCGTAGTGCATGGCCGCTGTGCAGACCTGCACGCTGCCTGCGCCGAGCACGATGAATTCCGCTGCGTCGCGCCACGTCGAGATACCGCCAATGCCCGAAATGGGCAGGTTCGGTGTTTCGACATCGCGGGCGATCTCCGCCACCATGTTCAGCGCGATCGGTTTCACTGCGGGGCCGCAATAGCCTCCGTGCGTGCCCTTTCCATCGACAATGGGCATGGGGGCCATCACATCCAGATCGACGCCCACAATTGAATTGATCGTGTTGATCAGCGACACGCCATCCGCGCCGCCCCTGTAGGCGGCTCGCGAGCCCGTACGAATGTCGCTGATGTTGGGTGTCAGCTTGACGAGACATGGCAGCTTCGTGCCTTCCTTGACCCAGCGCGTGACCATCTCCACGTATTCGGGCACCTGGCCCACCGCTGCGCCCATCCCACGTTCGCTCATACCGTGAGGACAACCGAAGTTCAGTTCGACCGCATCGGCACCGGTGTCCTCCACAAGCGGCAAAATCCACTTCCAGTCGCGCTCGTTGCACGGCACCATCAGCGAAACAATTAGCGCACGATCCGGCCAGTCACGCTTGACCTGGGCGATCTCACGCAGGTTGACGTCGAGCGGCCGGTCGGTGATCAACTCGATGTTGTTCAGGCCGGCGATACGCTGGCCATTCCATTGCACCGCGCCATAGCGCGAGCTGACATTGACCACGTGCGGGTCGAGGCCTAGCGTTTTCCAGACCACGCCGCCCCAGCCTGCTTCGAAGGCGCGATTGACGTTATAGGCCTTGTCGGTAGGCGGCGCAGAAGCGAGCCAGAAAGGGTTCGGCGAAGTAATGCCGGCAATCGTACAGCGCAGATCGGCCATGTTTGGCTCCTTGGGGACTCTGTTTTATCGTGAGGTCGAATGGCGGGCGTGGCTACATGGCGAGCCCGCTAGGCCGCTTTGACCGCAGTTCTGGCGAAGTGCGCGTCAATCGCCGCAGCGGCCAGCTTGCCGTCCTGCACCGCCTGCACCGTGAGATCCATCCCACCTGTCGCCGCGCAATCGCCGCCGGCCCATACGTCCGGCAACGAGGTTTGGCCGTTGGCGTCCACTGCGATGCGGCTGCCGTCGAGCGTCAGCAACTCGCGTTCGACACCCACCGCAACCAATGTCTGACCGATCGCCTTGAGCACCATATCGGCTTCGATGATGAACCGCTCGCTGCCCGCCGCCGACGTACGCTCGAATTCAACACCGGTTACCGTGCCGTCGCTGCCGAGCAACCTGACCGGCTTCGCGTGCGTGATCAGTGTCACGCCCTGGCCTTGTGCGAACTCGCGCTCGGCCCATGTTGCGCCCATCGTCTCCACGCTGCGGCGATAAGCCATCGTCACCGTCGTCGCACCGAGCTTGCGACTCTGCACCGCCGCATCCACCGCCGTATTGCCGCCGCCAATCACGACGACCCGCCGTCCGACCGGAACCGTAGCCAGATCGCTCGCTTCACGCACCTGCTCGATAAAGTCCACTGCATTCATCACACCGCCGAGTTCCTCGCCTTCGAGTTGCAATGCACGTACGCCGGTGAGGCCAATCGCCAGAAACACCGCGTCATGTTGTTGGCGTAACGCATCTAGATGAACATCGCGCCCAAGCGCCATACCGGTTTTGATCTCGATGCCGCCCACCGAGCACAACCACGCCACTTCCCGCTGCGCAAAATCATCGACGGTCTTGTACGCTGCAATACCGTATTCGTTCAGGCCCGCCGCCTTCTCATGCGCGTCGAACAGAGTCACGCGATGTCCCGCTAGCGCGAGGCGATGCGCACAGGCCAGCCCAGCTGGTCCGGCACCGACCACGGCAACGTGACGCCCCGTGTCAGACGCGCGCTTGAACAACTGCTCACCGCGCGCCATCGCCCAATCCGTCGCGTGACGTTGCAACGCGCCAATTGCCACCGGCTTCTCATCCTGATGGTTGCGCACGCATGCACCTTCGCAAAGAATCTCAGTCGGACAGACCCGCGCGCACATCCCGCCCAGCGGATTCGCCGAAAGAATGTCGACGGCTGCGCCCTTCAGATTGCCGTTGCCGATCTTGCGAATGAAACCCGGAATATCGATCTGCGTCGGACAGGCCTGCACGCACGGCGCGTCATAGCAGTAGTGACAGCGGCTCGCGGCCACCGCTGCGGCGCTTGCGTCGAGCAAGGGAGCGATATCCGCGAATTCACAGGAAAGCTGCTCGGGCGACAGTCGATGCGGGGCGATGTCGCCGGTTTGCTTGATGGCCATACACGTTCCTTGCTGAATGTGAGGACGTAGCCGCACCCTCCGGCCGCACATAGCGTGCAGCCGGGACGGCTTGTTTTATGGGCAATACGATCAGGCTTCTTTCAGGGCGCCGATTCCGGACGACACGCAAAATCTGACGCAAATCCAGTACAGCGCCCCTTCAACCTTGCATGCTCGTTCATGAAACCGGCTCGCAGGCACGCTCCAGCATGGCGTGCAGCAGGACGTTGGCGCCCGCCTCGATCCATTCGAGCGTGGCGTCCTCGATCTCGTTGTGACTGATACCGTCGACGCATGGCACGAACACCATTGACGTCGGCGCAACCTGCGACAGATAGCAGGCGTCGTGTCCCGCGCCCGACACCATGTCGCGATGCGGATAGCCAAAGCGCTGCGCAGCAGCGCGCACCGACTTCACACAGGCGGCGTCGAAGGCGACCGGCGCGTAATAGAAAATCTGCTCGAGTTGCGTTTCAAGGCCAATGCCGCTCGCAATGCGTTCCACGCCTTCGCGCAGCGCGGCGTCCATCTTCGCCAGGACCGCATCGTCGGGATGCCTGAAATCCACGGTGAAAAACACCCGCCCCGGAATCACATTGCGGGAGTTCGGATACACCTGCATCATGCCGACCGTTGCACAGCCGAACGGCGCATGATCGAGCCCGACGCGGTTGACCAAATCCACGACGCGCGCTGCACCGAGCAATGCATCACGACGGCGCGGCATCGGCGTCGGACCCGCGTGCGCTTCCTGACCGGTCAGCGTGATTTCATACCAGCGCTGGCCTTGCGCATCCGTGACAACGCCAATGGTCTTGTGCTCCGCTTCTAGAATCGGCCCTTGTTCGATGTGCAACTCGAATGCCGCATGCAAGGGCCGGCCACCGCACGGCAAATCGCCCGCGTAGCCGATGCGCTTGAGTTCTTCTCCGATGGTCTTGCCGTCCACGTCCTTGCGCGACAGGCCGTAGTCAAGCGTGAACACGCCGGCAAACACACCCGAGGCCACCATGGCGGGCGCGAAACGCGAGCCTTCCTCATTGGTCCAGATCACCACCTCGACCGGATGCTCAGTTTCAATGCCATGATCGTTCAGACTCCGAATCACTTCGAGACCGCCGAGCACCCCGTAGATACCGTCGAAACGGCCGCCGGTGGGTTGCGAATCCGCATGCGAGCCTGTCATGACCGGTAGCGCATCCGGATTACGTCCCGCGCGGCGCATGAACACATTGCCCATCTGATCGACGGTGACCGTGCAACCCGCCTCCTTCGCCCAACTGACGATCAGGTCGCGCCCTTCCTTGTCGAGATCGGTCAGCGCCAGACGGCAAACACCGCCTTTAGGTGTGGCGCCGATCTTTGCCATCGTCATCAGGCTATCCCACAGACGCTTGCCGTCGATCTTGATCGACACGTCCGGTTCAGCATGCTTTAACGCTTCGGATACCGCGTTCATTCGTCTCACTCCTTTCGATGAACCGACCTTGCATCTTTCGCTGCGCGCTTCGTTGCAATCCTCGACTAAACCACGCGCAGGTCATATGAAACTGGTGCACGACGGGCGGATCGTGGGGCGTTCACGCACGGCCACGGTGCACGCTCCGCGCACTTTAAGCAAAGGGCTAACCCTGGGTATCGAGCGCTCATCCAATCCTGTCCAATTGGACAGGTTGTAGACGATTAACTCCGCCAAATCAACACCTTTTGTGCGTTGGCAAACAGAGCGAGAAGCGTGCCATTGCGACGCAACATGCCGCATTAGCGCAATGCTGATCCGCCTATCCGGAATCGCTCAACCCGTGTTCAAACCGCTAGAATGAGGCGCGACGTGGCATACGCGCCGCGTGAGGCCAACAATGAGACATGACGAAACGGCAGCAGACCCAGCGGAAAACGGCGCAGCGCCCGCACCTTTGCGGCGGCGCAAGGCGCACATCCGCGAATCGAATGAGGCGCACTTGCTGGCCTGCGCGGAGGCGGTATTTGCCGAACGTGGACTGGAAGGCGCCAGCACCGCGATGATCGCTGAGCGTGCAAGCCTGCCGAAAGCTAACCTGCACTACTACTTCCCCACCAAGCTGGCGTTGTATCGCCGTGTACTCGAAGATCTGTTCGAAGACTGGCATCGCGCCGCGGATACTTTCGAGGGCAGCGACGATCCTGTGGCCGCGATCAGCGGCTACGTGCGCGCGAAAATGGAGTTGTCTCGCCGCCGGCCGCTCGGCTCGAAGGTATGGGCCAATGAGATCATCCACGGCGCGGAACATATGCAGGACATCCTCACGCAGCGCGTGAAGCCCTGGCTCGATAGCCGTGTCACGGTGATCGACGACTGGATCGCACGCGGACTGCTTGCGCCCGTCAACGCACAAACACTGATGTACATGATCTGGGCAATCACGCAGCACTACGCGGATTTCGACGCACAGATCATCGCGCTTGGCGGCAAGCGCGCGCTCACGCAGAAAGCGTTCGATGCGTCGACCGAAGAAGTGGTGCAGTTGGTGATTCGTGCGTGTGGTGCAGTGTCGCCCAGGCAGGACGGCTGAGGCTGTCACCCGCAGTTAGTCAAGCTCTGCCCACTCCAAGCATTCGCCGCTTCGCGACGCGCCCACCGCAGCAAATGCGGCAGCGAAAGCATCGGTAAATTTCCGCCGCAAAAACCGCAATCGGTAAGAACATCAGCCGTGCTGGCACATGTTGCGTGAACTGCACAAACTTGCACAAGCGCAATCTATTACCCAACGTTCATAAATCTTACACAGGTAAGTCGTTATGCTTCGGCCTAGCTGAGCCGGGGTCAAAGTACGCCTCGCCGGTTTCCCCTGATACCGAAAAGGCCACTTATGCCAGCCAGATTTGCGCATCGCGTCTCGTCTGCAAGCAAACGTTTGGCGGTCTCACTGCGAGCGTCCGTACGCACGGTATTTGCGGTCCTGCTCGCCGCGACTTTGAGCGTGTTCGTCATCGCGTGTAGCGACGACAGTCAAGCGCCCGATAGCAACGCGGACACCAGCGCATCCAGCCCGGACCAGAACACCGCCGCAACGACTTCGCCTTCCTTCGCGCAGCAAACCGATCAGAGCCAGTCCGCCTTGCCGGCTCAAACCTTCCAGACACCTCCGCCAGCGCCGCCCCAACCGGGTGTCGTGGCTGCTGCATCCGACAGTCTTGCCCCACCTGTGATTCACACCGTTGATTAAGTCCGTTTGATCCACGCGCCGGTGTCGCTGCGTTTTTTTGCCGTCGCGCACATTCCACCTCCTGAAGATCGAAGCCCAACATGACCTCCAAGAATCGCCGTGATTTTCTGCGCGCAGCCGCCCAGGCTGCCGGTTCCGCCACTGCATTAGGCATGCTCCCGCTCGGGATTCGCAATGCACTCGCGCTCCCTGCCAACAACGCTACCGGTAGCATCCAGGACGTCGAACACATCATCATCCTGATGCAGGAAAACCGCTCGTTCGATCACTACTTCGGCTCGCTCAGAGGCGTGCGCGGCTATGGCGATACGCGTGCCATCACGCTGCCGTCCGGCAATCCTGTGTGGTACCAGCCGCTCACCACCGTTGCAACGGCGGAAGCTGGTTACGTGCTGCCGTTCCGCCCGAACATTTCGAATCTCGGCCTGCAGTTCCTGCAGGATCTGGCGCATGACTGGAACACCACGCACACCGCCTGGAACGGCGGCATCTACGATCAGTGGGTGCCCGCCAAGGGCACCACGACGATGGCGTACATGACGCGTGAGGACATTCCGTTCCACTACGCGCTGGCCGACGCGTTCACCATTTGCGACGCGTACCACTGCTCGATCATGGCCCCGACCGATCCGAACCGCTACTACATGTGGACAGGCTGGGTGGGCAACGACGGCAGCGGCGGCGGTCCGGTAATCGACAACGCCGAGTTGGGCTACGGCTGGTCGACCTATCCTGAAGTGCTACAAAACGCGGGCATCAGCTGGAAGATCTATCAGGACATGGGCACCGGTCTGAACGCGAGCGGTTCATGGGGCTGGACTTCGGATGCGTACATCGGCAATTACGGCGACAACTCGCTGCTCTATTTCAACCAGTATCGCAACGCGCAGCCGGGCAATCCGCTGTACGACAAGGCGCGCGTCGGCACCAACGTGTCCGCTGGCGGAACCTACTTCGACATGCTCAAGCAGGACGTGCAGAACAACACGCTGCCGCAGGTCTCGTGGATCGTCGCGCCGGAAGCCTATTCCGAGCATCCGAACTGGCCCGCTAACTACGGCGCGTGGTACGTCGACCAGGTCCTGCAGGTTCTGACTTCCAATCCAGAGGTGTGGAGCAAGACCGTGCTGCTGGTCAATTACGACGAGAACGACGGCTTCTTCGATCACATGGCGCCGCCGTTTGCGCCCGCTTCGAATGCCAATGGCCTCTCGACCGTGGAGCTCACCAACGAAATCTACGAAGGCAACGGCCAGTATGCGGCCGGCGCAAACTCCATCGGCCCGTACGGTCTCGGACCGCGCGTGCCGATGATCGTGGTATCGCCGTGGTCGAAGGGCGGCTACGTGTGCTCGGAGCTGTTCGATCACACTTCCGTGATCCGCTTCATCGAAAAACGCTTCGGTCAGAATCACGACCTCGGCGAATCGAATATCACGCCGTGGCGCCGCGCGATTTGTGGCGACTTGATGTCGGCTTTCAACTTCGTCAATCCGAACGACGCAGCGCCTGAACTTCCGAGCACGACTGCTTATGCCCCGCCTGACCAGTTGCGCCACCCCGACTACGTGCCGCTGCCGCCGCTCGTGCAGGCGGTGCCGAAGCAGGAACCCGGTGTGCGTCTGGCGCGCGCGTTGCCCTACGAACTCTTCGTCCGGGTGCGCGGTGAGACCTCGCAAGGCAAGGTGACGATGCGCTTTATCAACACTGGCCGCGCCGGTGCCGCGTTCCTCGTCTATGCAACCAACAGCGGAGAAGCGCCGCGTTCATATACGGTTGAAGCGGGCAAGCGTCTTGAGGACCAGTTGCCGCTCAACGCCAACGGCACCTACGACTACACCGTCTACGGCCCGAATGGTTTTCTGCGCCGCTTCGCTGGCAAGCCGGTGGCGGCGTCGAACTGGTGGAACGGCTCGGACGTGGCGCGACCGGAAGTGGCCGATGGCTACGATGTCGCCAACGGCAATCTGCAACTGCGGCTCGAAAATCCGGGTACTGCACGCTGCCAGTTCACCATCACCAATGCATATGATCCGAACACGGTGATCAAACAGGTGGTGCGCGGCGGCGAGACGGACCAGGTCTACCTCGATCTGCGTAACGCGTACGGCTGGTATGACCTGACCATCACAGTCGATACGGACGCTACCTTCACGCGTCGTTTGGGCGGACACGTGGAAAACGGACGCAGCAGCATGAGCGACCCGGCGTTGGGCGGTTAAGCGCAGCCCTTGCTTGCTGAGGCATTAGCCAACCTCAAGCAAAGAAGCACTGAAGCACTCAGGCAGCAACTGTCGCGCACGCCAGGGAGCGCTCCCGCTCCCTGGCGAGAATCGCCTGCACCACATAGTCGGCATCGCGTGCGACGCCCGAGAAGCGGCCCGATCCCCATGTGTGCAGCCACGGCAAGCCCACGAAATAAAGCCCGTCCACCGGCGTGATACCACGTGTGTGCGCGGGATAACCCCGACCATTGAACACCGGCGCATCGAGCCAGCTAAAGTCTGGCGTAAAGCCGATGCACCAGATAATCGCCGCAATGCCACTGCCGGCAAGTTCCAAAGTCGTACGCTCGTGAGGCGGTTGCCACACGGGTTCATAAACGACACCCGGCGGCGCGTCGATGCGGTTCTTCTCAATGAATCCATCGATGCTCGCATTGATGCGGTTATACGTATCGTCCGCATCTTCGAGATTCGCTATAAGGTTGGGCGCGAAATGCAGATGTCCGTCGCGCAGATCCTGAAGCCGGCCATATAACTCCATGCCTTCGGCAGCAAACCTGCGCAGGTCAATATCTCGTCCGCCATCGCGGCCGGTCACATAGTGGTTGGTGTTGTCGCGCACCCCTTCGCGCAAGGGATGTTTCTCCACGGGCATATCGTAGTACTGCATGTCGGCGAGCCAGTCCACCACATCACGTCCACGATGAAAGCGCGCGCAGCGTGGCGCCTCTCCGACCGCGAGTATGACCTTGCGGCCGGACAAATGCAGATCCTCGGCAATCTGCGCGCCGGACTGGCCCGAGCCCACCACCAGCACGGCACCTTCAGGTAGCGCCTGCGGATTGCGATACTCGGACGACTGCAATTGCACGATCTGCGCAGGCAGCCGTTCTGCGAGGCGCGGCACTATCGGCGTGTGATAGCCCCCCGAAGCCACGACGACATGATCCGCGGTGAAATCGCCCTGGCTCGTCGCCACCGAATAGCGGCCATCGTCGCGCCGCCTGATACGCTGCACGTGAGTGTTTTCAACAACGGGCGCATTCAACATGGCGATGAAACCGTCGAGGTACGCGATGATTTCATCCTTTTTCATGAAGCCATGCGGATCGTCACCCATGTACGGATAACCAGGCAATGCGCACTGCCAGTTTGGCGTAACCAGACAAAACGCGTCCCAGCGCTGCTGACGCCATGTATGCGTGACGGTCTTTTTCTCGACCACCAGATGATCGACGCCGGCCTGCTTCAGGTAATAGCTGATCGACAGGCCCGCCTGCCCACCGCCAACGACGAGCACACGATAGTGGCCATTTTCGTGGGTCCCGGTGCTAACCGGCTGCGTTGTGTTCGACATGATGCGTCCTTGCAAATAGGAAATCGGCATGGCGTCGCGGTAACACCAATCACCTCGCCGGGTTCAACGGTGCGCGCGCGTTCAGATCAGCTCGATCACCTTGACGGTGGCATCCGGATGATCGCGAAACCGATCCGCGTCCTGTTCGATCTGCGCGAGCTGATCCATCGCGGCGGAACACGCAAAGCCGTACTTCTGACGCACGCGTTCTGAGGCAATGTTGAGGGCTTCGCGGGAGCGGCTGACGAAATCGTCGAGCGGATAATCATGACCGGGTGTGAAAAAATCACTCACCACCTGCGACGGCGAATAACAATTCGCTTCGTCGCCATCAGGCCATTTGATTCGAAAGTGCATAACGGGCATGGCAAGTTCCTCGCACGAGGTACGCAGGTTTAGTGAATGACGATGGGCTGCTTCGCAAGCAGCCCACGATAGGCGTCGACATGCCGACGGGCGCTGGACGCCCAGCTAAAGCGTGCAAGCAACCCGGGCACGGCTTGCGTGAAATCCGTACCGCTATCCCCTCGCAGCACGCGCAACAACTCAGCGGCAATCGAAGCAGTTTCGCCAGGGTTCGCCCAGCAGCAGGTCATGTTGTCGAGGTATTCGGTGAACGGCGCGATGTTTGAAGCAACGACCGGCGTGCCACAGGCAAGCGCCTCCAGCACGACGAGGCCAAAGCCTTCGCGCAGCGACACCATCGACAGCACATCGGCAGCGCGGAACAACGCCGGCATCACTGCATCGTCCAGCGGCCCGGTGATGACCACACTTCCATAGGGGCCGACTGACAGGCCAAGGTCCGCAGCACGTTGAATGAAGCGCCGCATATAGGCATCGTGATCGAGCAGGCTCGCGCCCCCGGCAATCACGAGTTGGGCGGTAGACATGGCCGAGCGCACCGCGACGAACGCATCGAGCAGCGCGAGCGTGTTCTTGCGCGCTTCGATGCCGCCCACCGCAAGCACAAGCGGGCCGTCTCCGAGACCTAGCTGTTGTCTGAGCGTTTGATCAGCGACGGTCCGTTCCGCATTAAATCGCGTCGTGTCGACACCATTCGTCATGGTGACCGCATCGATCCCATACCGAACCCGCATCTCGCGTGTCCACGTTTCGCTGACGCACAACACCTGATCGGCATCGCGCCAGGCGCGTTGTTGCCAGGCAGCAAGATGTGCATCATCGAAATGATCGAGATGGTGGACAGTACGCACGAACGCCCGAATTACACCCTCTTCCTTCAGTTCAGCGAGCGCGTTACCACTGATGCTGTCTTGCGCATGCAGCACATCGAACCTCGTCATCGCATCCTGTTCGCGCAGACTGCGCTTGAATGCACGAATGCGCGCATCCACCATCGCCACCGTGCCTGCTTGCGATTCCGTAATCGACGCGTAAACCATACGGCAGGAAGGCACTCGAAACAAGGTTTCGCCTATAACCGCCGGCACGAACACGGTAACGTCGTGCCCCTCGGCACATAGTGCTTTGGCAAGTTCGAGCGTATGCACGACGCCGCCGCGTGGATTCACCGAATGCGTCAGCAGCGCGATGCGCAACGCATCCCTGTTCATTGCGTCACCTCTTCTGCCGCGACGATAAACGTCTCGTCGTTGAAGTCCCACAACAGCGCGGCCTCGCCGTCTTGTTGAACCACCACCTTGCGGGACGCGTCGACGGTGCCCACTACCGCACACGCCAAAGAACGCGCCTCGAATTGCGCTTGCACGCGCTCGACATACTCGTCGCGCACCGACAGCAGATAGCCGAAGCTGGGAAATGCGGTAAGCCAGTGCGCAAGTGGCACATCAACTGGTCGCGGAATGCTGGCGAGATCGATCCGCGCACCGACTCGCGAACATTCGAGCAGCATCAGCGCGGTGCCCAGCGTACCGGCCATACTGATGTCCTTGGCGGCATCGCACAGCCCGCTTTCGGCCAATAGCGGCAACAACTCCAGATCGCCTCGCAGACGCACAGCCGGCGCGCCCACCGAGGCATTCCAGAACGGATACGGTTCTTCAAAACGGCCGCGCAAATCGACGGCCATCAACAGATGGTCGCCTGCCTTTGCGCTGAAACTGGACAACAGCTTGTTAGCGCGTCCTACGATCGAGACTGCCAGTTGCGCCTGATCGCTGCGCGCGTTGGTATGTCCACCGACAATCGGCACACCGTAGGCCACCGACGCCGCTGCCATACCCGCCAGCACCTCATGCGCGGTGTCGATGCCGTCGCTCCACAAGGCATCCACGACGGCAAGCGGCCGGCCGCCCATGGCGTAGACATCGCTGACGTTGACCATCACGCTGCTGTACCCCGCGAACCAGGGCATTGCGCGTACAAAATCGCTCACCATGCCTTCGATGGCGAACAACAGATAGCCCTCGTCATCGGCCAACGCAGCACAATCGTCACCAAGCGCAACCGCCTGATTGAGATCACCAGCGCCACCTGGCAACCGCCGCGCCAGCGATGAAACCACGCCCGCAATATCGGTCTTGTGCCGAAATCCGCGGCTCTCGCGCAAGCTGGTGACGAGTTGCGCCACGCTCACGATGCGCTCCGGGATTGCGTAACAAAGCCACCGCGCGGCGTCGTACACGGCGGATAGTGATCGAGCTGCGCCCGCATCAGATGATGCGAGCGGCCCAGCAACATCTCCTGCGACAACGCATCCCAATGCAGCGCCTGAAAGAGCGGCACGTTCTGGCTCTGCACATGCGCGAGAAAAGTCTCGCAGCCCAGCGCATGCGCGCTCGTCACGGCAAGTCGGATCAGCGTCGCGCCAATCTTGCCGTGGCGACGAAACGCAGCATGAACCGCGAGTCGCGAACCGAACCATACACCCGGTTCTTCCTGATGGATACGCACAGTCCCCACCACCTGCTCGGGAATCCCCGCAATGCAGCTCACCGCGACCAGTTGCTGCGCACGCTCGTCAATCTCGTCGCGGTCGTCACCAACGAAAATGCCTTGCTCGATGCAGAACACCGCGCGCCGCAGCTTATAGGCTTCATCTGCTTCCCACGGCAGCGTGGTCCATTTGATCCGGAATTCGGTCGGCGCGAACAGCACCGGTACGAGGTCAACATCGTCCAGTTCGCCCGATGCAGCAGAAACACCCGCAATCGCTTCGCCAAACATGATCACACCTCGTACGAAGAGAGCGACGAGCACGCGCCGCACTTGCCGCAGCCTGCCTTGATCTCGCTCGAACGCAGATTGGCGGCGGAGAGCATCGCCCCGAGCGGCTGCAACACGGACTTCATGAATTCAGGCGTAGGCGCTGGATGGTCTTCGAGCGGCGTGCCGCTGATTGGTACGAACGGCACGACGAATGGGTAGACACCCAGTTCGATCAACTCCCGCGAAATGGTAAGAATGGCCTCAGCGGTATCGCCGAGGCCGGCGAGGATATAAGTGCTCACCTGGCCACGCCCGAACACCGCAACCGCCGCTTTAAACGCCTTCATATAGCGCGAGAGAGGCACGCTCGACTTGCCCGGCATGATGCGTTCACGCAAAGCAGGCGTGACCACTTCGAGATGCATCCCCAGCGTATCGATGCCTCTCGCTTTCATACGCGCGAACCAGCGATCGTCGTCGGGCGGTTCACACTGCGCCTGAATCGGCAAATCTACCGCGGCCTTGATCGCAAACGCGCTTTCGCAGAGGATCTGTGCGCCACGATCACTGGTAGGCGGCGTCCCCGTTGTCAGCACCATGTGCTTCACGCCATCGAGCAGCACCGCCGCTCGCGCCACTTCGGCAAGTTGCTCCGGCGTCTTGCGGGCAATCGTGCGGCCCGCTGCAAGTGACTGGCCAATCGCGCAGAACTTGCACGTCTTGCGGCGGCTTTCGTAGCGGATGCAGGTTTGCAGCACCGTGGTCGCGAGCACGTCGGCGCTATGCAGCGTAGCGAGATGCGAGTACGGCACGCCATCGAGCGTTTGCATCGCATAGAAGCGCGGCGCCTTCGGAAAGCTGATATTGGCAATCGGAATCGTGCCGCGCATCAGCGCGCTGGTGCCGCCCGCATCGGCCGCAGAGGCGACGAAGGGCGAATGCCACGCCGTGTTGGTGTGCACCGGCACCATGATCGTCACGCCATCCACGGTCACGGCCTTGTGGTCCGACGGCCCCGCGCCGCCGCGCCGGCTCGCGACACCCGCACCGGGGTCCGCCAACCGTAAACCCACTGACTGCAGTTCAGTCATCAATTGCCGGCTCGCGGCTGGCAAAGTCTCGCTGGAGTTCATCGCGGCATCCCACGGTTGAGTTGAAGTCGGTGCTGGCGGCAGCGCCCCAAGAGGGCATCGGTGCCACCGTCGTAGCAGGCCGCTCGTTGATGGCCAGGCTTAGCAGTTCGGGCCGCGCATAATGGCCGACCGAATCCATCATGCGTTTGCGCTTGGTGATCAACATCATGTCGAGATCCGCGATCACCATGCCCTCGCCTTCGCGCAGCGGCGCGGCGAGATGCTGTCCTTCAGGCGAGACGATGGCCGTATTGCAGCCACCGCGTAGCGCCTTTTGCAGATTCGTGTCAGGGGTGATCGAAGCAATCTGCGCTTCTGTCAGCCAGCCCGTTGCGTTGACCACGAAGCAACCGGACTCCAGCGCATGATGGCGGATCGTCACTTCGATCTGCTCGGCGAAAATCGGCCCTACCAGCGAACCCGGAAACTGGCTGCAGTGAATCTCTTCGTGCTGCGTCATCAACGCATAACGGGCGAGCGGGTTGTAGTGCTCCCAGCATGCAAGCGCACCGACGCGGGCCACGCCGGTTTGCACGACCTTAAGTCCTGCCGCATCGCCCTGCCCCCAGATCATCCGTTCATGAAATGTCGGCGTGATCTTCCTGCGCTTGAGCAACAACTGGCCGTCCACATCAAAGATCAGTTGTGTGTTGTAGAGGCTGCCGTGATCGCGCTCGTTCACGCCAAGTACGACCACCATGCGATGCAGGCGCGCCCGTTCAGCAACCGCCTGCGTCACGGGACCCGGCACCACCACTGCTTCTTCGTAAAGCCGCATGTGATCGGCGCCAGAAGCCACCGGCGCGCGCACAAAAGAAAAGTACGGGTAGTACGGCACAAAGGTCTCGGGGAACACGATCAGCTGCACGCCTTCGCGCGCGGCCTCATCGATTGCCTCGCAGACCTTGTTGAGGGTGCCGTCGCTGCGCTCGAAGTCCGGTGAAATCTGGACTGCGGCGGCTCGAACGATGCGCTTGTCGGACATGGTGATAGCCGCCTGTTCTCAGACCGTCCAGGTGTGGATGACCAGTGCGTTGTCCTTGCGATGCAGAAGCTGTATATCCAGCACATCCAATGGGCTGATCGGACGAATCCCTTCGATCAGCGAAGCTTCGCCATGGCCATACAGTGCCTGTAACGCGAAACGGCAGGCGTACACCTTGCCGCCTTCCTCCATGAACTTCACCAACTGTTTGTTGAAGTTCAAATGCCCCGGAAACGCTTCGTCGCCAAGCGTCGGAAAGCCGCGCTGCAAACCGAGCGTGACACCCGGGCCATACAGCAACACGGTAGTTTCAAAGCCTTTGCGTAGCAGACGTGTTGCCTGAAGCAGGTTGACGAAGCCAATCGACCCTTCGAACGCCACCGTGTGAAACGTGACCAGCGCCTTCTCACCCGGCTCGGCCTTCACGTCCTCGAAGACCTTCTCTTCGTAATCGACGAGGTAATCGCCTTTCTGATGCAGCGGTTTATTGACGGCAGGCATGGCATTCTCCAAAGTGATTCGCGTGAATGGGAAATGAGGCGTTTATACGAGGCGTCGCTTTACGTCTGCGCCGAGCCCTATAACGCAACGGCCGTGCCACTGATCGCCGCCGAAAATGCGATCACTTTCCAATCAAACAGACGATCATTCGTTAAGCGACCCGAAATTATTTTTGGCCCGAAGGTTGCGTACAGCCAGCGTCGCCAAAGGAAACCGCTGCACAGGCGCTAATCGCACCAGCCGGGTGCGATCAGGGTGGTGCCGATGCGCCGGGCCGGTGCAGTCATTCACCACATGCGATCAATCCGATCATTGCAGGCGATCACTTTTACTGTGCTTCGAGCGCGGACTTCAGAAGCCACATGACGCTCCCGTTTAACCCTCTTCTATGTGCACGAGAAACGATGAGTAGCCCGACACATCACTGGATCAAACGACTCGCCGAAATCCGTAAGCCCGCCTATCTGGCGATTCCGGACCTGATAGAAGAAGATCTCGCCACCGGTCGTCTGCGTCCGCGCGATCGCTTGCCGGGCCTGCGCGATCTGGCCGACGAACTGGCGCTGAACTACACGACGGTGGCGCGCGCCTACGCTGAAGCCAGGAAACGCGGCCTGCTCGATTCGCGTGCGGGAAGCGGCACCTTTGTGCGCGGACGTACCGCGACATTGCCGCTGTCTGGCGGAAGCAGCATCGAAATGACCATGAACACACCACCCGAGCCAGCCGACTACGCAGCACGTCTGCGCGAATCGGCAGCGCGCCTGATGGCCGACAGCGATCCATATCAGTTGCTGCGTTATCAGGACTTCGGCGGCTCGCTGGCTGACAAGGCAGCCGGAACCGAATGGCTCAAGCGGCGCGTACCTGATTGTTCGCCCGAGAACGTGCTGGTCTGCCCTGGCATTCACAGCGCACTCGTCGCACTAGTGTCGCAACTGGCGCGACCGGGTGCGATGATCTGTCTCGACACGCTCGCGTATCCGGGCATCAAGGCGATTGCCGCGCAACTGGGCGTGCGTTTGCAGGCCCTCGCGCGCGACGACGAAGGACCGCTTGCGCATGCATTCGAAGCGCTCTGCAAGACCGACAAACCGAGCGCGTTCTATTGCAATCCAACGCTGCAAAATCCGAGCACGCTGACACTCACGAACAAGCGCCGCGAAGCACTCGCCGACGTCGCGCTACGCTACAGCATCCCCATCATCGAGGA
This sequence comes from Paraburkholderia sp., assembly GCF_049581445.1. Lineage (GTDB taxonomy): Bacteria > Pseudomonadota > Gammaproteobacteria > Burkholderiales > Burkholderiaceae > Paraburkholderia. The sequence goes on along the minus strand of NZ_JBAURZ010000105.1, from coordinate 7,704 downwards.
CGACGCCTACGCGATGCTGCCGCAGCAGGCGCCCGATGCGCTATCGACTTTTGCACCGGAACTGACGTACTACGTCACTGGGTTGTCGAAGAGTTTCGGCGCGGGTTTGCGGGTCGCCTATCTGCGTGCGCCGACGCCGCGTCAGACGCAGCGCCTTGCCGGCGCGCTACGCGCGACCACAGTGATGGCGAGTCCATTCACGGTGTCCCTTGCGACTCAATGGGTCGTCGACGGCACGGCGCTCGAGATGCTAAACGCAATACGCGGCGAGGCCAGAGCGCGTCAAGCGATTGCCACGCGCGTGCTCGGTACATGGAGATACGACGCTCATCCGGATGGTTTTCATCTGTGGCTGCCGATTCCGGGCGCAGGTGGCTGGAGTTCGTCAGAACTCGCGCTGCAGTTGCGCAATCAGGGTATTGCTGCGGTCGCGAGTGCCGCATTCTCAACTGACGGGAATCCACCTAACGCGATGCGCGTCTGCTTAGGCGGGTCAAAGAACCGCGAGGAGTGCGAGGAGGCGTTGCGCATCATCGCTGAAACGCTTGAACATCCGCATCATTTGCATTCGGCGATCATGTGAAGTGGGGCGGGATAGAAACGAAAACAAATCGCCTCCGCGTAACGCGCCGTAAGCGCGGCGCGCAGCGTCGCCGCTCAAGTCCACGCTCATGCCGCCGTATACACGGAGGAGGCCCGCTTCTCTAACGCATCTCGCTTACCCACCCATGACCTCGACATGTTCCCCTCCGCTCACGTCGCACTGTTGCATCGTGCGCCGCCATCGCTCCTGTCGCTCACATCACACGTCCAGCACCCCTTATTAGTCTGATGATTACCTCATCACAAGCGCAAAGCGCGCGAGCCGTTCGTTCGGCCTTAAGGTCCCGCATCGAAATTCGTATCAAGTACCAGGAGTTGTTGTGTCGTTTTATAGAAATCTGAAAATCGCCGTCAAGCTGGCACTCCTCGGAGCCGTGCTGCTTGCCTCAACCATGATCGTGGGACTCGAAGGATGGCACGCGCTCTCTCATACCCACTCGTTGCAGATCCAGTCGGCGCAGACGCTTGAGCAGTTCAGTCACGCCGCCGATACGGCGCGCGTCGCGCAAGTCGAGTTCAAGAAGCAGGTCCAGGAATGGAAAGACCTGCTGTTGCGCAGCTCGGATGCGGACGCCTTCGCGACGCACCAACGGGCCTTTGTCGCACAGAGCGACAAGGCCAGCGCCGCGTTGCAACAGCTTCGAAGCGAGTTGAGCGCACTTGGCGTGAATCTCGACGGCGTCGACAATGCCATCGCGACGCATGCCTCGTTGCAAACGAGTTACCTGGAGGCGCTCAAGCATTTCGACGTCGCCAACCCCAACAGCCTTCATGTGGTCGACGGTCTTGTCAAAGGTATCGACCGCCCCCCCACCACCGCAATCGATGCCATCGTCGCCTCCGTCATGCAACAGGCAGAGGCGTCGAACGCGCAGATCAATCAGGCCGCCGAGGACGCGTACCGTCTCGCCTGCATGCTGCTGTTCGTCGTTGTGTCGGGCGCGCTCGCCGTCGGCGTTGCGTCCGTTGTGATCCTGAGCCGTAGCATCACGTTGCCTGTCAAACAGGCCGTAGGCGTCGCGCAAGCCGTGGCAGCGGGCGACCTGCGCGCTGATGTGACCATCGTGAGCCAGGATGAAACGGGACAGCTGCTGAGCGCGCTCAACGACATGAACCACCGGCTGCGCCACATCGTCAGCGAAATCCGCGATGGTGCAACGACGATCTCCTCAGCCACCCAGCAAATCGCCGCTGGCAATCTCGATCTCTCCGCACGCACCGAACAGCAAGCCGCCTCGCTCGAGGAAACCGCCGCATCGATGCAACACTTTACGGACTCCGTACAACAAAGCGCCGGTCACGCACGCGACGCCACAACCCTCGCCCGCACTGCCGCGCAGGCAGCCCGTGACGGCGGGGCCGTCATGTCCGAGGCAGTGCGAACCATGGAGCAGATCGAGACGGCATCGAAGCGCATCGTCGACATCATCGCCGTGGTCGAAGCGATTGCCGCGCAAACCAATATCCTCGCGCTTAATGCCGCCGTTGAGGCCGCCCGCGCCGGCAATCAGGGACGCGGATTCGCAGTCGTCGCCAGCGAAGTGCGCAGTCTTGCGCAGCGCTCGGCGGACGCCGCACGCGAAATCAAGGCACTCATCCGTGACTCGGTGTCCACTATCGACGCGGGCACGCAACTGATTAACCGCGCCAGTCAAACGATGGACGGCGTGGTGGAAAGCGCCAGCAGCGTCACGCGCATTGTCGAGGCCATTGCAACCGCAACGGTCGATCAGGCGACCGGCATTGCCGAAGTGAACGATGCGGTGACACAAATGGACCAGGTCACGCAAAGCAATGCGGCGCTGGTCGAACAGGCCGCCGCGGCCGCCGACGCCGTGCAGACAAAGGCGTCGGGCCTCGTACAAAGCGTGAGTTTCTTTCGACTGGGGGCTCCCGCCTGACAAATCTGAAAGCGCGGCGTCAATAATCCTTCACTGAGCACTGCTAGGGTAGGCCGGTTTCACTGCAAGTCCGTCACTAATAAACCCCCGATGCTATACGGAGACTACAGATGCGCACTGCTGCCCGCCCTTCCAGGCACTCCCTACTTTCCCCGCTTTCGCGCTTTGCTAAAGATTTTGCTACTCAGCCCCTGCTCAAGGCGCGCACCCCGCTCGTCGCGCTTACCCTGATTGCCGCCAGCGCTGGCGCCTATGCGCAGCAATTTGGTTTCGGTGGCGCAAGCCCTTTTTTCCCGGGCTTGCTGGTTGTGAGCCGTAGCGTCTACGACAACCTGTCGAGCAACGTACAGCCCGGCACGGTTCTGCCGCCGGATTGCCCGGCGGCCTCCGGCGCCTGCGGCGCAGCAAGCGGCGCCACCAATGACGGCACCTACCCGTACGTCTGGAACAATGTGCTGTACGACGCCAACTTCGGCATCACGTCGCGCATCTTTCTGGATCAGCTCACGCCATCAGGCGGACTCATCAGCTCGCTCGAAGTCCCGAACAGCCTCGATCACCAGGGTAACGCCAACGGCCAACTCGTGACGAGCTTCAGCTCGAAGTCCGAGCTCGCCTTGCATCTGTCCACTGACGGCCAGTACCTGAGCTTCGTCGGCTACGTTGCACCGGTCAACTCGATCGACGTATCCAACGCAAATACCCCGGGCGTGATCGATCCAACCAATCCTGATGGACAGACCTTCTATCGCGGCGTCGCCCTCGTGGACAGCCTGGGTCATTTCCGTTTCACCGAAACGAATGCCTTTAGCGGCGACAATGGCCGCGCCGCGATCCTGAACAACACCAGCGGTCAAAACCTGTTCTATACGACCGGCAATGCGGGCAATGGCGCCAACCCGCAGCCGGACGGCGTCGTCATCGGCACCGGCGCGCAGTTGCTCAATCCGTCGAATCAGCCGGAAGCGCAGCAGAATCCGGGCACGCCCACGCCACTGGGCAGCTTCTCGGTCACCCAACTCGGCGCCAAGGCCGACAAGATCGGCAAGGACGACAACTTCCGCGGCATCACGGTTTACAACAACGTGGTGTACTACACCAAGGGAAGCGGCAGCAACGGCGTGAACACGGTGTATTTCCTGGACACGACCGGCACGGCCTGCCCGTCGGGCACTGGCGTGCCGGCTGCCAATGCGAAGCTGCCCACTACACCGCTCGCCTACACGGCTGCCACGCTGCAAACCACCGGTCTGCCGAACAATATGTGTATCCTGGCCGGCTTCCCGTCGACGCCCAATAAGACCGCGACCACGCTGGCCTACCCGTTCGGCCTCTGGTTCGCCAACGCGACGACGCTATATGTCGCCGACGAAGGCGACGGCTACACCGGCGGCACGGACCTCTTCACGCACGCCGCGGCTCAGACGACTGCGGGTCTGCAGAAGTGGGTCTACAACGCGTCGTCCAAACAGTGGACGCTGGCCTACACGCTGCAAAACGGTCTGAACCTCGGCACGGAGTACACCGTGCCGGGCTATCCGACCGGTTCGAACAGCGCGACCGGCCTGCCCTGGGCACCGGCTACCGACGGGCTGCGCAGCCTGACAGGCCGCGTCGAGGACGACGGCTCGGTGACGCTCTGGGCGATCACGTCGACGGTTAGCGGCGACGGTGACGTGGGCGCGGACCCGAACCGGCTGGTGGCGATTCGCGACGTGCTGAAGAACAACACTGCGGCGAGCGCGGCCAATGAGAAGTTCGTGACGCTGCGTGGCGCCGGCTTTGGCGAAGTGCTGCGCGGTGTGTCCTTCACGCCGGGCACGCACGCCAACGGCTGGTTCTGATCGCGCAAAAGGTACAACCAACGGACACTGACCTGGGTTGCGCTTCACGCAACCCAGGTCAATCCAGCCACTAAACCCCGAAGTCGAGACCGCCGAGCAGTATCACGGGCTCCGCTTGCGTGTGGGAGCGAAAGTCGACTTCGCGGACGTTGCGCCACGCGTCGAGCTTGCGGGGAATGGCCCGCAGGTAGCCGGCAAAGCGGGCCTGCCCGCCCTCGCCCATCAGGCGCTCGATCTCGTCGCTGTCCCAGGTCAGTAGCAGATTGAGCGAATGCGGATAGTGGCGCAAGGCCTCGACCGCCTCGCCGACAATCCGCACACGAGTTGGATGGCCATGCCCCTCGTAAGGCAGCACTTCGACACGCACGCTGGGATCAAGGTGGGCGATCGTCTCGGCGATACGCGGCGCGAACTCAGTCTCGAACCTGGCTACGGTCTCCGGACTCATGTGGGTCTCCCTTGCTCCGCGCTTGCGGCCTGGCGCCGTTTCATTACCCTACTCCCTTCAAGTCAGCCTCGTGTGCCTGACGCGCCACCCTGACAGCGCTCACCCCGCACGAAGTGGATAAAGCGGCGAAGCAGGCAACGCCTCGCAAGGCCGGTCGCACGATTGCATAAGACTCATTTATCATACGAGCGTTCTGCGACGCTCCAGGCTCGCCATCAGTGGCCAAGGAGTCCGCTTCGCCGGAAAGCGCTGCCAGACCGGACGCGCAGCACGTTCAAAGAAGCCGTGGCGGCCGCGGCCAACCCAGTAAGCCATGCGCCCGCTCCGTTATAGACGTACTCGATGCACGAAGTCTCATGGCCGTGCCGTTATCAGGTCGCTTCAGATAAAAACCGGGCGTAAACTACCGCCAGCGTCGATCTACACCAGAGCCCATGCGAACCATGTCGAATCCTGATGCCCCGCGCCCCGGCGTCCGCCGCCCCCGTGCCGACGCCCGCCTCAGATGGCCAGAGCCGCCCGCATGCTGGACCGTCTGATGCACCTGATTCCGCGTCTCACCGCCGAGGGCGCCACAGCGATTCCCGCTCGCTCGTTGCGTGACGCGCTGCACGCGCAGGTGGGCCTGCGGCTGCCGCTCTTTCCGGCCACCATCGCCCCATTCTCCCCGCCTAAACGAGGAACCCGCCGCGTGATACGTCCTTCTAGCCGATTGCCCTTACCTGAGCGTTGCAGACGATGATCGGCGAGATCGATATTTTCGGCGTGTTCGTGCCGTCCATTCTCGTGCTGATGCTGATCGCCTATCTGATCAACCAGGTCATCCGCATGCTGCTGGCGCGTACCGGTTTTTATCGCCTGATCTGGCACCGTACCATGTTTGATCTTGGCATCTACGTGCTGGTGCTGGGTCTTGTTGTTATCGTTTCACACCGACTAATAACGTGAATTAACGTGAAAAAAACCTGGCTCTCTATTGGTCAGATCCTGCTGACCCTGATCGTTGTTGCGATCGCAGGCTTCGTATTGTGGAAGCTGATCGACTACTACATGTACTCGCCGTGGACGCGTGATGGCCGCGTGCAAGCCGACATCATCCAGGTCGCGCCCGACGTCTCGGGACTAATCACCGAAGTCGACGTCAACGACAACCAGCCAGTCAAGGCGGGCCAGATACTGTTCGTGATCGACCAGGCCCGCTACACGCTGGCGCTGCGCACCGCCGAAGCCACGGCCCAGCAACGCCGTGCCACGCTCGACCAGGCCCGCCGCGAAGACGTCCGCAATCACCAGTTGGGGGACCTCGTGGCGCGTGAAATCGCGGAAGAAAGCCTCTCCCGCGTCGAGCAAGATGATGCGGCGCTCGCCGACGCGCTGGTCGCCGTCGATACTGCCAAGCTCAATTTGCAACGCACTCACATCGTCAGTCCGGTAGACGGGTATCTCAACGACCGCGCGCCGCGCACCGGCGAGTATGCCTCGGCGGGCCGTTCGGTGCTGTCGGTGGTGGACATGCATTCGTTCCGCGTCGACGGCTACTTCGAGGAAACCAAGCTGAGCGGTATCGATATTGGTCAAAGAGTAGATATCAAAGTGATGGGCGAACCGGGCGTGCTGCGCGGCCACGTGCAAAGCATCGTGGCCGGCATCGAGGATCGCGATCGCACGCAGGGTTCAAACCTGCTGCCCAACGTGAACCCGGCCTTTAGCTGGGTGCGTCTGGCGCAACGGATTCCGGTACGCGTCGCGCTCGACGAAGTCCCGAAAGATTTCCGCATGATCGCCGGGCGTACCGCGACCGTCTCGGTGCGAGGGCTCGCGCCGTCGATCGGGCCGGGTTCGGCAGCCGACTACACCGTTGCTTCGGGCGTCACGGCAGCTTCTGGGGGCGCGTCTGGTTCAGCGGGTGCAGCTTCGGGAGGTGCGTCTGGATCAACGGGTGCAGCTTCCTCGGCGCCGGTCGCCGTCCAGTCCAGCGCGACAGTGGCCGTCGCACCTGTTACGGCCGCTTCGCGACCTGCCGCGAGCGCCGCAAAATGAAGATGCCGCGCGCTCTTTCCGTTTTGCGAAAGCGGCCTGCACTTCCGCTGTTGCCGCTCGTCCTCGCGCTTGCTGCCTGCGTGGTCGGGCCTAACTACAAGCTGCCCGACAACGCGGTGGTCAACGCGCCGCTGGTCAATGCACCGCTGCCGGATGTCGACGGTGAGCACGTCTCGCAGCAACCGGTGCCCCCGAACTGGTGGCATTTGTACGACGATCCAGTGCTTGAGCAACTGGTGAACGAAGCGCTGGTATCGAATACGGACTTGCGGGTGGCAGCGGCCAATCTCGCGCGTTCGCAGGAAGCTCTCGGTGTTGCCCAGGCGCAAGGCGGGTTTTCCGGCAAGTCTTCGGCAGCATTTGCCCGGGCTCAGGAAGCGGGCGAACAGTATCTGATTTTTAGCAAGATCCCGGTGGCCAACGAGGGCGCCATCGACCTCACGGTCTCGTACGAATTCGACCTGTTCGGCAAGCTCAAGCGTGGCGTGGAAGCCGCTAACGCGGATAGCGAAGCAACCCGGGCTGCGAGCGATCTGGCACGCATCACCGTGGTCGCCAGCGTGGTGCGCGCTTATATCGAAGCCTGCTCGTCGGGCGATGAACTGGCCGTCGCCCAACAGTCCTTGTCACTACAGAAGGAGCGTCTCGACGTCTCACGCAGGCTGTTCGCGGCGGGTCGCGGCAACCAGCCGGACGTCACCAGCGGCCAGACGCAGGTTGAATCGATTACCGCTGACATTCCCCGCTTTACGGCGCGGCGCAAGATCGCGCAGTACGAGCTAGCCATGCTGCTGGCGCGCGCGCCGTCCGATCTGCCGCCGGCGGTCATGGCCTGCAACAAGGTGCCGCAGATTGCCCAGCCGATTCC
>NZ_JBAURZ010000104.1:0-1668 GCF_049581445.1 Paraburkholderia sp. | reverse complement strand
CGGCACGGGCCGGGCGCAACGCTTTGCCACATGGGCCGAGGCGGACGATATCCTGGAGGCGATCGCCCCTGAGGATTTCGCTGCCAGTTGGCCGGCTGCAATCGGCCGCCGAGCGCTGCCGGCGTTCGCCACGCTTGAGGTGTTGCGCCGCGAAGCAACCACGCTGCACGGGTTCGCCTGGGGCCCGACGGGCAGCGCGGGTTTTGAACTGGCCACACAGATCCCGACCGTCACGGTCACGAGCGACCTTGATCTGTTGATACGGACTCCAGATGAACTGTCGCGTGAACTGGCCGTGCAATTGTTGACCGAACTCCAGGCGCATGCGCTGCGCGAGGGCAGTCGCGTCGACATCCAGCTTGAAACACCGGCGGGTGGCGTTGCGCTCGCCGAGTGGGCATCCGGCAAATCGCGCGTGATGGCGCGTCATGCGCAAGGTCCACGGCTGGCTGCCGACCCTTGGGCCACCACTTTCATGCAGGCCTAATGCTCGCCCTCCAGTTTCCTGGCCAGGGAGCGCAATCCGCGGGTTTCCTGCATCGCTTGCCCACCCACCCTGTGGTCCATGCAACGCTTGACGAAGCGTCACAGGCACTCGGAATCGATGTCCTTGCGCTCGATACCGAGGAGGCGCTGCGCTCCACGGTTGCCGTTCAGATCGGCCTCGTCGTGGCCGGTGTCGCTACCGTGCGCGTCCTCGCCGACGCGCAACTGACGCCCCATATCAGCGCAGGACTCTCAGTGGGTGCGTATGCCGCGGCGGTGAGTTGTGGTGCACTGCAATTTGACGACGCGCTACGCATGGTGCGCAAGCGGGCCGAATTGATGGAGACCGCATATCCATCCGGGTATGGGCTGGCCGCTATTTCCGGGCTGACTGAGCATCAACTGGAAGCGCTTGCCGCTGAACAGGTCAAGCAAGGTATGGCAAGCGTCTATGTGGGCAACGTCAACGCCCCGAGGCAGATCGTGATGGCGGGCTCGGACGCGGCGCTTGAAGCGTTGATCGCACGGGCGCTTGCCGCTGGCGCACGTAAAGCAACGCGGCTCGCGGTGAGCGTGCCGTCGCATTGCGAATTGCTCGCCGATGCCGCGGAGCAACTGATCGATTACGCGCGCAACGTGCCGTTTCACACACCACAGAGCATTTACGTCGGGAATCGCGGCGGACGGCCATTGCATACGGCCGAGGCCATCCGCGGTGACCTCGCCACCAATATGCGCTACACGGTTCGCTGGTTCGACGCGCTTTCCGTAATGCTCGAAATGGGCGCCGATGTGCTGGTGGAAGCGCCGCCTGGCCAGGTGCTGACCGACATTGTTCGCGAGCAGTGGCCAGAGACTATGGCGATCGCCGCCAGCAGTCTCACGCCAGAACGGTGGGCATCGACGGTGCGTCGCCGGCTCGAGGCGAGCGGACGTTAGGTTGCCGGTCAGGCTTTGTTTGAGCTTTGGTTAGGCTTTCGGCCGGACCGTCGGTCACGCGGTCACCGCGTTGCCGCGCTTTCAGCGAGGCCTTCAGGTAGTCTTTCAGTTAGGCTTCCTATCAGCCCAACTCACGGGCCAATCGCTTTGCCAAACGCGTCTCGCGGCACACGCCCCGTCACCTGCGAATCGCCGGCAGCGCTGTCCTGACCTCCTCGCTGGCCACCGCGCTCGCGCGAATGC
>NZ_JBAURZ010000103.1:0-21820 GCF_049581445.1 Paraburkholderia sp. | reverse complement strand
ATCCCAGGCCGCGGCTGCCTCGGCTCCTGCGGCAACCGCAGCGGCAAGCGCACCGGCGGACGCGTCGGGCACGAAGGCTTCCAAAACGAAGAAGTCGAAGAAGAGCAAGGCCGCGTCGGCCGCCGCTGCATCGGGCGCCTGATTGTCGGCAGGACGAACGGTTTTACACCGTTCACCCGCACAGCGCACGGTAGCACCAGCGCCGCGTTTCGCATCCATCCGGTGCCGCGCAACCGCGCGGCGTTTTCACCCGCCAGCGTTGACACCAACGCCGGCATTCAAGAGAGACCGTCATGAGCCTATTCGACACTATCGGTTCCCTGCTCGGCCAATCGCCTGAAGGCGGTGGCGACCATCAAGCGCTCGTCAGCACCGCGCTCGAATTCGTCAACAACCAGCCTGGTGGCCTGAACGGCCTGATCCAGCAGTTCAAGGACAAAGGGGCCGGCGACATCATCAGTTCGTGGGTCAGCAACGGTGAGAACCAGCCGATCTCCGCCGACACGCTGCACAGTGTGCTGGGCTCGGACACCGTCACCAACCTGGCCGCCAAGGCAGGCGTTCAGCCGGACCAGGTCACCGGATTGCTGTCGCAGATCTTGCCCCACGTGGTCAACGCGGCGACCCCGAATGGCGAAGTCCCCGCCGAGGGCCAGCTGAATTCGACGACCGTGCTCGGTGCGCTTGGTGGCATAGCTTCGCTGTTTGGCAAGGGCAACGCTTAAGGCGCCTCGGTTCGTCCAGCTTCGTTCTTCGTTGCTGGTTGCGACCGGGCGTGCGTTTGACACCCGTGCGAGGCACGCACGTCTCGCGCACAAGTAAAAAAGGGCAACGAATCGCTTCGTTGCCCTTTGCTTCCCCACCGTTCAGGGGCGACTCAAGTAATGCCGCCCTGTCATGCGCACCGCACCGCCTTGCGCTCAGTGCACAACGCGGTCGAACACGAGCTTGCCGTCTTCCACTTCGACCGGAATCACGTCCTTCGGACCAAACTTGCCGGCAAGAATCAGCTTGGCGACGGGATTCTCGATCTCCTGCTGGATCGCGCGCTTCAAAGGCCGCGCACCGAACAACGGGTCGTAACCGACCTTGCCGATCAATTCCAGCGCCGCGTCCGAGACAACCAGTTGCATGTCGAGCTTGGCGAGCCGTTCATGCAGCCGTTGCAACTGGATCTTCGCGATGGACTGGATGTTCGAGCGATCAAGCGCATGGAACACGACCACATCATCGATCCGGTTGAGGAATTCGGGGCGGAAATGCAGCTTCACTTCTTCCCACACCGCATCCTTCACGGCTTCCTGCGGCTCGCCGACCATTGACTGGATCACCTGCGAACCAAGGTTCGACGTCATCACGATCACCGTGTTCTTAAAGTCCACGGTACGCCCCTGACCATCGGTCATGCGGCCATCGTCCAGCACCTGCAGCAGCACGTTGAACACGTCCGGGTGAGCCTTCTCGATCTCGTCGAGCAGAATCACGCTATACGGCTTGCGACGCACGGCTTCGGTCAGGTAACCGCCTTCCTCATAACCGACATATCCCGGCGGCGCGCCGATCAGCCGCGCCACACTGTGCTTCTCCATGAACTCGCTCATGTCGATGCGGATCAGATGATCTTCCGAATCGAACAGGAACGACGCCAGCGCCTTGCACAGTTCGGTCTTGCCTACGCCCGTCGGCCCGAGGAACAGGAACGAGCCGTACGGACGGTTCGGGTCCGACAACCCCGCACGCGAACGGCGGATTGCATCGGCCACCGCCGTGATTGCTTCGTCCTGACCGACCACCCGGTCGTGCAGCTTCGCTTCGATCTGCAGCAGTTTTTCGCGCTCGCCTTGCATCATGCGCGACACGGGAATGCCCGTCGAACGCGAGACGACTTCGGCAATTTCCTCCGCACCAACTTGCGTGCGCAGCAGACGCGGACGAGTCGGATTGTTCTGCTCTTTTGCCTCGGCCTGCGTTACTTCCTTCAATTGCGCTTCGAGTCCCGGCAGTTTGCCGTACTGCAGTTCAGCAACCTTCTCCAGCTTGCCTTCGCGTTGCAGACGCACGATTTCAGCACGCGTGCGCTCGATTTCTTCCTTCAACTGCGCACTGCCCTGCACCGCGGCTTTCTCAGCAGTCCAGATTTCTTCGAGATCAGAATATTCGCGGTTCAGCCGCTCGATTTCTTCCTCGATCAACTGCAGACGCTTCTGCGACGCTTCGTCCTTTTCCTTCTTGACGGCTTCGCGTTCGATCTTCAACTGGATCAGGCGGCGGTCGAGCCGGTCCATTTCTTCCGGCTTCGAATCGATTTCCATCTTGATCTTCGAAGCAGCTTCGTCGATCAGGTCGATCGCCTTGTCCGGCAGAAAACGGTCGGTGATGTAGCGATGCGACAGTTCCGCCGCCGCGACAATGGCCGGGTCCGTGATATCGACGCCGTGGTGCAGTTCATACCTTTCCTGCAAGCCGCGCAGAATGGCGATGGTTGCCTCAACCGACGGCTCGTCGACCAGCACTTTCTGGAACCGGCGTTCGAGCGCCGCATCCTTTTCGATGTACTTGCGATACTCATCAAGCGTGGTGGCGCCGACGCAATGCAGCTCGCCGCGCGAGAGCGCCGGCTTGAGCATATTGCCCGCGTCCATCGCGCCCTCGGCCTTCCCCGCGCCAACCATGGTGTGGATTTCGTCGATGAAGACGATCGTTTGGCCCTCGTCTTTGGCGATATCGTTCAGCACGGCCTTCAGGCGCTCTTCGAACTCGCCCCGATACTTGGCGCCGGCCAGCAGCGCCGCCATATCGAGCGACAGCACGCGCTTGCCTTTGAGCGTTTCCGGCACCTCGCCGTTGACGATGCGCTGCGCGAGACCCTCGACGATCGCGGTCTTGCCCACGCCCGGTTCGCCGATCAGCACTGGGTTGTTCTTGGTACGGCGCTGGAGGATCTGAATCGAGCGACGGATTTCGTCATCGCGTCCAATCACCGGATCGAGCTTGCCGGAGCGGGCACGCTCGGTCAGGTCGACCGTGTATTTCTTCAGGGCTTCACGCTGGCTCTCGGCGTCCTGGCTGTGCACTTGCGAGCCGCCCCGCACGGCCGCAATGGCCGCTTCCAGCGACTTGCGCGACAGGCCATGTTGACGGGCCAACCGCCCGGCCTCGCCCTTGTCGTCGGCGACGGCCAGCAGGAACATTTCGCTCGCGATGTAGGTGTCGTTGAGCTTTTGCGCTTCCTTGTCGGCCTGATTGAGCAGGCCAGTCAGATCGCGGCCGATCTGCACGTTGCCGTCGGTGCCTTGCACCTGCGGCAGACGTGTGATGGCATCTTTCAGGGCCGTTTGCAGCGCCTGAACGTGTACGCCGGCGCGCGACAGCAGCGAGCGTGCCGAGCCATCCTGCTGCGCGACGAGTGCCGCCAGCAGATGCAAAGGCTCGATGTACTGATTGTCATGGCCAACCGCCAGACTCTGGGCGTCGGCCAGTGCTTCCTGGAATTTAGTAGTGAGTTTGTCGATTCTCATCAAGCGTCCTCCAATTTCGAATACGTTCAAAATGAGGCGTTTTCTGCGAGTTTCAAGCGCTTTTTTGCACGTGAACGCAAGTATTTAACAATTGACGAGCAGAACCGCTTCGACGCAATCAATCGGCTGGCGGCGCGCCGCCGTCACCTGACGTTGCCACAGTAAGCGGGATGATCCGTCCTAGACCGAGAAGTGTGGCCAGCGGACCGGCCGGCTCGGCGAGTTCGCCGATCGTGTGGCGGTCCAGTTCGGACAGGAAGGCGTGACGCGCTACTTCGAGCACGCCCTTGAGCCGGCATTGCGACTGGATCACGCAATGCCGATGGCCTCCGCCCTCATCGGGGAAGCAGCCGACCAGGGCGAAATCGCTTTCGGTGGCGCGCACCACCTCGCCGACGGTCAACGTGCCCGAGTGTTCGAACAGGCGCAAGCCGCCGTTGCGCCCGCGTACCGTTTCCACCCATCCCAGTTCCCCCAGACGTTGCACCACTTTCATCAGATGATTCTTCGAAATGCCATAAGCATCGGAGATCTCCTGAATCGTCGATAGTCCCGCGCCGCGTACCGCGAGATACAGCATGACGCGTAGCGAGTAGTCCGTGTAGTCCGTCAGTCTCATGAGTGCAAGGTCGCAATGAGCGGCAACGGTGATCGGCTGGAAGACCGTGTCGACGCAAGGGTTGTGGGTCCAGCGGCTTCGCAATAACATGCAGGGCCTGCGCATGTTATTGCGACGACTGTCCCTGAGTGTGTCTCAGTGTGAATGGTACCGTTTGCTGTTAGCGTTGTTGTCTCCGAAGTTGTTCTCGTGGTTGACGCACTGGTCGCCTCTGGGGTTAAGCCCGAGGTTGACTCCGAGGTTGCCCCCCAGCACTGAGTCACTCAATCGATCATCAACCAGGCTGGCTTTTCGCGTTTGTGGTATTCGTAGTATCCGGCGGATTCAGCACTTCCGCGTTTTTGTTCTGGTCACCGCATGAATCCAACCCTTCCCGCCGCCGCTGCGCCACGGCATACCGAACCCACCGAAGCCAATATCCGCGACCTTGTCTACGCGTTTTATGACAGGGTACGAGCCGATTCGTTGCTCGGGCCGGTCTTTGAACAGAAACTGGCCGGACGCTGGGATGAGCATTTGCCAAAGATGTGCACATTCTGGGCGAGCCTCGTGCTCGGCGCCAAGCAGTATCGCGGCAATGTGCAGCAAGCACACCAGCCTCTGCCGGGCATCGAGCCACGACACTTCAGCCATTGGCTGTATCTGTTTCTGGATACGGTGGAATCGCGCTATGAACCGGCCGCAGCGATCCGTTTCATGGAGCCGGCGCTGCGTATCGCGCAAAGCCTGCAATTGAGCCGCTTTGGCTGGGACTACACCATCCCTGCCGAGCAGCAGGCGTTGCTGGAGCGCGTTGCACCGCGTCAACGCGAGGCTGCGGGCGATGCCTCGCGTGCCGCGGCGACGCCACGTGGCGAGCCGTTTCCGGCAAAGATCATCGGCCGTTCATTGGATGAGTAAGGGTGAGCGGTGAACGCCAAGGGCTCTAGCCCACGCAGCCACTATGCTTTGGACTTCGTATTAGTCGACTGAATGCCCCAGCGCGCGAGTGCGGCATCATCGCTCACGCGGGCATCAACCCACCGCTCCCCCTGCCCGGTCTTTTCTTTCTTCCAGAACGGCGCGGCGGTTTTCAGATAGTCCATCACGAACTCGCACGAGGCAAATGCATCGCCACGATGCGCCGCAGTCGTCGCTACCAGCACGATCTGGTCGAGCGGAACCAGCTTGCCCACACGGTGAACGATCAGCACTTCAATGCCCGGCCAGCGGCCCTTCGCGGCCTCGACAATTGACTCCAGCGATTTCTCCGTCATGCCAGGATAATGCTCGAGTTCCATGGTCTCGACCGTGCTGCCCTCGTTCAGGTCGCGCACGGTGCCGACAAAGCAGGCCACCGCGCCGATCTTCGGATTGAGCGCGCGTAACGCGGCGACCTCGCGGCTCAGGTCGAAATCTTCGGTCTGGATACGGACCGTCATTGCTGCCCCCTCATTGCGCGTACCTTAGCCACCCGTCACCGGGGGGAAAAACGCAACCTCACAGCCATCCGTGAGACGCGTGCCGGCGTCCGTCATCACGTGATTGCAAGCCATGCGCAGCGCCCGCCCCTCGGCGAGCGTCTCCGCCCAGATGCCGCCGCGCACCCGCAACCAGTCACGCACGTCGCCAACGGTGGCGACCATGTCCGGGACGTCTACCGCCTCGTCGGCGGTGCCGAGCGCTTCACGCACGCTCGCAAAGTATTTAAGCTGGATCTTCATTGGAGTCGCTGCCAGGCATGGCCGGTGTCAGTTCAGCAGTTCGGAAAACGGAATGAAGCGCACGGTTTCACCCGCGCTGATCGCGTGATTGGGCGGGTTGTCGATCAAGCCGTCGCCCCACACAGTCGAGGTCAGCACGGCCGAACTCTGGTTCGGGAACAGATCGAGGCCGCCAGCGGGGTTGACGCGTGCGCGCAGAAATTCGTTGCGCCGGTCGGCCTTCGACTGTGCGAAATCGGCCCGCAGCGACAGCGCACGCGGTGTCACAGTACGCACGCCCATTAGCCGCAGTGCGAACGGACGCACGAAGAGCAGGAAGGTCACGAAGGTCGACACCGGGTTGCCGGGCAGACCGATGAAGAAAGCCTCGGACTCGACCGCGGCCCCGGACACAGAAACCGACTCTGCTTCAGACCCAGCCACAGCCGCGGCCGCCACGCCACCTTCCGCGCCCTGAGATACACCCGCACGCCGCACCGCACCAAACGCGAGCGGCTTGCCGGGTTTCATGGCGATCTGCCACATTGACAGGCGCCCTTCAGCCTCGACCGCCGGCTTCACGTGATCCTCCTCGCCCACCGACACGCCGCCGCAAGTGAGAATCAGATCATGCGCATACGCGGCCTCGCGCAACGTGGAGCGGGTCGCGTCGAGGCGGTCGGGGACGATGCCGTAGTCCGTCACTTCGCAGCCGAGCTTTTCGAGCACTCCGCGCAACGTGAAGCGGTTCGAGTTATAGATGGCGCCGGACTTGAGCGGCTCGCCGGGCATGGTCAGTTCGTCGCCAGTGAAAAAGACCGCCACCTTGACGCGCCGCACCACCTGTAGCTCGGCACAGCCAACCGAAGCCGCCAGTCCCAGTGCTTGAGGCGTCAGGCGCGTCCCGGCCGGCAGGATCACTGAGCCGCTATGGATATCCGCACCCTTCGCCGTAATCCATTCACCCGCCTTCGGCATGTGCAGGATCGTCACCGCATCGCCGTCGGCTTCGGTTTGCTCCTGCATCACAATCGCATCCGCGCCTGGTGGCACGGTGGCCCCAGTGAAAATGCGTGCGGTCGTGCCTGCGGCAAGCGGCTCCGCCGCGTGACCCGCGGGGATGCGCTGGGAGACCGGCAAGCGGCGCTCGCCCTGGGTCAGATCGGCGATGCGCACAGCGTAGCCGTCCATCGCACTGATGTTCATGGGCGGCACATCAAGCGGCGAAACTACGTCTGCGGCCAGCACGCGGTTGAGCGCATCGAGCGTGGGCAGCGTTTCAGTGCCGTCCACTGCGCGGGCTGCACCGAGCAATGTCGCGAGGGCGTCGGCGGTCGAAAGCATGGGGGCGCGAGGCGCGGAAGACGGAGTCGTGGACATCGATCGGAAGACGCGCGGATCTGAAAAGATCATTGTAGCGGCCTGTGGGGATCGGCGGGGCTACACGGCCTGATGGACAGGTTTAGCGAGGGTTCGAAAGGCCGCCGGGGGCGGTGGGCAGTCGGCGCTGCGCCGCAGCGCAACACCGCTCGCGCAAACGCTCAGCCGCCCCTATTCACCCGTATGCGCAACCACAAAGTCCTTCACCCGCTGCGCATCCGCCGGCAGCACCTCGAAGCGCTGCGGCAGCGCCTCGATGCCGGAAAACGCCGCTGGCCGCTCCGGTTCACGCAGCAGCGCCTCGCGGATCGTTTCGCCGAATTTGATGGGCTGCGCCGTCTCAAGCACGATCATCGGAATACCTGGCTGCAGATGCTCGCGCGCCACCTTCAGACCATCGGCCGTATGGGTGTCGATCATCGTGTCGTAGCGTTCGAACACGTCGCGGATCGCGTCGACGCGGTCCGCATGGCTGCTGCTCCCTGACACGAAGCCGAACTCCTTGACCCGCACGAAATCGCCGCTTGCCGCCAGATCGAAGCCGCCCTTCTCTTCGACATCGCGGAACAGTTGCAACACACGCGCCGGATCGCGGCCCAGCAGATCGAACACGAAGCGCTCGAAGTTCGAGGCCTTCGAAATGTCCATGCTCGGGCTGCTGGTGTGATACGTCTCAGCCGCCTTGCGCACGCGGTAGATACCGGTGCGGAAGAACTCGTCGAGCACGTCGTTTTCGTTGGTGGCGACCACCAGCTTCTCGATGGGCAGCCCCATCATGCGCGCGATGTGGCCCGCGCAGACGTTGCCGAAATTACCCGAGGGGACCGTGAACGAGACGCGCTCGTCGTTCGTTTGCGTCGCGGCGAAATAGCCCTTGAAGTAGTACACGACCTGAGCCACCACGCGCGCCCAGTTGATCGAATTGACCGTGCCGATCTTGTACTTCGCCTTGAACGCATGATCGTTCGAGACGGCCTTGACGATGTCCTGGCAGTCGTCGAACACGCCTTCCACGGCGAGATTGAAAATGTTCGGGTCCTGCAGGCTGTACATCTGCGCAGTCTGGAACGCGCTCATCTTCTTGTGCGGCGAGAGCATGAAGACGCGAATGCCCTTCTTGCCGCGCATCGCGTATTCCGCGGCGCTGCCCGTGTCGCCGGACGTGGCGCCCAGAATGTTGAGCGTCTCGCCGTGCTTGGCCAAAGCGTACTCGAACAGGTTGCCGATCAACTGCATCGCCATGTCCTTGAACGCCAGCGTCGGGCCGTTGGACAGTTCCAGCAGCGACAGCGGCGCGCCATTCTCGACGCCCAGCGTCTTGAGCGGCGTGATCTGCTCAGCGCTTTCATCGTCGCGCACGTTGCAGTAGGTTTGTGCCGTGTAAGTGCGGCGCGTGAGCATGCGCAGATCTTCGGCGGGAATATCGTCGCTGAATTTCGACAGGATCTCGAACGCGAGATCCGCATACGACAACGTGCGCCAGCGCGCGAGTTCGACGGCCGAAACCCGTGGATATTCCGCGGGCAGATAAAGCCCGCCATCCTTCGCAAGACCGCCGAGCAGGATGTCGGAAAACGTATGGCGCTCGCCGGCTCCGGCGCCGCGCGTAGAAAGGTAGTTCATGTCAGTCTCGTGCCTAGTTCAGTGCTTCCATGCGCAGCTTGGTCACCTGCGACACAACGGTCTTCAACGCCTCGATGTTTTTGATCGCGGCATTGACGTGTTTCTCGACCGTTTCGTGCGTGATCAGGATGATGTCGGTTTCGCCCTTGCCGTTGGCGTCGACCTGCTCCGATTCTTTTTGCAGCAACGCATCGATGGAGATGCCCGTGTCGGCGAGGATGCGCGTGATATCGGCGAGCACGCCGGTCACGTCAGCCACCCGCAAACGCAGGTAATAGCCGCTCGTGACTTCATCGATCGGCAGGATCGGAGTGTTCGACAGACTGTCCGGCTGGAACGCCAGATGCGGCACGCGATGCTCCGGGTCGGCCGTATGCAGGCGCGTCACGTCGACCAGATCCGCCACCACTGCAGAAGCCGTAGGCTCGGCGCCCGCGCCCTTGCCGTAGTACAGCGTCGTGCCCACGGCGTCACCGTGCACGACGACCGCGTTCATCGCGCCTTCCACGTTCGCGAGCAGGCGCTTTTCCGGAATCAGCGTCGGATGCACGCGCAACTCAATGCCCTTGTCAGCGCGGCGCGCAATGCCCAGCAGCTTGATCCGGTAGCCGAGTTCTTCGGCATATCTGATGTCGATCGCGGCCAGCTTGCTGATGCCTTCGACGTAAGCCTTGTCGAACTGCACCGGCACACCAAACGCAATCGCGCTCATGATGGTCGCCTTGTGCGCGGCGTCGACGCCTTCGATGTCGAAAGTCGGGTCGGCTTCCGCGTAGCCCAGCTCCTGGGCTGCCTTCAGCGCCGTCGCAAAGTCCAGCCCGCGGTCGCGCATCTCCGACAGGATGTAATTCGTCGTGCCGTTGATGATGCCGGCAATGTACTGAATCCGGTTGGCAGTCAGCCCTTCGCGCAATGCCTTGATGATCGGGATGCCGCCGGCCACCGCCGCCTCGAACGCCACCATCACGCCGTTGCTACGGGCCGCTTCGAAGATCTCGGTGCCGTGCACCGCGAGCAGCGCCTTGTTGGCCGTAACCACGTGCTTGCGATTGGCGATGGCGCGCAGCACCAGTTCGCGCGCAATGCTCGTGCCGCCGATCATTTCCGCGACGATATCGATCGACGGATCGTCGACCACCGCAGAGAAGTTATCGGTGATCTCCACCGTGCCGGCCTCGTTGCCGAGCGCCGCAGTCGCCTTGGCCGGATTGCGCACAGCAATGCGCGCAATCTCGATGCCGCGGCCGGCGCGTCGTTTGATTTCTTCCTGGTTGCGGCGCAGTACCGTGAAGGTGCCGCTGCCCACCGTGCCGAAGCCCAGCAGTCCAACTTTGATCGGTTCCATGCAGCGTGTGTTTTCTATTGAGGATTAAGGGAAACAGGGGTCCCGGTCTGTCGCGCGAATCGTGTCGGGCGCGTCAGACCGTGTGACGTTTTCGGTAGCCGTCGAGGAAGCGGGCGATCCGGTTGATCGAATCGGCCAGGTCGTCGACGTTCGGCAAAAACACGACACGGAAATGGTCCGGCGACTTCCAGTTAAAGCCGGTGCCCTGCACGAGCAGTACCCGTTCGGCCAGCAGCAGTTCCAGGATGAACTGCTGGTCGTCCTGGATCGGATACATCTTCGAGTCGAGGCGCGGGAACATGTAGAGGGCCGCTTCCGGCTTCACGCAGGTCACGCCGGGGATGGCCGTCAGCATGTCATACGCGAGTTGGCGCTGTTTGTACAGGCGCCCAGTCGGTACGATCAGGTCGTTGATGCTCTGGTAACCACCGAGCGCCGTCTGGATCGCATACTGGCCGGGCACGTTCGGACACAGGCGCATCGACGCCAGAATGCCGAGCCCTTCGAAATAGTCTTTTGCGTGGCGCCGGTTGTCGCCGGTCAGCCCCGAAATAAACATCCAGCCGGCCCGATAGCCGCACGAGCGGTAGCTCTTCGAGAGACTGTTGAAGGTGACTGTCAACACGTCTTCCGAAAGCGCGGCCACCGACGTATGCGGCTTGCCGTCGTAAATGATCTTGTCGTACACCTCGTCCGCGAAGATGACGAGGCCGTGCTGGCGCGCAATCTCGATCAGGCCGAGCAGCATTTCATCCGAATACAGCGCGCCAGTCGGGTTGTTCGGGTTGATGATGACGAGCGCCCGCGTATTGGGCGTGATCTTGGCGTGGATATCGTCCAGATCCGGCATCCAGTTGGCCGCTTCGTCGCAGACGTAATGCACCGGCGTGCCGCCCGAGAGGCTCACGCCCGCTGTCCACAGCGGATAGTCCGGTGCGGGCAGCAGCACCTCGTCGCCGTCGTTCAGCAGACCCTGAAGCGCCATCACGATCAGTTCCGAGGCGCCGTTGCCGATGTAGATATCGTCCAACTCGACGCCATGCACGCCCTTTTGCTGGGTGTAATGCATGATCGCCTTACGGGCGGCAAACACGCCTTTCGAGTCGGAATACCCTGACGAGCCAGGCAGATTCAGGATCATGTCCTGGATGATCTCGTCCGGCGCGTCGAACCCGAACGGCGCCAGATTGCCGATATTCAGCTTGATGATGCGATGGCCTTCTTCTTCGAGCCGCTTCGCATGTTCGAGCACGGGCCCACGGATGTCGTAGCAGACATTCAACAGCTTGTTGGATTTGAGAATCGGTTTCACGGCGGGCACTTCATCCTGGATAAGTAAGCTGGGCAAGCCCACAACATGCGGGCACGGGGAGTCGGGATACAGAGCGGCTGGTCCATGCGCGCTCTCGCGGACCAGGCTGATTCGCGTTTGCCGCGGATCGCGCGGGCGTTATCGCAAATGGGGCGCCATTGTGCTGGCTGGAGCCGAGCGTTGTGCGCCCTCGCTGCTGCAACCGGTAACGCCAAGGCGTCCCTCATGTTCTCACAGTCACCGTGGATGCCTCGAAATGGCGTGCGGCGCCCGTGGTCAGCCAGAGACTGCGCGCGACCGCAAAGGCCGCTGCTCACCCTGAATCGCCATTTGAGGGACCAACTGACACCTCAGGTCACACCTTAAGGCCGTCTTCAGGGAACGCCTGGTAAGCTGCCGGGTCGCAACTTTGGCGACGCCCGAACCGGCGCGTTGGCGGTGTTCGGTGCCCCATTCGGTCGCGGCTTATGGCGGCGAGCGAAGCAAGGGGCGCGGGTGGGCGGCTAAAAAGTTATAATTTAGCGGATTTTGGCCGACTTCCGCAATGCACCAAACGCTCGCGGAAGCCCTTTCGGCCGCTTCGTGTCCAGCGCGCATGGCCGTTTGTGCATCTCCGACGGCAGCCGGCGCGTGAGATCTCACAGGAAAACGCCAGGCTGCCAGGCGGCCGGGCCACGTTTCCTGGCCCCTCGGGGGCAGCGCGAAGCGGCAGGTTTGGGGGCAATCAAGACGACATCGGACGACTTCGGAAAACCAATTTGAAATTACACCAGGATTCCAGCGGCGCCTTGAACACCGTGACCGGTTACGGCGCCGACTTTGTCGAAATCAATCTTCAGCGCCACGCCGGCAGCATTCTTGTGCTGCCGGAGGCGCCTGTCATCCCGTGGCCGGTGTCTTCATTCGAAGCACTGACGCCAGAGCATTTCGAAATGTTGATCGCACCGGCGCCAGAAGTGGTCGTGTTCGGCAGCGGCGAGCGCTTGCGCTTCCCGCATCCCCGGCTGACCGCGGCGCTTGCTGCGCATCGGATCGGCGTCGAAACCATGGACTTTAAGGCCGCCTGCCGCACCTACAACATTCTGATGGCCGAGGGCCGCAAAGTCGCGGCAGCTTTACTGATCGAAGCATAATCACGCCGCGCGACTGGCCTTTCGGCGGATCGGCAAGTCTGCGGCAATAACGTAAACTGCGCAGCGGTCATGGCGAACAGGAGCACGCGTGGCTGAAAAGCTGACTGTGGAAGCCACTGGCGCCGGCGGCCCCGATAAGCATCCACTGTCAGCGAACGGCAACGAACAGCGGAGCGACCGGCAGTCCAGCGACACCCGTCTGCAAACGCCCGAGCGTCAGGATGGCCAGCGCGCCGGGCCGGCAAGCCGGCAGCAGCAGAATGTCCGCGCCGCTCCGTGTGTCCCTGACAGCACCTTAACAACACTACTACGCCGCCCTGCGGCGTCGCAAAAAACAGGCTAACCATCCATGAACGATATGCCGTCCAGGCTACCGCTCAACCGCACCGCCCTCTTGCTGCTGGTGATCGTCCTCGCCCTGATCTGGTTCGTGCCGCTTGGCTGGCGCCACCTGCTGCCGAGCGACGAAGGCCGCTATGCCGAAATGGCGCGTGAGATGTTCCTCACCGGCGACTGGATCACGCCGCGCTACAACGGTTACAAGTACTTCGAGAAGCCGCCGCTGCAAACCTGGGCGAACGCGCTGACTTTCGCGTGGTTCGGCATCGGTGAATGGCAGGCGCGGCTCTACACGGCCCTGACTGGGTTTGCCGGCGTACTGCTGATTGGCTTCACCGGCGCGCGCGTGTTCAACGCCGCCACCGGCGTGTTCGCGGCCATCGTGCTGGCAACCTCGCCGTACTGGAACCTGATGGGCCACTTCAACACGCTCGACATGGGCCTGTCGTTCTGGATGGAGTTGACGCTGTGCGCATTGCTGCTGGCCCAGCGCCCCAACCTGTCCACCGGACAGGTCCGGGTGTGGATGTGGCTCTGCTGGGCGTCGATGGCGCTCGCCGTGTTGTCCAAAGGTCTGGTCGGGCTGATCCTGCCGGGCGCTGTGCTGGTGCTCTACACACTGGTCGCCCGTGATTGGGCCGTGTGGAAACGGCTACACCTGATCGGCGGCCTGATCGTGTTCTTCGCGATCGCCACCCCCTGGTTCGTGCTGGTGCAGCAACGCAATCCGGAATTCCTTAACTTCTTCTTTATCGTCCAGCAGTTCCAGCGCTACCTGACGCCAGAGCAGAACCGTCCGGGGCCGTTCTACTATTTCGTGCCGGTCATCCTGGTGGGCTTCCTGCCCTGGCTGTCCGTGAGCGTGCAGAGCCTGCGCCATGCGCTGCGCCTGCCGCGTCAGCCGAACGGCTTCTCGCCGGTCATCATGATGCTGGTATGGACGGGCTTCATCTTCCTGTTTTTCAGCGCCTCGCATTCGAAACTGATCTCCTACACGCTGCCAATCGCACCGCCGCTAGCCATGGTGATCGGCATGTATCTGCCGCTCGTCACCGCGCAACAACTGCGCCGCCATCTGGCCGGCTACGCGGTGTTTCTGATCGTCGCGGCCTTTGTCGCGCTGTTCATGGGCCGCTTTGGCGACGCCCGCAATCCTACGGAGCTATACGTCGCCTACCGGACCTGGGTGCTGGCCGCGCTCGGCACCGCCTTCGTTCTGACGCTTGCAGCGATGTGGCTGAATCGCCATAGCCGCACGGGCATCGTCGGCGCCACCGCCATGTTCGGCGCCGCATGGCTGCTGCTTGGGACCATCGCTGGTACGGGTCATGACGTGTTCGGCCGGCTGAGTTCCGGCGCGCCGCTCGCCCCCGCCATCAAGGCCGCGATTGCCAAACTGCCGCCGGATACGCCGTTCTATTCGGTCGGCGTACTGGATCACACGTTGCCGTTCTACGTCGATCACACGATGATCATGGTCGAACACCCGGACGAACTCGCTTTCGGCGTGTCGGTGGAACCGCAGAAGTGGGTGCCAACGGTCGCCGAGTGGCTCAAACGTTGGGACGCCGACCGCTACGCGCTCGCGCTTCTACCCCCGGCACGCTACGACGAATTGCTCGCGCAGCACGTCCCCATGCAGATCGTCGCGCGCGACTCGCGCCGGGTGATTGTGGAAAAACCGCAGCCGTAACCCCATATTCGGACCTGAACCTTTGATGAACCCAATTTCGCTCTTTTGTATCCTCGCCGGCGTCGCGCTGAACGCCACTGCGCAGTTGCTGCTCAAAGCCGGTACGAATGCCGTTGGACACTTCGAATTCAGCCGTGCGAACATCCTGCCCATTGGCTTCAAGCTGGCCACGCAATTGCCGATCATCGGTGGCCTCGGTTGCTATGTGATCAGCGTGGCAGTCTGGGTGATCGGGCTGTCGCGGGTGGACGTGTCGATTGCCTATCCGATGCTGTCTTTGGGCTACGTCGTCAACGCCTTCGCCGCGTGGTATCTGTTCGGCGAAGTGCTGTCGGTGCAGCGGCTCGTTGGCATCGGCATCATCCTGATTGGGGTTGTCGTGCTGGCGCGCAGCTAGCCGACGCTCGGCGCGCATCGATTCGCGCAGAACGTTTTTCAGTGTTTGCACCATTTGGTCCGGCTCGCCGGGCCCGGTAACGAGTTGATGGACGGCGGTAGCAGGTGCAAGGGCATAAACCAGGGCATAACCCGCGTAACGGCTGGTAAGCACTGCGCGTCAGCGATCCCTTAAGCGCTCAATGCCCCCTGAC
The DNA here is from genome assembly GCF_049581445.1 of Paraburkholderia sp. Lineage (GTDB taxonomy): Bacteria > Pseudomonadota > Gammaproteobacteria > Burkholderiales > Burkholderiaceae > Paraburkholderia. The sequence goes on along the minus strand of NZ_JBAURZ010000103.1, from coordinate 6,586 downwards.
CCGCCGCAGTATCCTTGCCGTTTGCCACCGTCGCAGGTTGTCGCCCTATTTCTTTTGAGCGAAGCATTCATGAACCAGTCATCCGTCCCATTTTTGCCGTTTGTCCGTCCGGAAATCGATGAAGAAACGATTCAGGGCGTTGCGGACGTGCTCCGCTCCGGCTGGATCACTACCGGCCCGCAGAACCAGAAGTTCGAAGCCGTGCTGTCGGAATTCTGCGGCGGCCGCCCCGTGCGCACGTTCAACTCGGGCACCGCGACGCTCGAAATCGGCTTGCGCATCGCCGGTGTGGGTGAAGGCGACGAAGTCATCACGACGCCCGCTTCGTGGGTCGCAACCAGCAACGTGATTTACGAAACGGGCGCGACACCCGTGTTCGTCGACATCGATCCGGCCACCCGCAACATCGATCTCGGGCTGCTCGAAAAAGCCATCACGCCGCGCACCAAAGCGGTCATTCCGGTGTTTCTGTCGGGGCTTCCGGTCGATATGGACCGCCTCTACGCCATCGCCCGCGCCCATAAGCTGCGCGTGGTCGAAGACGCGGCGCAGGCGTTCGGTTCGACCTGGAAGGGCGAGCGCATCGGCAAGCTCGGCGACATGGTGTCGTTCAGCTTCCATGCCAACAAGAATCTGACGTCGATCGAAGGCGGCGCGCTGGTCCTGAACAACGAGGAAGAAGCGATCCTCGCCCAGAAGTACCGCCTGCAAGGCATCACCCGCACTGGCTTTGACGGGATGGATTGCGATGTGCTCGGCGGCAAATACAATCTCACGGATGTGGCCGCGCGCGTCGGGCTCGGACAGTTGCCGCATCTGGAGCGTTTCCTCGCCCAGCGCAAGAAGCTCGCGCGGGCGTATTTCGCCGGTCTGGAAGGCGGCGCGGCGGTCAAGCTGGGTATGGGTCTGCCGCTTGCTGACTTTGAGAACAGCAACTGGCACATGTTCCAGATCACCCTGCCGCTCGAGAAACTGTCGCTCGACCGCGCCGGTTTCATGGGCGAACTTAAGGAACGCGGTATCGGTTCAGGCGTGCACTACCCGGCGATCCATCTGTTCTCGCTGTACCGGGCGCGCGGCTTCAAGGAAGGGATGTTCCCGCATGCGGAGCGCTTCGGCGCCACCACGGTCACGCTGCCGCTCTTCACACTGATGAACGAAGACGACGTGGCGCGCGTGTGCCGCGCGGTCAATGAAATTTGCGAACAATACGGAAAATAAGCGGAAATGAGTCAAACGGAACATCGCTCCCCGATGTCTGCTGCGCCGGAAGTCTCGGTCATCATCCCGGTGTACAACGAGGAGGCCGGCCTGGCGGCGCTGTTTGCGCGCCTCTACCCGGCGCTCGACGCCCTCGGCGCCGGCTATGAAGTGATCTTCATCAACGACGGCAGCCGCGACATGTCCGCGAAGTTGCTGGCCGACCAGTTCCGGCTCCGGCCTGACACAACGCGCGTGATCCTGCTGAACGGCAACTACGGCCAGCATATGGCGATCCTTGCCGGCTTCGAGCAGTCGCGCGGCGAGATCGTCATTACGCTCGACGCCGATCTGCAGAATCCGCCGGAAGAAATCGGCAAGCTGGTCACGAAGATGCGTGAAGGCTACGACTACGTGGGCACGATCCGTCTGCAACGTCAGGACAGCCTGTTTCGCCGCAAGGCCTCACGCGCGATGAACCGTCTGCGCGAGCGCATCACCCGCATCAAGATGACCGACCAGGGCTGCATGCTGCGCGCCTATAGCCGGCACATCATCGACACGATCAACCGCTGCGGCGAAATCAACACCTTCATTCCGGCGCTCGCCTACACGTTCGCGCAGAATCCGGTGGAAATCGAAGTCGCCCACGAAGAGCGCTTTGCCGGCGAATCGAAGTATTCGCTCTACAGCCTGATCCGGTTGAATTTCGACCTGGTCACCGGCTTCTCCGTCGTGCCGCTGCAGTGGTTGTCGTTCATCGGCGTGATCCTGTCGCTCGGGTCCGCGGGGCTGTTCGTGCTGCTGCTGATTCGGCGCTTCATCATCGGCGCGGAAGTGCAAGGTGTGTTCACCCTGTTCGCCATTACGTTCTTCCTGCTCGGCGTGATCATCTTCGCGCTTGGGCTGCTCGGCGAATACATTGGACGCATCTACCAGCAGGTGCGCGCGCGACCGCGCTATCTGGTGCAGACCATTCTGGAGCAGCGCAACGGCGCGACCGTCACCGAAACACCACGCCAGACTGTGGTGCAAGCGGTCCAGCCCGCTCCGCTCATCGATCAGGGACCCAATCCATGAAGCCACGCGCAGTCGTTTTCGCGTATCACAACGTTGGTGTTCGCTGCCTGCAAGTGCTGCTCGCGCGCGGCGTCGAGGTGGCGCTGGTCGTCACCCACGAAGACAGCCCGAGCGAGAACATCTGGTTCGGTAGTGTCGCGTCGGTGGCGGCGAGCTACGGTATTCCCACCATCACGCCGGCCGATCCGAAGAGCGCCGAATTGCGCGAAGCGGTCAGCGCCGCGCGCCCCGATTTCATCTTCTCGTTCTATTACCGCCACATGTTGCCGGTGGACCTGCTCGCGCTTGCAGCGCGAGGCGCCTACAACATGCACGGCTCACTCCTGCCGAAGTACCGCGGCCGCGTGCCGACAAACTGGGCGGTCATCAAGGGCGAGACGGAAACCGGCGCCACCCTGCACGAAATGGCCGCCAAGCCCGACGCGGGCGCGATCATCGCCCAGACGCCGGTGCCGATCCTGCCCGACGACACCGCCGCGCAGGTGTTCGACAAGGTCACCGTGGCCGCCGAACAGACCCTGTGGCGCGTATTGCCGGCGCTGCTCGCCGGCGAGGCGCCCCATCTGCCCAACGACCTCGCGCACGGCAGCTATTTCGGCGGGCGCAAGCCTGAGGACGGCCGGATCGACTGGGCGCAATCGGCCCAGGACGTCTACAACCTGATTCGCGCGGTGGCGCCGCCCTATCCCGGCGCTTTCACTGACATGGACGGCCAGCGTTTCATCGTCGCGCGGGCGCGCGTTGCCCGGCCAGGGGCGCTAAGGCACGATTTGCCCCCCGGCCTCCACGTAAGCGATAATGCGATTTTCGCGGTGTGCGGCGACGGTCGCGCCATCGCCATCCACGAATTGCGGCGCCAGCACGATGGCCACGAGTCAGTCGTCTCCCCAGCCGAATTCGCCCAGCTCATTCAATCTTCCCGTCATCAATGAAAAAAGTCCTGATTCTGGGTGTGAACGGCTTCATCGGCCATCACCTGTCCAAACGCATTCTCGAAACGACCGACTGGGAAGTGTTCGGGATGGACATGCAGACCGAGCGCCTTGGCGACCTCATCAATCATGAGCGGATGCACTTCTTCGAAGGCGACATCACGATCAACAAGGAGTGGGTCGAGTATCACGTGAAAAAGTGCGACGTGATCCTGCCGCTCGTCGCAATCGCCACGCCGGCTACGTACGTGAAGCAGCCGCTGCGCGTGTTCGAGCTGGACTTCGAAGCGAACCTGCCCATCGTGCGTTCGGCGGTGAAGTACGGCAAGCACCTCGTGTTTCCGTCCACCTCCGAGGTGTACGGCATGTGCACGGACGAGCAGTTCGATCCGGAAGAATCGCAACTGACGTATGGTCCGATCAACAAGCCGCGCTGGATCTACGCATGCTCGAAGCAGTTGATGGACCGCGTGATCTGGGGCTATGGAATGGAAGGTCTGAACTTCACGCTGTTCCGCCCGTTTAACTGGATCGGCCCGGGCCTCGATTCGATCTACACGCCGAAGGAAGGTAGCTCGCGCGTGGTCACGCAGTTCCTCGGCCATATCGTGCGCGGCGAGAACATCAGCCTCGTGGACGGTGGCGCGCAAAAACGCGCGTTCACGGATATCGACGACGGTATCGGCGCGCTGATGAAGATCATCGAGAACAAAGACGGCGTCGCGACCGGCAAGATCTATAACATCGGCAACCCGACCAACAACTTCTCGGTGCGTGAGCTGGCGCACAAGATGTTGGCGCTCGCCGCGGAATTCCCGGAATACGCGGAAACCGCCAAGCAGGTGCAACTGGTCGAAACGTCGTCGGGCGCGTACTACGGTTCGGGCTACCAAGACGTGCAAAACCGCGTGCCGAAAATCGACAATACGATGCAGGAACTCAACTGGGCGCCGAAGTCGACCTTCGACGAAGCGCTGCGCAAGATTTTCGAAGCGTATCGCGGCCACGTCGCCGAAGCGCGTGCCCTCGTCGAACAGCAATAAGGGCTGATCCTTGCCTCGTATCGTTCTGAAGATCGACGTCGACACGCTGCGCGGCACCCGTGAAGGCGTGCCGAACCTCGCACGCATCTTCGACCGCTTCAAGGCCCGCGCCACTTTTCTCTTCAGCCTCGGGCCCGACCACACCGGTTGGGCAATGCGCCGCGTGTTGCGGCCGGGGTTCCTGAAGAAAGTGTCGCGCACCTCGGTGGTCGAGCACTATGGCATCAAGCAACTGATGTACGGCGTGCTACTGCCCGGGCCGGACATCGGCGCGCGCGCGTCCTCCGACATGCGCGCGATCCACGAAGCCGGGTTCGAGTGCGGCATCCATACGTGGGATCACGTGTACTGGCAAGACAATGTCCGCTCGCGCGAACGTGACTGGACGGTCGCGCAAATGCAGAAGAGCCACGCGCGTTTCGTCGACATCTTCGGCACGCCGCCCGTCACGCACGGCGCAGCCGGATGGCAGATGAACGGTCATGCGTTCGAGCAGATCGACGCATGGGGCATGCACTACGCGTCCGACGGCCGCGGCCATTCGCCGTACTTCCCGGTAGTAGCCGGCAAGACCTTGTCCCACGTGCAGATGCCAACCACCTTGCCGACCCTCGACGAAGTGCTGGGCGTGGACGGTGTTGATCTCGACAATGTCGCCGCCTGGATGCTCAAGCGCACCGAGAATAATCCGCAGGACCAGGTCTTCACACTGCATGCAGAACTCGAAGGGCAAAAGCTTGCGCCGATCTTCGAGCAACTGCTGGAGGGCTGGCGCGCCCAGGGTCACACGTTCGCGACGATGGGCGACTATCACGCGACGCTGGACCGCAGCACGCTGCCATCGTACCCTGTCACCTGGGGTGAAGTTCCCGGCCGGTCCGGCGAGCTGATCGTTCAGCCGTAACGGGTCGGTCGCAACCTGTAGGCCTGATGGGTCGCAGCCGGTGAACAAGACCGCAGAGTTTTGCACGCAGAGGCTCAGTGACCCAGCCTCGACTAGTCGGACCGGAACGGTCCGCGAGAACGGGTAGCGCAAGCGGGCCAACCCAGCAAGTTCCGACAGAGCGCGTGGGCCGCGTGCCGGTCGCCTCCGCTGTCGACCCGAGTTGACGCTTTAGCGCCTGACTCCGGTCTCATACAAGAAAACTACCGCCTCGATGCCAGGTCCGACGATACCGCCGCAAGACGCTATCGCCGACCATAACAACCGGAGAACCACGTGCCCATCGCAGTCGACCAACCCGTCCCCGACTTTACCGCCCCCTCCACCGGAGGCGAGTTCACGCTGTCCAGTCTTCGGGGCAAGAAGGTGGTGCTGTATTTTTATCCGAAGGACAACACGCCGGGCTGCACGACTGAAGGTCTGCAATTCCGCGATCTGTATCCGAAGTTCAAGAAGGCCGGCGCAGAGATCCTTGGCGTGTCGCGCGACAGCCTGCGCTCGCACGAAAACTTTAAGGCCAAGCTCGAGTTGCCGTTTGCATTGATCTCCGATCCGGAAGAAACCCTCTGCGCGCTCTTCAATGTCATCAAAATGAAGAAAATGTATGGCAAAGAAGTACGGGGAATCGAGAGGTCCACGTTTGTCATCGACAGCGAGGGCGTCCTGCGCCAGGAGTGGCGTGGCGTGAAAGTACCAGGTCATGTCGATGAAATTCTGGAGGCTGTACAAGCGCTGTGAGGCGCGTTATATTGGGCTGCAATGAGTGCCTGTCCACCCCATACTTTCCGCGGTTACGCCGCATGTCATGCCTCTCACGTTGTTGATGAGGCAGTGAGGCGCACCGCGATGACCGAAGTCGAGCCGCTTGCCCCGTTTGCCGGGGCGGCGGCTTTTTTAATTGCGCACAGCCGTTTATCTGCTCGGCCATGCGCTCTCGTCAAGGAGCCGATCGAAAACCAGGCGAACCGGCATTTCTAGACCGAAAGCGCGCCTCCGGGCGCAAACTGCGGGCGCGATTCAAAGCACTTGCAGGATGCGACAGGCGGCGCACGATATGTGACCCGATTTTTTCGAGGGAAACCATGCCTTTGCCTACCCCACCCAGCAAGCTCGGCAATCTCCTGCCGCCTGACGAATACAAGGCCAAAGCCACACCGGCGCGGTCTGCCAAGAAACAGGCGAACGAGGGGGAGCAAGCAGAGTCGGCCGATTACGGCCGCGCCAACGTCGCCACGCCCATGGCGCATGCCGCCAACGCCGCTACCACGTTGCGGCCGGTTCCTGCCGGTCATTCTGCCAGTTCGTCTGCCACCGCTAGCGCTGAGCCGGCTGCTCCGGCGCGCGCGCGAAAAGCCAAACAGACCGCTGCCCTGCTGCAACCCGTGCCC
>NZ_JBAURZ010000102.1:0-7282 GCF_049581445.1 Paraburkholderia sp. | reverse complement strand
ACGCAGGCTTCGGCTCGCCGTCGCGCATGTACGAGACAGCGCCGACCGAACTCGGAATGGCGCCGTCCGCCTATCGGCGCAAGGGTGCCGGTCTGACGGTGCATTACGCGTGCGCGCCGACGACGCTCGGTTTAGTGCTGGTGGCCGCGACCCCCAGGGGTATTTGCAAGATCGGCTTCGGTGACGATGCCGCAGCGCTCGCCGGCGAACTGCGCGGCGAATTCGCCAATGCCGAACTGGTCGAGGACGCCGCGCGGCTCGCGCCGTTTGTCGCTCAGGTGGAAGCCTATCTGCACGGCACCCGTCAGCGGTTCGATCTGCCGCTCGACATCGCCACTACCGCGTTCCGTCAGCGGGTCTGGGACGCCCTACGGCGTATCCCATACGGGCAGACGCGCAGCTACTCGGAGATCGCCGAAGCGGTCGGCTCGCCGCGCGCCGTGCGGGCGGTCGCTAGCGCCTGCGCGTCGAATCCGGTGGCGTTGGCCATTCCGTGTCACCGGGTGGTGCAAAAGGGCGGGGCGCTTGCCGGCTATCGCTGGGGACTGCTGCGTAAAGCCGCTTTGCTCGATGCGGAAGCGCAGCGCGCGGGCGTCGAAAGCAATGCTAATGTCGAGGTTGACGCCGCCACTGCAAACGTCGCTGGCAAACCAGCCGCGCCGGCACGCGGACGCCAGACCCCGGCCCCCGTCTCGTCAACCAAACTGGATCACGCTGCGTGAGTACTACCGCCGAACTCGCCACGCTCGAACTGCCGTTCAAACCACCCTTCGACTGGCCGCGCATCCTGCGATTCTTCGCGGGACGCGCCACTCCCGGCGTCGAGGCGGTGGAGGATGGTGCTTATCGCCGCGCTATCGACTGGGGCGGCGACAGCGGCACGCTGACAGTGCGCCCGCACCCGCGCAAGCGCTGCATCGTCGCCACTATCGAAGGGTCCGCCAGCCAGCACGCCGACGCGCTCGCCGCGCCGATCGCCCGAATGTTCGATCTGCACGCGGACCCCAAGACAATTGCCGCGCACTTTTCTACCGACCTCTGGCTCGCACCGCTCATCGAAGCGGCCCCGGGTCTGCGCGTGCCCGGCGCATGGTCTGCCTTCGAACTGGTAGTACGCGCCATCGTCGGCCAGCAAGTCAGCGTGAAGGCGGCGACCACCATCATCGGCCGCGTCGTGCAGCGAGCCGGCCAGCGCATCGAGGATCATCCGCACGAGCGCACTGCATGGCGCTTCCCAACTCCGGCGGCACTCGCCGCGGCGGACATGACGCAGATCGGCATGCCCGGTAAACGCGTCGCGGCACTGCAAGGATTTGCGCTCGCGGTCGCGTCGGGCGCCGTGCCGCTCGACGGCAGCACGCTCGATACCGACGCGTTGCGCGCCGCCCTGCTGGCATTGCCCGGCATCGGTCCATGGACCGTTGAATACGTCGCGATGCGCGCATGGCGCGACGCCGACGCCTGGCCCGCGTGGGATCTCGTACTGATGCAGTCCATCACGGCCCGCGACCCAACCCTTACCCGCCCGACGCAACAACGCGCGCGGACCGAAGCGTGGCGGCCATGGCGCGCGTACGCGGCGATGCATCTTTGGAATGAAGTGGCTGACCGTGCAGGCGCCGCGCGTGGCGGGTAGGCGGGAGATCACGCATCGCGCGCAAAGGCGAGGACGCGTAGAGTAGACAGCGTCAACGATGCCTTGAAGTGCCTTCATAAAAGGCACCGGGACGGCACCGAAGGGGCCTCAAGCAGGTGTCGTGGCGAGATGTTAAAGTGCCCGCTACTGAAAATTCCGCCGGATGTTGTCAACCGCCCGTGCCCGGCTTACCTGAGCCGCGAACAAGCGGCACATGGCGGCCGACAACGTCCGACTCGCATCAATGCCAAACAAGACATATTCCCGCACGACCGACCCGCTTTTGCACCGTCTGTCTGTGCTGACCTCCGGCCCGCAGCGCGACGCGCTGACTAGCGGCCTGCGCGGCATCGAAAGGGAGACCCTGCGCGTCACACACGACGGTCATCTCGCGTTAACACCGCATCCGCGCTCGCTCGGCTCGGCACTCACCCATCCTTCGCTGACCACTGATTATTCCGAAGCACTGCTCGAACTGATCACGCCAGCGGAGCACGACGCCTCCATCACACTCGATAAGCTCGACGAACTCCATCGCTTCGTCTACTCGGTGCTCGACGGCGAGATACTGTGGAACAGCTCGATGCCTGGCCTGCTGCCCGCGACCGACGAAGGCATTCCCATCGCACAGTATGGTTCGTCGAATATCGGCAAACTTAAATACGTATATCGGGTAGGCCTGTCGCTGCGCTACGGGCGCACGATGCAGACAATCGCCGGCATCCACTACAACTATTCGCTGAACGAAGAAGTGTGGCGTCTGATGCGTGCGGACCAGCAGTCCACGGCAAATGCGGTGGATTTTCAGTCGGAGCGCTATCTCGCGCTGATCCGCAATTTCCGCCGTACCAACTGGCTGCTGATGTATCTGTTCGGCGCGTCGCCGGCGCTGGATCGCCGTTTTCTCCGCGATCGCAACCACACGCTCGACACCTTCGACGCCGACACGCTTTACCGCCCGTATGCGACCAGCCTGCGGATGAGCGACCTTGGGTATTCGAACACCACGGGCCAGGCCGAGCTACACGCCGACTACGACACCTTGTCTGGCTATCTCGACGCGCTCGCCAAGGCGGTGAGCCAGCCGTATCCGCCGTATGAAGCCATTGGAACGCAACGCGATGGCGAGTGGGTACAGATCAACACCAACGTCCTGCAGATCGAAAACGAGTTCTACTCGACGATCCGGCCCAAACGTGTGACGCATCCGGGCGAACGTCCACTGCATGCACTCGCTGCGCGCGGTGTGCAGTACGTCGAAGTGCGCTGCATGGATATCGATCCGTTCGAACCCACCGGCATCGCGCTCGAAACGGCGCGTTTTCTTGACGCCTACCTGCTGGTCTGCGCGCTGGAAGATAGTCCCTTGCTGCCGCCTCCCGCGTATTGCGAAGCCAACCAGAACTTTGGCCGGGTCACGCTGGATGGGCGCAAGCCCGGACTCGAACTCACGCAAGACGGTCAGCCCGTGGCGATGCTCGCATGGGCGGATGAACTGATGGCGCGTATCGAGATTGCTGCTCATGCACTCGACGCACTACGCGGCGACGATGTGCATGCACGCGCGGTCGCGGCACAACGCGCGAAGCTCGCCGACGCTTCGCTCACGCCATCGGCGCGGGTGTTGCAGGCCATGCGTGACAAGCAACAAGGTTTTCTCGCCTTCAGCCTCGCGCAGAGCGAAGCGCACGCAGCTTATTTCCGCGCGCGACCGCTCGACGTCAGTGAAGAAAAAGCGTTCACGGATCTCGCCGCACAGTCGCTTGAGCAACAGGCGAAACTAGAGCGCGAAGAGGTGGGTTCGTTCGATGCATTCGTCGCGGCCTATCGCGCTTATACGTTGAACCGCTTTAGCGTCTGAGTTATCGCGCGGAGGGTATGTGCAGATCCGGCGCCAACCGTTGGCGCGCGCGATGGTTCGCGGCGTAGCGTAGCCGATGCAGAAAAGGACGAGAGCAGCCTGAATCGGCTGCTCTTTTTTTGCCTTCACATTCCGTTTTGCCCGGTAAGCCCTACGCATGGGAACGGCGCTTCCCGTCCAGCATCGGCAAGAACTGCGCCGCGTCAAAGTTTCAGCGGATCGTATGAAACACCGTCCTCTTGCGCGAGTCCAACCCTTAAACTGTATGACCTTCCGCGCGCAGGCTGCGTGCGTCCGGTCTACTCCACGCAGGGAGGAATCAACGCGATGAAGAAAGCTCTGTTGGCAACATTATGCGTGCTCGCCGCCGGTTGCTCGACGCGTGGACAGGTTAATCCCGACGTCATGCAGATCGCCACGACTCCGCTTACCTGTTCGAGCCAGAACGAATGCACTGTGTGGTGGCAACGGGCGCAGAGCTGGGTCACGAGCCATTCGAAATACCCGGTTGAAGCGTCCACCGACACATTGATTCAAACGGCCGGCCCAGATGGCGGCAAGCGCGCGCTCGCCTATCAGATCACGAAGACGCCTAATAACGACGGTACCTCGACGATCGGCTTCGCAGCGCATTGCGACAGCTCGCTCGGATGCAAGCCGAATCCGTGGGAAGCGGGTGCCGACTTCAAGGAGTTCGTCCGAAGCGGCGTAGCCAGCAACGCGCCGCAAAACGATAGCGCGACGCCGCCGGCTAAACCGTCACTCGAAACGGCGCCCGCGCAGTCGGTGGCAACGCCTGGCGGCGTGCCCGTCACGCAATAAGCGCAGCGGAGCCGCTATCGCGAGCGGGCATGGCGAGCATTGCGCACCGTGGAAGCGAGTCGCATCCGCGCTCGCGTCCTCTCGTGCTGGCTCGCTAATGTTCAATGGCCCATCGAGGGTCCAACGCCCTTGCGTGGCTTCGTGATCCACACCAGCGCGGCCAACACGATGAAGCTCGCGCATGAGATGCGGAAGAAATCGTTGGTCGCCATCATGTACGCCTGCGCCGTAACGATCTGATTGAGTTGCGCCGTGACGCCCTGGCCGGCGAGTCCAAGGCTCGTTAGCGCGTCGCTATACGAGTTGGTGTTTTGCGCGTAAGTGCTGACCGACTCCGACAACACCGCATGATGGTAGATGGTGTCGTTTTCCCAATACGTTGTACTGATCGCCGTACCGATTGCACCCGACAGCGTGCGGAAGAAATTCGACAATCCCGAGGCGCTCGCCAGACGCTCGTCGGAGACACTGGAAAGCGTGATGGTGGTCATCGGCACAAAGAAGCACGCGACGCCAATGCCCTGCACGATACGTGGCCAGATAACGTGGTTGAATGGCACATCGAGCGTGAAGGTCGAGTTCCAGAACGACACCAACGCAAACACGATGAATGCAAAGCTTGCCACCATCCGCAGATTGAGCCGGTGCATATTGCGCCCGATCATCGGCGAAAGCACCAGCGCGAGAATACCGACAGGCGCCGTTGCCAGTCCCGCGAGTCCGGCGGTATAGCCCATCACCGTCTGCAGCCACAGCGGAAAGATCACCACCGAGCCGAAGAACGCCATAAACCCGCACGAGATGATCAGCACGCCAAGCGCGAAGTTGCGGTCCTTGAAGAGCGATAGGTCGACCACCGGCTCTTTCTCAGTCATCTCCCACACCAGCATGAAGGCAATCGAGATCACCGCGATGATCGCCAGGGCGACGATGAAATTTGAATTGAACCAGTCACGGTCCTTGCCGAGATCGAGCATCATCTGCAGGCACGACACGCCAATTACGAGCAGCGCCAGGCCGATGGCGTCGATGCGCTGCTGGGTCGTCCTGGTTTCCCGGCCGCGCAGCAGCAGATACGCGCAGGTCGCTGAGAACAGGCCAATCGGCACGTTGATATAGAAGATCCACGGCCAGGTGTAGTTATCGGTGATCCAGCCGCCCATCACGGGCCCGAAGATTGGCGCAACGATCACGGTCATGGCCCACAGGCCGAGCGCGAGGCCGCGTTTCTCCGGTGGATACGAGCGCATCAGAATGGTCTGCGACAGCGGCACCATCGGACCGGATACCAGTCCCTGGATCAGTCGAAATGCGATCAACGATTCAAAGTTCTGGGCAAACCCACACAGCGCGGAGGCGACCGTGAACAGCAGCACGGATATCGTGAAGAGTCGCACTTCACCGACCCGGCGTGCGAGCCAGCCGGTCAGGGGCACCGCAATCGCCGACGCCACCGAATACGACGAAATCACCCAGGTACCCTGACTGGTCGCTACGCCAAGGCTGCCGGAAATGGTCGGCACGGCGACGTTGGCAATCGACGTATCAAGCACTTCCATAAACGTGCCTAGAGCGAGGCCAACGGTCAGTAATGCCAGCGTGCCGCCGGTTAGCGGAGCGGGTTCTACGGCACGTGGTGCGTCAATAACAGGAGCCGTAACGGCCATGATCCACTCTCCTCAGCCCGCAGAAGCTTGACGTAGCATGCATACCGCCTCTTCAGCGTATGCGTCTTGCATGCCGCGTCACCTTCTGCCCAGACAGATATTTCTTTATGCGGTGGCGCTCTTTGGGAACGCCACGGGGGTTAAGTCTTGTCGTCCTTTTGCGACGACGGCTGAACGTTTGTCTGTTCTGCGCCTGCCGTGCTGTCTGTCATACAGGATGCTTCGAGGTCACCTTCATCGGCGCTCCCCGAGCCGTTCGCGATGAGACGCGCCAGCAAACCGGTCAGCGCGGCCACGTCCTCTGCGGTGAAGCCTTGCAACTGTTCATTCAGGACCGCGGAGCCGAGGCGCGGCAGCTGCTGGGCGACTTCGCGCCCGTGTGGCGTCAGTTCCAGCTCGACCATGCGACGGTCAGCATCGCTGCGGGTCCGCACGATGAAGCCTTTCTTTTCAAGGCGATCCAGCATCCTCGTCATTGATCCGCTGTCATAAGACATGGCGCGGGACAACTCGTACGGCGTATGCGCGCGCCCGCACGACAACATCAGAATGACGCCGATCTGCTGGGCAGTGAGCCCCAACGGCTTGACCGCGCGGTCCGTCCGTTCGACCAACACATTGCGTGCTTTCGTCAGGTAATAGCCGAGACTCGATTCGAGGTGAATCTCGTCAGCGTTGTACGGACCATCAGTCATCGAAAATTCGCTCAATGCGTCAAGAAGGCAGAACGGATTTTAGCTGCCTAAGCAGATAAGTCAAATTACGAATCACGAGGTCACATCAACGAAAAAACAACACTGCAAGGTGATGTAGGTCCAACTATCTTGAAATTTAGTTGCATAGGCAATATTATGTGAAGCAACGAGTTACGCGCTATCGGCGCCACCCGAGACCATGTTCTGACCGTTTTGCCGCGCACCCTCCATGCCGGTGCGCAGAGGACCTCTCCATGCTGTACCTGAAAAATACCCTTGGCGGCTTGGGCCGCTCGCTACACGACTCCGCATTGAATACGTTTCAAGGGCCGAATCGCTGGTGGAAACTTGCCCTTTACGTCGTCATGTTCGTGTTGCCGGGGGGATCGCTCGGGGTCCTGTTCTTCGCGTGGATCGACAACCGCCGCAATGCCCGCGTCGCTGCGCAGAAGCGTGCGGCATCCGCTGGTCCAGCACCGCTGTTGACCGGCACGATGGGGGCGAAGGCTGCTGCGTCCGCTGCGCGAGCCGCCTCGTCGATCGTGAAAGCCGCCACGCCGATTACGAAAGCCGCCGTGCCCGCGCAAGCTGCGCCGACCGG
>NZ_JBAURZ010000101.1:0-10305 GCF_049581445.1 Paraburkholderia sp. | reverse complement strand
CGGAAATGTACGGGATGTTCCCCCGCCTGAAAGAGCGCGAGAACACCGCAGCCGGCGTGCTATCCGGTGGCGAGCAGCAGATGTTGACGTTGTGCCGTACGCTGATGGGCGACCCGGATCTGATCCTCATCGATGAGCCCACCGAAGGACTTGCGCCCAAGCTCGTGGCGCTGGTCGGCGAGTATCTGGAGGCGCTCAAGGAGCGTGGCGTGTCGGTGCTGCTGATCGAGCAGAAGCTCGCCATTGCGCTCGATATCTCGCAGCGCGTCTATGTCATGGGGCACGGAAACATCGTATTCGAAGGCACGCCAGGCGAGCTGAAGGCCAATGCGCAGGTGCGTAAAGAGTGGCTGGAGGTGTAGCGCTGCTTTTCGCCTGTTATGGACCCCTTGTAGAGCCTCTTGTTGCATAACGTATCGCCGTCCGCAGACCGTACTCGAATTGCCGCCCGAAAATATGAGCCACATAGATTCTGTCGCCGGATGCCGGCCCGTTAGTGGCCCCTGCATTCCTCAAATCCGCCTGTATCAGGACTGGCTGCGTCAAACCCGCGGCCTCTCGTTTGATTCATACGCAGCACTCTGGCAATGGTCGGTCTCGGATCTCGACGCGTTCTGGGGCAGTGTCTGGGCCTTTGGTGGCATGCAATCGCCGACGCCATACAGTGCGGTGCTGGCCGAGGAGCGCATGCCGGGCGCGCGCTGGTTTCCTGGTGCACAGGTGAATTACGCGCACCAGGTGCTCCGACACGTGGATGCTGCGCATGCGGCGGGCATGGCCGCTATCGTTAGCGAGGACGAGAAGGGGCGGACCCGAGAACTGAGCTGGCCCGAACTGAAGCGACAGGTGGCCGCGCTTGCCGTGACCTTGCGCGAACAGGGTGTGCAGCGTGGCGATCGCGTGGTGGCGTACTTGCCTAACGTTCCTGAAACGGTGGTGGCGTTTCTCGCGTGTTGCAGCATTGGCGCGGTCTGGAGTGTGTGCGCGCCTGACATGGGGCTCCAGGCTGTGATCGACCGGTTCCGTCAAATCGAACCGCGTGTGTTAATCGCCGCTGATGGGGTCCATTACGCGGGCCGACCGATGGACCGCAGCCAGGTTGTGTCCTCGCTGCGTGCGGCGCTCCCTGCAGTGCAGACGCTGATTGTGCTGGAAACATCGTACGCGGTATCCCGCGTAGCAGATGCACTCAGCTTCGCCAATGTGGTCGCACGCGACGATGCGGCTGCTTTAGCGTTTGTCCCCGAGTGGTTGGCGTTTGACCATCCGCTGTGGGTGGTTTACTCCAGCGGTACCACGGGCCTGCCCAAAGCCATCGTGCAGAGCCACGGCGGTGTATTGGTGACCGCGCTGAGTGTGATGTTGCACACCGACCTTGGCGCGAGCTATAGCAGCAACAATCGTGGCGAGCGATTCCACTGGTATAGCTCTACTGGCTGGATCATGTGGAATGTGCAGGTCTCGGCGCTGCTCGCCGGCACGACGATCTGCCTTTACGACGGCTGTCCCAGCGGCAGCAAGGAACATCCGGACTGGGGCGTGCTGTACCGGTTCGCCGCGCGTCACAGGGTCACCGTTCTCGGTGCCGGCGCGGCTTTTCACGCTAACTGCATGAAGGCAGCGTTGTCGCTGGCGGATTGCGGTGATCTCTCGCGATTGCGCGCTATCGGCACCACTGGCTCGCCGCTGCCCGAAGACGTGCAGCGCTGGGGCACCGCGCAATTCGCCACGATCGGTACACAGGACATCTGGTGGCTCAATATCTCCGGTGGCACCGATTTGTGCGGTAACTTCGCCACGGGCAACCGCGAACTGCCGCAGGTGCCGGGACGGATGCAGTGCCGGCAACTCGGGGCCGCCGTCGAGGCGTGGGACGACGCAGGGCAACCGGTGATTGGCGAAGTGGGCGAGCTGGTGTGTACCCGGCCCATTCCCGGCATGCCTCTGCATTTCTGGGGCGACGAGGGCAATGCCCGCTACCTTTCCAGCTATTTCGATGTCTATCCCGGCGTGTGGCGTCACGGCGACTGGCTAAAGATCGAAGCCGATGGCGCATGCATTATCTATGGCCGCAGCGACGCCACGATCAACCGTAGCGGTTTGCGCATGGGCACAAGCGAGATCTATGCCGCGGTCGAGGCGTTGCCGGAAGTACTCGATTCGATGGTGATCGATCTCGAGTATCTCGGGCGCGAGAGCTATCTGGCGCTGTTTGTGGCGCTGCGTGATGGCATCACGCTGGATGCCGCGCTGGAATCGCGTCTCGCGGCGGCGATCAGAACCTCGCTGTCGCCACGCTTCGTGCCGGATCAGATTCTGCAGGCACCGGAAATTCCGCGCACCTTGTCCGGCAAGAAGCAGGAGGTGCCGATCAAGAAGCTGTTTCTCGGTCATGCGCTGGAGAAGGTTGTCAATCGCGAGGCTATGGCGAATCCGCAATGTCTTGACTGGTACGTGCAGCAATCGGCCTTGCACGCGGCGCGTCGTCGGGGTTAGGGCCGGTACTTTCCCAGAAGGTGCGGGGCGGTCCAAGAAGATGGACACTCCGCTGTCGCATGGATACGATCAGTTTTTGGTCAACACGCCGGACATGACGATATGCGAACCGATCCCGCTTCTTGCCTTCCTGACGACCTCGATCACGCACTACTGATAGGCCGCGTCTGGCGCCCTGCGCCGGTTAATGGACCGTCTGTCGTGGTAGTGCGTGCTGGCCAGGTCTTCGATATCACATCAACTGTGGCTACAACGGCCGATCTGTTCGACCGGGCCGATGCTGTGCAAATCGCCCGGGACGCGTCCGGCGAGGCGTTAGGCACGGTCAGTGCGCTGCTAGAAGCGAGTTTCGCGCCGGCTGATCACGCAGGCCCAAAACTGCTCGCGCCATGCGATGTGCAGGCCATCAAGGCGTGCGGAGTGACATTCGCGGTAAGCCTGCTTGAGCGCGTGATCGAAGAACAGGCTGCCGGTGATGCGACAAAAGCTGTCGAAGTGCGACGAACGATCACCGAACTGATTGGCACGGATCTCGCGAAGATCAAGCCAGGCTCGGACGCTGCGATGCGACTTAAAACGGAACTCGAACGGCGCGGCGCGTGGTCTCAATACATGGAAGTGGGTATCGGGCCGGACGCCGAAGTGTTTTCGAAATCGCAGCCAATGTCTGCTGTGGGGCAGGGTGCTGATGTTGGTCTGTATCCTACCTCGGTGTGGAACAACCCGGAGCCGGAGATTGTGCTTGCCGTGAATAGCGCAGGTCAGATTGTCGGCGCGACGCTGGGTAACGATGTGAATCTGCGCGATATCGAAGGCCGTTCGGCGTTGCTGCTGGGCAAGGCAAAAGACAATAACGGCTCGTGCGCAATCGGTCCGTTTGTGCGTCTGTTCGATGAGCGCTTTACGCTCGACACGGTGCGCGCGGCGAGTTTGTCACTGCGTATCGAAGGTGCGGACGGCTTCGTGCTCGATGGCGTGAGCCATATGCAGGAGATTAGCCGTGACCCGGTTGATCTCGTCGCGCAGACTTGCGGAGAACATCATCAGTACCCCGATGGTTTCATGCTGTTCCTCGGCACGATGTTTTCACCGATCAAGGATCGCGATGCCGCCGGTGCGGGCTTTACGCATCATCTCGGTGATGTGGTGACGATCGCGACGCCTTCGCTCGGGGCGTTGGTCAATACGGTGCAGCTTTCGACGGCCATTCCGCCGTGGACCTTCGGCGTGAGGGCACTGTATAAGAATCTGGCAAAACGCGGGCTGCTCTGAATTCCTGGCAAAGCGTAATTCCTGGTAGGGAGGCGGCCATGCAGCAAGGGGACGTGATCGAGGCGTTGCTTAAGGCGCTTGGTGCAGAGGTGGTGACGCTGCCGGAGCAGTTCGGCGCACGGCAGGTCGTGGACTGGAGCGGTTTGCCAGGCGCGACGCCGCGCGCCATCATCCGGCCGCGCAACACGGATGAAGTCGCAGTGGCGTTGCGCATCTGCAATCAGTATCGGCAGGCCGTTGTCGCGCAAGGCGGGTTGACGGGGCTTGTGGGCGGCGCGAATCTGCTCAATGGCGAGTTAGCGCTGAGTCTCGAGCGGATGAATCACATCGTCGAAATCGACCGCATTTCAGGCACGATAACGGTCGAAGCCGGTATGCCCCTCCAGGTCGTGCAGGAGGCCGCGCTCGATGCCGGTCTTTATTTCCCACTTGATCTCGGTGCGCGTGGCAGTTGCACGATAGGCGGAAACCTTGCGACGAACGCGGGGGGTAATCGCGTCATTAAATACGGAATGATGCGCGACCAGGTGCTGGGCCTCGAGGCAGTGCTGGCGAGCGGCGAGGTAGTGGGCGCGTTGCACAAGATGATCAAGAACAATAGCGGTTACGATCTACGAAACCTGCTGATTGGCAGCGAGGGCACGCTCGGTGTCATCACGCGTGCTGTGCTGCGTCTGAGGCAACGCCCCCGTGCGGTCGCGACTGCGTGGTGCGCGCTGCCGTCATACCCTGCGGTGACGACGCTGCTCGAAGAAGCCCAGGCGGGGCTCGCGGCTGGCGTGTCCGCATTCGAGGTGATGTGGGCCGGCTATTACGACGCTGTGCTCACGAATCTGCCGAGCCTGCGTCCGCCCGTGAAGGAGCGGTTTCCGTTTTACGTGCTGCTTGAGAGCGTGGGTGGCGATCCGGTGCGGCACACGCAAGCGTTCGAGGAATTTCTCGGCGGTATGCTTGAGAAGGAGATCGTTGCCGACGCTGCGTTGGCGACGTCGGAGGCCGACGCGCTCGCCTTCTGGGCGATTCGTGATGCGCCAGGCGAGTATCCGAAGTTCATTCCGAACCATGCCGCGTATGACGTCAGCTTTTCAGTCAGCGATGTCGGTGATGTCGCCGCGCGCTGCGACATGCGCCTGCGTGAGCGCTGGCCACAGGCGCTGGTGATGATTTATGGCCACCTTGGGGATGGCAATCTGCATATCGTCGTTGATGTGCCCGGTTCAGGGAAGACGTTGCATGGTGAGATTGATGACGTGATCTACGATGTGACGCGCGAATTTCATGGGTCGGTTTCCGCGGAGCACGGCATCGGCACGAAGAAGAAGGCGTATCTCGGGTTCACGCGGAATGATGCGGATATCGCCGCGATGCGAGCTATCAAGGTGGCGCTGGATCCGAATGCGATTTTGAATCCGGGCAAGATCTTTTGACGGAACTGTCGATGGGGCCCGCCTGTTCTGGATCGTGACGATGGCTCCTGCGGATATCGAGGGGGTGTACGTGAGAAAGATGCTTGTAAGCGTCGGTTGTAGCGTGGTGCTCTGCGCATGCAGCACGGGCAGCGCGCCGCCGCTGCCGGCCCAATCGGCGACGAATCTGCTGGTGTCCTCCGCTGGGGTCTACAGCGGCGTCTTCTCCACGAATGTACCCGTTACCCTGCTCTCGCTTTATAACGGATCGGCTTACCTGTTCTATCAGAGGCCGGTGGCGGCCGTGATTGTCGTGACGAACGGTCAACAGACAGGCAACGGACAGTTCACAGGCACGGCCGCCACGCAGTACACCTTGGCGCCGAACGCGGCGGCATCGCCGGTGCAGGTGCAGATTGATTTCTCCCGATCGCCGAATGTGAGCGGCACGATCACCGCGCCAGGCAGCGGCACTGCTCCCATGACTTTCTCCGCGGCCCCCAAGCCGATGCTCGGACAAGGGCCCGGTCTCGCGGCGATTGCGGGCGAGTACAACGGACAGATGGGCTCGATGCAAAGCACAGGGTCCGCGCAAATGCTCATCGCGGGTGACGGATTGCTAGCCGGTAGCATGTCGGGTGGTTGCGAGTTTCGCGGCAAAGTGACACCAGACAGTGGCGTCAACGCATACAGTGCATCGGTCACGTTTAGCGGGACGGGCTGTGCCGCACCGAACACCACGGTCACTGGATCGGCGTTGGTCGATGAAAGCCGCTTGCTGATCGCGTTGCCGAAGCCGGATCGCTCCGATGTGGTCGTGTTCGATGGCACAAAGTGAGCTGCCCAGGCATTGATGCAGCGCTGGAAGCCGGACGATCACGCGTACTGCCGCCTCAGCAAGTTGACCGTTCCGACTTTGGCGTTAGCGGGAACCGATGATGTCGTGTACTGGCCGCACAGATCGCCCGAGCGAGTGCAAAACGGAATTGTCGATGCGTCTGGACACTTCCGACTGCGCGAGCGCTTATTGAGCAAAGTTCGCATACGCGGGATTTACACGCGCTTCCTTTATACGCTGTGCCGACACTTCTGCACGATCCTCCGGAGCCGAGGGATACGACGTCTTCTCATCTTCGGCCGTCGTGCCGTTCAGGAACGAGCGGTAAAGGTCGGCTTGACCTGAGCACGCGTGAGACCTTCCGAAGCAGTCTGGGCGGGGGCAGCATGCGCCGCAGTAGCGAGGAGCGTGACGGTGCCGGCAAGCAGCAGAGTGGCGAGATTGCGTTTCATGGTGGGCAGCCTTTTAGCAAAGTACAAGGGACGGTTCGTCGCCGCATACATACCCAGCCCGAGCTGTTCATTCAGGTAGTCCGTTTGCGTGCCGACTATCCGTTGATGTTCGAGGCGTTGGTCAATCTCGTTGACAATGCCATCAAGTTTGCGCGTCAAGGCGGAAGGGTGGTGATTGGTGTGCGTCAAAGTCCGGATGGTCCTCGGATCACGGTCGTCGACGACGGTCCCGGCATCCCGGCCGACGAGCGGGTCGCCGTGCTGCAACGGTTCTATCGTAGCGAACGCACACGCGATGTGCCGGGTTCGGGCCTTGGGCTGTCGGTGGTGCAGGCGGTGGCCCACCTGCATGATTTCAGGCTGATTCTGGCAGATGCGAATCCGGGCACCTGTGTCGTGCTTAACTGCTGGCGACCGCCTTGCGGCGCCGTATGGTAGACGCCGGATGCAAGCTGAGAGTGGAGACGGTGCCGCGCGTGGGTTACCGCGCGGTGTCAGGCGGCCTTATTCCGACTGAGCCTGCTGAAGATAGTCCTCAAGGTTCTTGACGCGAGTCGCCGTCAGATCTGTGAGGCATTGCGAGCGATTCACCTTGGCCCATTGCGGCGCGCCGCTGCTCAAACTCATGCGGAAGTCGCACTCGGCGTTCCGATAGGCGAGCCAGGCTTGTTGCCCAGCAATGAAGTCCGTGTGCGGTTTGATGCCGCGTTTCGTATCGTCACGCAGTGTGCCGAGCAACTTCTGAACCATGTCGTTCAACTGCTGATCCGTGGCGGCACGGACCTTCTCGGCGCATTCGAAATTCGCTTGTGCGCTCGCCAGACCGGCGCCTCCCGGCGGATGATTGCAGTCAGCCGCCGAAGCGGCTAACGGCAGCAAACACAGGAGGGCGGCGGCGTAGTGCGAGCGTTTCACTTCAAGTCCTTCGAATGACGATTACCGGTCGAGGAACGACTTGAGGCGGTCTGCGCGGCTCGGGTGCATCAGCTTGCGCATGGCCTTGCTCTCGATCTGGCGAATGCGCTCGCGTGTCACGTCGAACTGCTTGCCGACTTCTTCAAGCGTATGGTCCGATTTGGTGTCGATGCCATAACGCATGCGCAAGACTTTCGCCTCGCGCGGCGACAGCGAGTCCAACGCGTCGTCAATGGCGATGCGCAAATCGGCCTGTACCGCAGCTTCCGCCGGCGATGTAGCCGCGGAGTCTTCGATCATGTCGCCAAGGGTCGCATCACCATCTTCGCCCATCGGCGTTTCCATCGAAACCGGCTGGCGAGCGATCTTCAGAATGCTACGGACCTTTTCTTCCGTCAGATCCATCCGCGCCGCGAGCACCGACGGATGCGCTTCCTGACCGGTCTGCTGCAGGATCTCGCGCGAAATGCGGTTCAGCTTGTTGATGGTCTCGATCATGTGCACCGGCACGCGAATCGTGCGTGCCTGATCGGCCAGCGAACGTGTCACCGCCTGACGCACCCACCACGTTGCGTACGTGGAGAATTTCCAGCCGCGGCGATATTCGAACTTGTCGACCGCCTTCATCAGACCAATGTTGCCTTCCTGGATCAGATCCAGGAACTGCATGCCACGGTTGACGTACTTCTTGGCGATGGAGATCACGAGACGCAGGTTTGCCTCGATCATTTCGCTCTTGGCCTTGCGCATCTTTGCTTCGGCCGCGACCATTTTGCGGTTGATGTCCTTCAACTGCTTCAGCGGCAGCGAGACGGTCGCTTCAATGGCGATCAGCTTTTGCTGTTCGGCCTGAATGGCCGGCAGATTGCGCTCCAGCGCGGCGCCGAATTCCTTGGACTTGGCGGCCATGCGCATGGTCCAGTCCAGATCTGTTTCGTGGCCGGGGAACGTTTCGATGAACAGTTCGCGCGGCATGCCGCTCTTTTCCAGCACGATTTGCTGAACGCGGCGCTCGATAGCGCGGACTTGCGTGACCTGGTGGTGCACATCGCCACACAGCCGGTCAATCGTGCGCGCGGTAAAGCGCAGGGCTGCCAGTTCTTGCTGAATGTCTTCGCGTGCGCGCAGGTGGGCCTTGGACGACGTCGCGTCCTTGGCGTGCAGCGAGTTGACCTCGTCGAAGCGCGTGCGAACACGGGCAAAGGTCTCGAGGCAATCGCTCGTGAGCTTTTTCAGGCGCGCTTCATCTACGGCGTTCGAGTCCGCCGGAATGTCGTCGTCGCCGTCGCTATCGTCGCTGTCGTCGCTATCGGTGTCGAGATCTGCCGCGGCTTCGACGCCTGCGTCCGATTCCTCTTCCGCAGCCGTGTTTTCGTTCAGGCCGTCGACCAGTTCGTCGATTCGCAACTCACCTGCCGCGATTTGATCCGCGCTGGCCAGAATGGCTGCGACTGCCGACGGACATGCCGCAATCGCCTGAACCATCTCGTGCAGACCGTCTTCGATGCGCTTGGCGATGGCGATTTCGCCGGCGCGCGTCAGCAGCTCCGTGGCGCCCATTTCGCGCATATACATACGCACGGGGTCGGTGGTGCGACCGAATTCGGAGTCGACGGTCGACAGCGCAACTTCCGCTTCTTCGTCCGCCTGGTCGTCCGTGACTACCGGCGAGTTGGCGTTGAGCAGCAGCGCTTCCGCATCGGGGGCCGTCTCGTAGACCGCCACACCCATGTCGTTGAAGGTGGCGACGATGGTTTCCATCGCCGCGGTTTGCGCGAAGTTGTCGGGCAGGTGATCGTTGATCTGCGCGTGCGTCAGATACCCGCGCTCCTTGCCCAACTGGATCAGCGCGCGCATCTGGCGTTGCTGCTCTTCGATTTGCTGCGATGTTTCGGCAGCAACCGGGATCGCTTTACCCGCGCCCTTGCCTTTGGCGGTTCGCCCAGCAGGGGCCTTGATTGAGTATCCGGCAGTGTTATCTGCGGAATCGTCCCGATCGAAAGGATTCAATGTCTTCTCCTCGAAGGCTTCGCTATGAGGCGCAAGACGCGACGCTCAGGCGTTTCGGCTAGGCCGCAACATCACCTGAGTGATACGTGCGGCTGGATTGTCTATGCTCGCAAAGAGCGAAAAGATTGGCCCGCTCGAAGCGGGCCCATAGAGACGCGCAAAATTCGCGCGGCCAGCGATTATATACGAACTATGGGTCGCGCTCCTCTCCCTCGTGAAGATAAATGTTGAAAATGGTCAACTGGTGTGCGCCCTGGGGGCAGATCACCCATGGTGAGGGATGGCCGGCTGCTGCAGTAGATTGTCGCAATACACCGCCGTGTGTTTGATATGGGGTTCATCGCGAACTTCTCAACACCTGATTTGCAGATGACGCGTCGCCATTGGAGCGTGCGCGCTACGCGACATGACTATATGTAGGGCGGAAGTCGTGCTGCGCGGATGCATACGCTTCGCGATGATCCACGGGGAGAGCGCCTTGATCTACGTACAGAAAGATTTTCGCGAAAGGGGGTTGACGGCGAGCAAACCGCATTCCATAATTCGCCTCCCGTCAGATGAGGGACGCGAAGAAAGCAGAGCTTCTGAGCGGATTGATCTTTAAAAATTAACAGCCGATAAGTGTGGGCGCTTGATGCGAGACGCGTGCGGTGAACTCTTCGGGGTTTGCTGCAAAAGCGAAAGTATCAAGTCTCACACAGTATTAGAGGAAGGTTTGAGCAATCAAATCATCGTCAGTACGTTGAGTGAGCGACCGGGTTCGAAAGAGCCCGAAAACAGTAACAGGAATTGAACTGAAGAGTTTGATCCTGGCTCAGATTGAACGCTGGCGGCATGCCTTACACATGCAAGTCGAACGGCAGCACGGGAGTAATCCTGGTGGCGAGTGGCGAACGGGTGAGTAATACATCGGAAC
>NZ_JBAURZ010000100.1:0-24924 GCF_049581445.1 Paraburkholderia sp. | reverse complement strand
CCTTGACCGCTTCCGCCAGTTTTTTGGGGATGATCTCGGGTCCGATCGCGGCCGCAGCGGATGCAAAGCTTTCCGGGTCGCGAGTGGTTGCAACGGATACTTCGATGCCGCTTCGGGCAAACGCCTTAGCAAGAACCTGGCCGATCTTGCCGAAGCCAATAATTGCGTAGCTCATATATTTTCCTTCGGTTTACCACGCCCTACGGGCTCCGAATATCGAATGGAGTGACCGGCCGGGCGTAGCACGTCAGAGTTGCGCAAGGCCGCCGTCCACGGCGACCTCGCTGGCGGTCATGAAGCTGCTGTCCGGCGACGCGAGAAAGGCAGCCACCGCTGCGATCTCCGCCGGATCGGCCATGCGCTGGAGCGGAGTCATCGAGGCGAAGACCTTCTGGCCCTCCTCGCCTAGCGCTTCCTTCGCGAGTTCCGTCGCCGTCGCCCCGGGCGACAGCACGTTTACCCGGATACCGGTGCCCTTCAGGTCCTCCGCCCAGGTCCGGGCAAGGTTGCGCACTGCCGCCTTGCTCGCGCTGTAGGCGCTCATTGCCGGGGCGCCCGTGGTGCCGGCGCTCGATCCGGTCAGGATTATCGAACCGCCCTTGCCCATCAGCGGCAGCGCCTTCTGGACCGTGAAGATCGTACCCTTCACATTGGTGTCGAAGGTTTCGTCAATGTGCTCGGCGGTGATCTTGCCGAGCGCAAGCTGGCTTCCCGCCCCGGCGTTGGCGAAGACGATGTCGAGGGTTCCGCGTTCGGCCTTCACCGCCGCGTAGAGTCGGTCGAGGTCCGCCAGATCGGAGACTGAGCCCTTCACCGCGCGGGCATTGGGCCCAAGGTCGGCCACAGCGGCGTCGAGCGCTTCCTGCCTCCGGCCGAAGATGAAGACGAAGGCGCCCTCCTCGATGAAGCGCTTTGCTGCGGCGCGGCCGATACCGGTAGCGCCACCGGTGATCACGGCGGTCTTTCCATTCAGTCTGTTCATGTCATGCATCCTTCGTTGGAGTTGTTCGGAAGCAGGGAACTGTATTCATGAACCACATGAGCACATAGAACCCGAACCCTTTAACTGTGAGTGCCGAAACAAAAGCGACAAACACGATTCTGGAGGTCTTGATTCATGAAGCCAATTGACTAAATATCTATAGCTGCCATCTACTCTTTGGATACGTATGCTCGATAACGTCACCATCAATCAACTTAGGGCCTTCGTTGCCGTGTGTGACCAGGGAAGCTTTTCCGGGGCTGCACGGGAGCTGAGGCGGGCACAGTCAGCGATCAGTCACGCGATCAGCGCGCTCGAGAGTGCCTTTGATGTGGTGCTGTTCGAGCGCAACGCTCGCAAAGCGACGCTTACGGCCGCGGGCCGCAGCCTCCTGCCTGATGCTCGTGGGGTGATCTCACGCACCGACGAAATGAAGATGCGCGCGGTTGCGATTGCTGAAGCCGGGGTACCCCAGGTCTCGATCGCAGTGGATACCTATTTTCCGCGCACGCACCTGATTGAATGCCTGCGCAACCTGCAGTCGGACTGTCCAACCGTTGCAATCAATCTGCGCATGACGACCATGCAAGGCGGCGAGCGTCTGGTTCTCGAGGGCACGTGCGCATTGGCGGTGACGATCACCGACGTGCCGGAGCTGAGCCCTGGCACCATAGAAAGGCAGCACTTATGTGAAGCGCAAATGGTGACCGTCTGCGCGCCATCGCATGCGCTGGCCGCAATCGCGGGGCCGATCCCGCGGGAGGAATTTGGCCGGCACATCCAGCTCGTCGTAACCGACAATCAGCCCGACGCGGAAGAGACACAACAGGGGGTCGCCGGCGAACGCCAGTGGCTGGTGAATGACCTCGGCGCGAAGCACGATTTGCTCAGGGGAAGCTTATGCTGGGGGCACATGCCGCATCATGTGGTTGCGGAGGATCTCGCGAATGGAACACTTGTCGAACTCCAACGGCGCGCATGGCACATGCGCCCCCTCACGTTCATGATCTCGCAGCGGCGCGGGTACTCGTTTTCCGAATGCGAGACACGGCTGGTCGAGCTCCTTGGCAATCGTCATCGCTTCTCAAAGGGTGCCAGCAAGCGCTCCGTCTCACGCAAAGGCAAAAGAGCGTAAAGGCCCGCCACGTGTGAGCAACAGCCAGTACGGCCTGCCGCTCCTCGACGGATGTCCCCAAAGTAGATAAACAGCAGTCTGCCTTCTGGAATCTTCAATGGCTGCAACGGGTCCGTTGACGTCCACCGGGAGGCGGCGCACTTCGCAAGCCGACCAGATGGTGGCGTTGGTAACGTGCAGCCATGGGGCTGTCCAATCTGCCGCCGACTGCGCGGCAATTCGGCTACCCGATCCACAGCGCTGGTTGACCATTCGCGTCGCGCGCACCCTGATGGCGGCCCCGCATGTTTCGCGTCACGCTGATCGATGACGCAAGGCAACGCTGTGGGGGCCGGTCGAGGCTCAGCGCGATGAGCCCGGCTCCACCAGGCCGCGACGTTGAATGGGGGTGGAGAAGACGATTGAGGTGCGCGTCTCGCCATAGCCGTTGATGGAGGCGAGAAAACGCTCCAGTTGTTCGAGGGAGGGAGATACCACGGTCACGATGTAGGAATCGGCGCCGGCCACGTGATGGCATTCCAGCACCTCGGGCGCGCGGCGCAGCTTGTCTAGAAAGGCATTCTTGCCGGGCTGTTGCACGGTGATGCCGACAATGGCGCGCACGGGGTAGCCGGCCTGGACCGGATCCAGTTCGGCGCCCACAGAGCGCACCACGCCGGAGTCTTTCAGGCGCTTGAGCCGTTCCACCGTAGCAGGCACCGACAAGCCGGCGGCAAGGGCCAAGGTCTTTAGCGGCGCGCGGCCATCCTCCTGCAGCGCCATGAGCAGCGCCCAGGCTTTGGCGTCAAGTTGGAGTGCTTCGGTCACGACGGGCTTTTACCTGAAAAATCGAAGATTGAATTGATTTTCGCTTGATGTTTCATTCTGTGCAACCGTGCGATGGCGTTGGATAATTCTCGATATGGATCCGATCTTGCCCTCACCCGTGCCCGTGCTATTCGGCCAGTCGCTATTGATTGGGCTGTCGATCGCCGCGCCTGTCGGGCAAATCGGACTGCTGGCCATCCAGCGCACGCTGGACCACGGCCGCCCTGCGGGGCTAGCCACTGGACTGGGGGCGGCATTCGCCGACGCAGTGTACGGCGCAATCGGCGCGTTTGGCATCACCGGACTGGTCGCCTGGTTGCTGAGCCTGAAGCTGTGGCTGGGCCTGTTCGGCGGCGGCTTCCTGCTATGGCTGGCTTGGCGCATCGCCACAAAGCCGGTGATGCGCAGCTTGGGTGGCCCCCCGCCGCGCAGCACGCTACTGCGCTACGTGGCCGGCACCTTCGTGCTGACGATGTCGAACCCGACGACCATCCTGTCGTTCATGGCGGTGTTCGGTGCGCTGGCAGGCCGCGCGCCGTCGGCGTCGCCCTGGGTGATGGTGGTCGGCGTACTGGTGGGCTCGGCGCTGTGGTGGTTGATCCTGTCTGCCGGGGTGGGCTGGTTGCGCGACCGTTTCGACGGACGTTGGCAACGCGCCGTCAACCTGTGCTCAGCCGCGCTGCTTGCCGGACTCGGGCTATGGCAGCTTGGCCACCTCATCATATAACCGGCGGAGGATTCACCCATGGCGCACAGACTGCACGCCAGCCACCGGATCATGGTCGATGCCGCGGTCGATCGAGCCTTCATGTTCTTCACGCCGGCCCGGTAGCCAAGAAACGCCCAGGCGTCTAACTCCTCCATTGCCACCCCAGCCCCGATTGCGATGTTCGCGATACGAATCTGGACATTACAGATATGAAGTCGCAGGTCGATCGGCAGAAGCTTAATGGCTGTGTCGCGATAACACAAATGAAGCGATAGAATTCATGAATGAGTAGGAATGCTTATATGTCCAGCGAATAGAATTGCCTCGCTGCGATGTTTTTTGTCGCCGTCGATCTGCTGATGCGTTTGATGGCGCGGAGGTCCTGCGCGCGCAGATGAAGAGTGACAGTGGTCGGCATAGTTCAGTCGCCTAGCAGTTCTACGATCTTGCGAAATAAGCATTCCTATTCGTGCCGTCTCGACTTTCCGCGGCGCAATCAGGCGGTAACCGCTAGAATTGCGGCTTTAGCCCGGAATACGCCAATGTCTTTTGCCTCGCTTGGCCTGATCGATCCCTTGCTGCGTAACGTGCAGGATCTCAATTACCAGACACCTACGCCGGTGCAGGCCAAGGCGATTCCTGCTGTGCTCAGTGGCAAGGACGTCCTGGCTGCGGCACAGACCGGCACTGGCAAAACGGCGGGTTTTGCGCTGCCGCTGTTGCAACGGCTAGTGCAACACGGCCCGGCGGTGTCCAGCAACCGCGCGCGTGTTCTGGTGCTCGTGCCCACGCGTGAACTGGCCGAACAAGTGCTGCAAAGCTTTATCGACTACGGCAAAGGCCTCGACTTACGATTTCTGGCCGCCTACGGCGGGGTGAGTATCAACCCGCAGATGATGAAATTGCGCAAAGGCGTGGATGTGCTCGTTGCCACGCCGGGCCGTTTGCTAGATCTCAATCGCCAGAACGCAGTGCAGTTTGATCAAATACAAACGCTGGTGCTGGATGAAGCCGACCGCATGCTGGATCTGGGCTTTGCGCGCGAACTCAACGCGGTCTTTGCTGCGTTGCCCGCTCAGCGCCAGACCCTGCTGTTCTCTGCCACGTTTACCGATGATATCCGCGCCATGGCGGCGGGCATTCTGCGCAGCCCGGTCAATATCAGCGTCAGCCCGCCCAATGCCACGGCCAGCAAGATCAAGCAGTGGGTGGTGCCGGTGGATAAAAAGAACAAGCCTGATCTCTTCATGCACCTTGTGGCTGAGAACCACTGGGAGCACGCGCTGGTGTTTGTCAAAACCCGCATTGGCGTGGATTACCTGGCGGCCATGCTGGATGAAGCGGGCTATGCGGTCGACACCATCCACGGCGACAAACCGCAACCCGCGCGCCTGCGTGCGCTGGAGCGCTTCAAGACGGGCGAAGTAGGTATGCTGGTAGCCACCGATGTGGCTGCACGCGGACTGGATATCGACGA
This sequence comes from Paraburkholderia sp., assembly GCF_049581445.1. Taxonomy (GTDB): domain Bacteria; phylum Pseudomonadota; class Gammaproteobacteria; order Burkholderiales; family Burkholderiaceae; genus Paraburkholderia. Next base: position 19,814 of record NZ_JBAURZ010000100.1, on the reverse strand, counting down.
CCTGCCGCTGGTGATCAACGTTGATCTGCCGATCGTGGCGCAAGACTATGTGCACCGTATTGGCCGTACCGGCCGAGCGGGCGCCAGTGGCGTGGCGGTGTCCCTTGTGTGTGCCGATGAAGCGCCGCAACTGGCCGCGATTGAAGCGCTGATCCGGCAAACGCTGCCCCGTGAAGAAGAGCCGGGTTTTGAAGCCGAACACCGCGTGCCGCAAACTAGCGCGACGGGCCAGATCATCAAGAAACCCAAAAAGCCCAAGAAGCCTAAAGTGCCGCAAGCTGCGCCGGGCGCCATGCAGGTGCTCAGCAAAAAACCGCGCCCGCAAAGTGGCGAAAACAAACACAAGCCTGCGGTGCAGCGCGATGTGGCCGCGGGTAAAGGCACAAGCTTGTCCAGCGGTAGCCCATTCAGCGTGCAAAAGCCACGCAGCAAACCCGCCAGCAAGCCAGCTGCGGGTTCTCGTAAGCCCGCGGGCAAACCCGATGGTGGCCGCGGCAAACGCCAACCGTGATCCGTGGGGACGGGTAACGCCAGCTTCTTCGTTGTCGCAGTGCGCAAAAATTGAGTGGTAAACCGCACATTGGCTGGTTCTGAAAGCGCGTCGAATACGGATGCTTTGTCTGCCTCATTACACTTCGCGCCCACGCGACGGCTGACTCACATGAGGCCTGCTTTCGGAGGTTCACATGCTGCGCTGTCATCAAGGTGACACGGCGAATCTGTTCATCCGTGTTCCCTCTCCGGTTCATTCCCATACTCCTGTTTCCCCACCATTTCGTTTGAAGTGGCGATGTTCGCTAGTCTTCTCATTGCTGTGCGCCGAGGCCGCATGGCTGCCGTGTGCGAACGCGGCGCCGCCGCTGCCACAGAACGGAGACTTCGTCGCAGGTTCAGGCAGCATCGCGCGCAGCGGTGCGAATCTGTCCATTGCGCAGTCGAGCACGAACGGCATCATCGACTGGAGCAGCTTTTCGATTGGGGCGGGGCGTACAGTGTCGTTCGACAACGGCACGGGTGCGACGCTGAACCGCGTGACTGGCAATGAACTGTCCGTGCTCAATGGCAAGCTGACGGCCACCGGCAGTGTGTATCTGATCAACCCGCAGGGCGTGCTGGTCGGTCCGAGCGGCGTCGTGACGACTGGTGGGCGTTTCGTCGCTTCAACGCTCGATGTCGATAACAGCGCGTTCATGGGAGGCACGCCGTTCACGCTGAGCGGTACGTCGAATGGCGTGGTGGTCAACCTCGGCAAGATCAGTTCGAGTGGTGGTGACGTATTTCTCGTGGCGAATAAGGCCGTCGCGAATCTCGGCATCATCAAGGCGCCGAACGGCACCGCCGAACTGGCGACCGGTACCACCGTGTTGCTACAGGATTCGTCGAGCGGACAGCAGGTGTTCGTGCAAGCCGGAAGCGGCGGTCAGACGCTCAATGCGGGTACGATCCGCGCGGCGCAGATCAGTCTGCAGAGCACCGACGGCAATGTCTACGCGCTCGCCGGCAGGCACAGCGTGCTACGCGCGACTGGCACCGCCACGCGAGAAGGTCATGTCTGGCTGGTTGCAGATGGCGGAACTGTGAATGCACAGGACGCGAAGATCAAAGCAACCAACGCCGACGGCAGCGGCGGCACGGTGGATACCAGCGGCAGCACACTGAATGTCGATGGCGCGAAGATCGATGCCGCGCAATGGAATCTCACGGCACCGGTATTCACGATCAGTGGAACGACTGCGGATACGCTCGGACGTCACCTGTCACATGGCACGTCTGTGAGCGTGAATACGACCGGTGCGAATGGCACCACAGGCAATATCGATGTGCGGGGTGACATCTCGTGGAACGGTGCTGCCTCGCTCTCGCTCAATGCGTTTCACTCCATCACGCTCGCGGCCGCCACCAAGATCGTTAACCGTGGCGCGGGAGACCTGACGCTGCGCGCAGACGCGACTGCTATCGACAATGGCGGCAGCGTCGCGAACAACGGGACCATCGACTGGTCGGCGAGTACCGGCATTGTATCGGCGCTCTACGACATGAACGGCACGTACACGCCTGGCACCATCAAGAGCAACAGCGCGTGGAGCGCGGCGCCGTTTAGCGGTCTTCTCACGCAGGTCACGGCGCTTGAACTGGTGAACTCCCTCGCGGATCTGAATAACGTCACGCTGAATCTTGCGGGTAACTATGCGCTTGGGACGGATATCGTCGCCGATCCCAGCGTAATCTTCGAGTCAATCGGCGCCTCGAACAACTTGCCATTCACAGGTCAGTTCGACGGAATGGGGCACACGATTAGCGACCTGAATCTGGCCGACCCCAACTATGCGCCCACCAACGGGGTTGGCCTGTTCTCTGTGATCGGCACAACTGGCGTCGTGCGTAATCTGGGGGTGGTCAATAGCAATGCTCCCGTGGTCGAAGAGGCGATCACTGCGCCGATCGGTGTGATCGCGGGTGATAACTTTGGCCTTATCACCTATTCATACAGTGCTGGCGGAACGATAGGGGCGGATCCCTATGGCGGTCTCTCCGGCGGTCTGGTCGGTCAGAACGACGGGACCATCGAGCGCTCCTCAAGTAGCATGACGGTTCAGGGGTTTGGTCGAGAGGGCGGCCTCGTTGGCGTCAACAATGGCGTGATCGTGCAGTCTTACGCGACGGGTAGCGTAAGCGGCGACATCCATAGCAGCGCAGGCGGACTTGTGGGGGTCAATAGCGCAACCGGTGTGATTAACCAGTCGTATGCGACGGGTGCCGTGGACAATTCCACAGACACCAGCGCAATCGGCGCAGGCGGTCTGGTCAATCAGAACGCGGGGACGATCGAGGAATCGTTTGACGCGGCGTCCATGACACTGCCGGCGCTGGCGTCGCTACTGCCACCCGGCACCTTCGCGTTTGGTGGCCTCGCTGCGTCCAACACCGGCACGATCGCGAACAACGTGTTCTGGAACACCCAGACAACGACGCTCACGACAGGGGTGGCGAGCGGCACGGCAGTACCGGCCGCGAACGGGCTTAGCACCGCGCAGATGAGTACGCCAGCGAGCTTTGGTCCAACATGGAATTTTGGCCCGAATGGAACGTGGATCATTCCCACCGGCGGCACCTATCCAATATTGCAATGGCAAACCACGACCCAATTGCAGGCGCAGTCGCTGTGATGGTATTGACCGGTTCGTAGTGGATCGGCAGTGGAGGGGGCGCGATGGGCGCCCCCGTAGCAGTGGGGACTCGCCATTCCATGTAGCGGCGAACTTCCTATTGAGCAATCTCGCTACGTGCTTCTGGCCTTTCTGTTCCTCGACGGCTTCGTCCTCGCCCATCCGAACAATACTGCACTGGAGATTCCACCAAGGCCAACAATGACTGGCCAAAACTTCGCAATCAGGATTGAGCTCATGGTTGAGATGCTCCGATGAGTTGATAGGCTGCGGCCGTCCGTTCGCAGCACCAATGTGCAGGCTTGTCCGGAATCGCTCGCACGCAGCGCGGCAAGCTCCGCTGTGGAGGACGGCACTCACTAGCACACCCCTTGCATCAGCTAATCGAGACGTGCGCGGTGCAGTCAACGATCTATTTGGTCGAATTGAGGGCGGCGTACCCTCAAGAATCCTCGCATTTCTGCTTCGACACCGTGTCCTGCCACACATCCGATCAGTGGAAGCACGAATTTGCCAGGTATGCCTGTGCGCGCCTTACAGCATTCAGGGTAATTCCGTAGCGGGTGAGGCCGATTTTCGCGTTGGCACCGATGGGCCGGCGTGGGCTATCCGGCTTGCCGCCAAAAGGAACCGCAGTCGGGCGAGCTCAGGTGGGCGACCTCCAAAAAAAAAGCCCGAGCCGTAGCGCTGAGGTGCAACGAGCCCCGCCTATCAACCTAGACAATACCGCTCAGCTTTCCGCCCGCTCGATGGGACAGAATGTACTGCAGCTTTTCCAGTGAGAGTGGCTTGGTGAGGTGATAATCGAAGCCGGCAGCTAGCGCTCTTGACTTGTCCGACTCGGATGCGTAGCCGGTAAGAGCCACAAGCAGAATGTCGGCTAGTGACGGGTCTTGACGAACCGTTCGCGCTACCTCAAACCCGTCCATCTCGGGCATTCCCACGTCAATGATTGCGACTTGAGGTTGCCTTTCTGAAATCAAACGAACGGCCTCGCGCCCGCTCCCCGCAGTGGTCACTTCGTGCCCTTCAATTTCGAGCAGGAGGCTTAACGCCTGAAGCGCGTCCCGGTTGTCGTCAACGAGAAGAAGACGAGACCGTTGCACAGTCTCGACGGGCTCAGGAGGTCGCGTGGTGTCCAGGTTCACTGAAGGCCGAAGTATCGGCAGCCTGAGTGTAACCACCGTCCCGCAGCCCGGGCCTTCACTGCTGAGCGAAATTGTTCCACCGTGAAGCTCCACCATTCTCTTTGCCACCGCGAGTCCAATTCCGAGGCCTCCCTCCGAGCGTGCATTGCCACGGGCCGACTGGGCAAATAACTCAAAGACGTGTTGCTGGACCTCACTATCAATTCCCATACCGTTGTCTCGCACGCCAATGACGACAATCCCCGGCGACGCATCGCCAAGGCCACCTGGCTCGACACCGACGTTCAGTTCGATGATGCCGCCGACAGGCGTGTATTTCGCTGCGTTGGAAAGGAGATTACCCAATACCTGACTGAGCCGGACATGGTCGGCGTGCACATGGAGGGGCTCGCCCAGTCCGGTAATTTTGAGCGTATGTCTGCGGGACTCGACGTGATGTTTAATCGCCGTTACAGCATCAAATGCAATGTCATTGAGCGATGTATCGCTGTGTCTAATGGCGAGCTTGCCATGCTTCAGGCGCGCAGCGTCGAGCAGATCATCAACCAGCGTTCGAAGCTGCCGCATTTGCCGTTGCGCGATAGTCAGCACGTCGACGACCCGCTCGTTCTCACCGCTTAGACGTTTCGCTGCGCTGATGGCGCTATCGATGGGTGCGATTGGGTTTCTGAGTTCATGCCCCAACATGGCGATAAATTCGTTATGTCGGCGGTCGCTTTCCTCACTGCTGTCCCGAGCATTGACTTCTGTAAAAGCGGAACCCGCGAAGACAGCCAGGTTGGTGAGCAATCTGACGTCTTCCTGGTCGAATCTGCACTCGTTCGAGTGCGACATGATCCATATCGCCCCAAGTGCCGAGCCATCAGCCAGGATTGGAACGACAAGCCCTTCAGGTAAATCAACCCCTGGAAGAGCGAGGGTAGGGAATTGGACCTGTGGCTCGACGAAGAGTTGAGGTGTCCCTGATTCCAGGGTTGCTCCGCACGGGCATTCGTCCCACGCCGTTATCCTGCCGCGCAACCCGATGCAATGGCCGGCTACTGCAACCCATCGAAACACCCGGCTCTCGGGCGGTCCCTCGGCGAGACTGATGCCCGCGCTACCTGCGCGACACAGGACCAGGGCTGTGTCTGAAATGGCCTGCAAAAAGTCGGGGCGGGGCCCACCCTGAAGGCGCGCGAGATCCACTAGCGCACGATTCTCCGCCGCGTAATTTGCAGCGCGGGCTCCCCGGCGGGCGAGCTCATCGGATTGACCGGGCACGCGATGGCTTCCTATAGGTGATGAAGGGGCAACGAATGAGGAGATTTGAAGGCTGAAATGGCAAAAATGGCTGCTCGAACAGCCCCTTGGAGGGAGTTTGCAAAGCAGTAAATTTTTACATTACGAGACAAAAGGGACAAAGTCAATGGGGTTGCTCCCGCTCCGCTCCCACCTGAAAAGGACGCTGTTGTAGTGCGAAACTGGCAGCGGCTTTGGCGGCCGTGCGTCGCGGCGCGCGTCCAACTGCATGGCGGCCGAAAGCAGCTGTCGCTTCAGTGCGGAGGAGGTATTGGCATCGTCCTGTTTGGGAGGCCTGGGAGAAGCAGCCGCCTCCCCGCGTCGTCGGATTGCTGCAGCCGTTTCCGCGCCGAGGAGGAATACGAGCGCGGAGAAATACAGCCACATCATCAGGACGGCGAGAGAACCGGCGGCGCCGAATGCGTTTGCGGTTCCTGCGTGCGACAGATAAAAGCTGAATAGATGGCGACCCGCAGTGAAAAGAATCGCGGCAACGAGAGCGCCGGCCAATGCGTGCCGGAACCTGACCGGGGCATCCGGGAGCCACTTTATAAGTGCTGCGAACCCGGCAGTCAGGATGACGAGCGCAACGACAGACTGAAGTACCAGCGCAAAGGCAATGACCGGCGTGTCGCCAAACATCCTGTGTCCGGCAAACTGAATTGCGGCGTCCAGCACGAGCGACACCACCATAAGAAACCCGAGCCCCATTACCAGGCCGAATGACATCAATCGGGCGCGAAGCAATAGCGTGAGGCCCGCGATGCCGGACTTTGATTCGGCTTCGAACACCACGTCGAGTGCGGTATTGAGCGAGGTAAATGTCGCCGAGGCTCCCACAACGAGCAACGCAACAGACGCGATAGCGGCTACGCCGCTGCCACTCGCGTAGTGCGCATGTCCCACAATGTCCTGCATGGCAGCAGCCGCGTCACGCCCAAGGATGCCTTGCAGTTGCGCAAATAGCTCGCCGCGAGCGGCATCCTTTCCGAAGAACCAGCCGGCTACGGCGAGCACGATGAGTAATGTGGGCGCAAGGGAAAAAGCTGAATAGAACGCGATGCTGGCACCCATCATGGTGCAACGGTTGGTCGCGAAGCGCTGCGCTATTTCCGAAGCTTCCCTGAGGACGCCTTTCTTAGGCACGGCCCGTCTGGATTCCGGAAGGCGAATGGCATTTGGCATAAAACCCTCCTCACGGGACCCGTAGGGCGCAATCCATGTTCACCTGGCTTATCAGCAACGAGCATGCCGCCCGCGTTGGGAATGACGGTTGCTGAGTCTTCTCATACACGCAACCGCCAGGAGATTAAAAATGGCCATTAAACCCGTTGAGCAACGCACGCCGGACGAGAAATCCGAAGCTGACCTGGACCACACGGTCGAAGACACTTTTCCGGCGAGCGACCCGCCGTCTACGGGGGGCACGACGAAAATCGGTTCCGGGGACGAGTCAGGAGCAGCCGATAGCCATCGTGACGGCGACCCAGACGACCAACAGGACAAGTCCGCGGAGACCTTTCACGACGAAAAGACGCCGCGAAACAAGCCTTCCAGATGAAAGCCGTGGGTCGCGCTCGACCTGCTGACCTGAGCACCGCCGCCATTGAGCATTTCAATCGCGGTGCCCGGGTAACGCGTGCCGTCCTCTAACCCCTCAGTCCTGAGAACGTAAGCTGTTGCGGTGGGGCGAGAAGCGCCAGTGCCCGGAAGGGTCCTTTACTGCGACCGCGCCGTAGTCGCATAGCACGCGGCAAGCAGTTGCGGGTCGCAGACTGCCGATGTCTTCAATAACCAGAAGCGTGCGCGTGGGCAGGTCATTACATGCTGGGCGGCCTGCTGCTTCGGCATCGGGCGCGACGAAGTCTGCGTCTGCGTTGAAACGGTTTGCCGCGCCTGAAACATCCAGATATTGGCCGTGTGCGACGCACTCCGCGCGCTCTTCTGAATGCAGGTCCGGTTGCATCGCCTCGGAACGTAACTGCACGGCCGGGTCCCGCTTACTTTCCTGGTAAAGATGCCCGGCCCCTTGAGTCAGCCCCATCGCTTCCAATGCCTGAAGTGCCTCGTCGCCGTCACGGTACGATGCGAAGAGTCCAACAAGTACCTGTAGCATGTTCTTCCCCATGCGTCACAACTGGTGTACTGCCAGTTGCGCAACGCCCGTGCCCGTGTCTCCAATCTTCTATAGCCCTTTCAGCGATGCAGCGCTTCAGTCGTCCACGCCTTAGACAATGGCGAGTGCGAGGTGAAGGCATGGACGCCCGGGGCGCCTGGTTGTCCAGGACAACCGGGAACGTCGTTTGCACAGGTTCGCCAACGGGGTGTCAGGGCGGCGCGTCCACAAATTGGCCCGGCGACCCCGGCACAACATGTTTCGCGGAGGTAGCCATGAGCACCATGCTCGCTTATCGCATTCACCGCTTCGGCGGGCCCGAAGTCTTTAAGTCAGAAAGCATAGAGATCCCTGAACCCGAAGCGGGAGAAGTGCTCGTACGCGTGCGAACGGCAAGCGCCAACCCCGTGGACATCAAAACACGTGAGGGAAAATATCCGTTGATTACCGAAGACATGCTGCCTTACACGCTAGGTCGAGACTTTGCCGGCGTGGTTGAGCGTGTCGGCAGCGAGGTAGAGGAATGGAAGCGGGGCGACGAAGTGTACGGGTTCGTCGGACAGGGGCAGGGCGCTTACGCGGAATTTGTCATCGTCGATGCGAGTGCGCTCGCCCGCAGCCCCACCAAGGTGAATGCAATAACGGCAGGCGCCGTACCCCTGGCGGCTCTGACCGCATGGCAAGGGCTGTTCGATCATGGCGGCCTGGACGCCGGGCAGCGCGTTCTCATTCATGCGGGGGCGGGGGGTGTCGGCCACCTTGCCGTGCAGTTTGCCAGGCATCAGGGTGCAGAGGTTTTCGTTACCGCGTCTGGCAACGGCGTCGAATTTGTTCGATCGCTGGGCGCCGACCACGTAATCAACTATCGCACGGAGCGATTCGAAGAGGTCGCATCCGATATGGACCTCGTCTTTGATCTGGTTGGCGGCGAGACGCAAAGCCGGTCGTGGGCAGTCGTCGCGGCCGGTGGCAGATTGGTCTCGACACTCAGCGAACCGTCACAGACCGAGGCGGCCAGGCATGGCGCACACGCTATGCGCTATACCGCGCGGCCCGACGGTGCGCAACTGGCGAGAATTGCCTCACTGATCGACGCCGACGAAGTTCGCGTGGAAGTCGCGGAACCCTATCCCTTCGATGCAATGGGAGATGCGCTCGCCAGACTCGACAAGGGCCACGTGCGCGGCAAGATCGTTGTTGAAGTGTCGGGCGCCGAGGCGAAGCCTTGACCTGACAGCCACGCCGTAAAGGGCGCAAATTCGTGCTCCGGCGGATGTCGAATCTGCCAGGCGGGCTTGTCATGCCACTCAAATACCGCAGACGCGCTGCGGCCCGTTTATTGCTAAACGGCAATGATGGTTTGTGGGTTCCCGGCCGTTCATGAACGTGCCGGTCCTGGTATGGGAGATCGGGCTGATGCGCACACGCTGGCAAGAAGCGAGGGGGAAGCGCCGCCGAGCCGCCACGCGAAGTGGCGTCGCGGTGTTGTGCGGTGCTGGCTGCTCGATAGTATCCGTCGCTACCCGCGCCCAGCAGCGAGGGCCCGAAGAAGCTCCGCTTAACTACTTCCTGCATGCCGCTGGTCCCGCTGCGCTGCCCACCATGAGGCTCGGCTGGATAATGACGGCATTGGCGGTCGCCGTATCGACCATCGTGGCGTTACTGCTGGTCGTGGCTATTGCCCGTAAAAGACCGCGCGCCGACCCGGCGGCATTGCATCCTGATGGCGGCGGCCTTGCATGGATCTATGTCGGCACGGGCATCTCGTCGGTCGTATTGCTGGCAACGCTCATCTACATGCTTGTTACGCTCAGTAGCGTCGCCGCGCCGCCGGAGCTTCCCGCGCTCACCGTTACGGTCACCGCGTACGACTGGTGGTGGAAGGTGGCCTATCAGGACGCGGCCGATCCCACGCAGAACTTCGTCACCGCGAACGAAATTCATATTCCGGTGGGTGAGCCGGTAAAGGTTGCACTGCAAAGCGCCGACGTGGTTCACGCGTTCTGGGTGCCGCAACTCGCGGGCAAGACCCAGACCATTCCCGGCCAGATCAACGAGCAGTGGATCGAGGCGGACCAGCCCGGTGTCTATCGTGGCCAGTGCTCGCAATTTTGCGGCGCGCAGCATGCGCATATGGCATTCGAAGTTGTAGCGCAGAGCCGGGCCGATTTCGCCGCGTGGCGCGCGGCCCAGGCGCAGGTGCAGCCAGCACAACTGGTGGCCGGTACCCAGGCCGCCGTCGGCAAGCGAGTGTTCGACGAGCGATGCGCCGGCTGCCATGCAATCCGCGGCACGGATGCCCAGGGCGTGCAGGCGCCGGACCTTACGCATCTGGCGACGCGTCGCCTGATCGCGGCAGGCACGTTGACCAATACGCCGGCCCATCAACTCGACTGGATCGAACACGCGCAGCAGATCAAGCCGGAGTCGCTGATGCCGGATGTCGCGCTCTCCGTCGCCGATGCCACTGCGTTGTCGGCGTACCTGGCCACCCTGCATTGAGCGGAGCATCCATCGATGTCCAACACGACGACCCCATCAGGACCCCAGATCCAACCTGCGGGCCATACCGCAGAGCCAGACGCACCTGCGCAACCGGGCACTCTGCGCCTTTCGCGACCGCTCAAGGTCGGGCGCATCGTCCCAGGAAGCGAGGAAGCGGAGCGTCTGCGGCAGATCTGGGAGGCTCGCCCAGGCTGGCGGGGCTGGTTTTCGACAGTCGATCACAAGACCATTGGTCTGCGTTACCTGGTGACGGCGTTTCTTTTCCTGCTGGCAGGCGGGGTCGAGGCGTTGATCATGCGGGTACAGCTTGCCCGCCCCAATGCAACACTGCTCACACCTGAGCAATACAACCAGTTGTTCACAATGCACGGCGTAACGATGATTTTCCTGTACGCGCTGCCGGTGCTGTCGGGCTTTTCAAATTACCTGTGGCCACTGATCCTCGGGGCGCGAGACATGGCCTTTCCGCGCCTGAATGCGCTGTCATATTGGGTGTTTGTGTTCGCTGGCCTGTTCCTCTACGCAAGTTTTCCGCTGGGCGAAGCGCCGGATGCGGGCTGGTTCAACTACGCGCCGTTGTCGGGTCTCGAGTATGACACCGGGCCCAATATCGACGTCTACGCGCTCGGCATGGTGCTGCTCGGCATATCGACGACGGTCGGCTCGATCAATTTCGTCGTCACCTTACTGCGGATGCGGGCGCCCGGGATGTCGCTCGACCGGGTGCCCGTGCTCGCGTGGGGCACGCTGACCGCCTCGTGCGGCAATCTGCTGGCCGTGCCTTCGGCGAGCCTTGCCTTCTTCCTGTTGTGGCTCGACCGCCGCGTGGGCACACACTTCTTCGACACGCTTAACGGTGGCCGGCCGCTCCTGTGGCAACACCTTTTCTGGATCTTCGCTCATCCCTGGGTGTATGCGGTCGTTTTGCCGGCGATGGGCATCGTTTCGGACGCGCTACCGGTGTTTTGTCGCCGCCCGCTGGTGGGTTACGGGCCGGTGGCGATATCGACGGTGGCGACCATGGCGATTGGCTTCGTGGTCTGGATTCATCATATGTTCGCCACCGGTATTCCCGCGCTCGCGTTGTCGTTCTTTGGCGCGGCCAGCTTTGTGATTGCGGTGCCGAGCGCGGTTGCCACGTTCGCGTGGATTGCCACGATCTGGACGGGGCGGCCAGTGTTTCGCGTGCCTTTCCTGTTTTTCGCGGGCTTCGTATTCCTGTTCGTGGTGGGTGGGGTCTCTGGCGTGATGACAGCGGCCGTACCGCTCGACTGGCAACTCACCGACACGTACTTCGTGGTTGCTCATTTGCATTACGTTCTGCTTGGCATCAACGTATTTCCGGTGATTGGCGGCGTCTACTTCTGGTTTCCCAAGTTCACGGGCCGGATGATGAGTGAGCGGCTGGGACGGATCGGCTTCTGGGTCATGTTCGTCGGTTTCAACGTGACTTTTTTCCCGATGCATATCGCCGGCTTGCTGGGCATGCCGCGGCGCATGTACACCTACCCGGCGGATATGGGCTGGAACACGGTGAATCTCGTGACATCGCTCGGTTCGTTCGTGTTCGCGCTGGGTGTCCTGATCTTCCTCGTCGATCTGCTGTATAGCCTCAAACGCGGGCCGCTCGCCGGCAACAATCCGTGGGATGCACCGACCCTGGAATGGTCCGTTGCGTCGCCGCCTCCGCCGTACAACTTTGCGGTGATACCACGCATCGGCAGCCGCCACCCACTGTGGGAAGGACGCCTTGGAATGGACGAAGAGGAGGGCGGCGGCAAGCCCGATCGTTCGGAACTCAACGAAGGTTTTTTGCTGGGCGAGGGCCGTGAGGCGCTCGGCACTACGGCCCTTGACGCCAAGCCCGACGTGATCCTGAAGATGCCTGAAGATTCCTATACGCCGTTCTGGCTTGGGCTCTTCGCGACCTTGGTGTTCGCCGGGCTGCTGCTGCACGCCGTGTGGTTCACGGCAGCGATGCTGTTGGGCTGCGCGGTGTCGATTGTCGTCTGGCTATGGCCGGAACGGCGCCTGATCCAGCGCGAACCACAAACCGTGAACGACAGGGGAGCATGATATGAGCGACGCGTTGCAGCAGCACGAACCTGTCCTTCCCGTCGGCAGCGCGGGCGAGCGCTCGGGCGGATGGTGGGGATGCCTGGCGTTGATCGCAACCGAAGGCTCGCTATTCGGCTATCTGATCTTTTCGTACCTGTACCTCGCCGCCCAGGAAGGGCAAAACTGGCCGCCGGAGGGGCTGCCGAAGCTTGGCCTGGGAATCCTCAACACTGCCATTCTGCTGACGAGCAGCGGCTTCGTTTGGTTCTGCGAGCGCTGCGTGCGGCGCCGACGGTTGCGTTGGGGTGTTGCTTCAATGGCTGTGGCGGTCGTGCTGGGCATCGTCTTCGTCGGCATTCAGTTACGCGAGTGGCATAACCATCCGTATGGGCTAACGGCGCAACTCTATAGCTCGCTGTATTTCACGATCACGGGCTTTCATATGGCGCACGTGGCGGTGGGCATTGTCGTGCTTGCGCTGCTGCTCCTGTGGACCGCACTCGGCTATTTCGACGAGCGGCGCTGCGTCGCGCTGACGATTGGCGGCCTGTACTGGCATTTTGTCGACGTGGTGTGGCTGTTCATCTTCTCGACGCTGTACCTCACGCCGTATCTGCTGCGGACCAGGTCATGAAAAGCCGCGCCGCACGAAACCTCTGGCAAGTGTGCGTCGTGCGACGCCCACGCTGGATTTTCGTCGCCGCTGCGCTGCTCGGCTGTCTGAGTATGACAGTGCTCCTACCCGACTACGCAGGTTCGGCAAAGGCGGATACCCCGTCGCCCGCGACCAACGCGGGCGATGCGACCAACACAACCGACGCGAATGCCGCGCTGATCGCGCGCGGCGCTTATCTGGCGAAAGCCGCAGATTGCGCCGGTTGCCATACGGCCGCGCCTGTGCCAGGACCAGCGGGCGCCGCGCCAAAACTCACGGTGCCGTTTGCCGGCGGCCTCGGTATGAGTTCGCCGTTCGGTACGATCTATTCGTCGAACATCACCCCGGATCCGGTCAACGGTATCGGCCGCTACAGCTATGACGATTTCGCGCGGACATTGCGCGAAGGTGTCGCTCCCGGAGGCAAACGGCTGTATCCGGCAATGCCGTTCCCGTCTTTCGCGAAGATCAGCGATGACGACCTGCACGCGCTATACGCGTACTTCATGCATGGCGTGAAACCGACGGGAGTGCCGGCACCGCAGACGCATTTGCCGTTTCCATTCAACCAGCGCTGGGCACTGATGTTCTGGGATTGGGCATTCGTGCCGAGCGGTCGCTACAAGCCTGAACCGACCCGCGATGCGCAGTGGAACCGGGGCGCCTATCTGGTGCAATCACTCGGTCACTGCGGCGCGTGCCATACGCCGCGCGGGCCGGCCTATGAGGAGCGCGGCTACGACGGCGACGCGCATCTCTATCTGACGGGCGGCACCAACGATCATTGGTTCGCGCCTAATCTGACCGCCGATCGCGGTTCAGGCCTCGGGCGGATCACTGCACCCGAGATTGCCGCGTTTCTGAAGCATGGCCATGGCGCGGGACTTATCACTTTTGGCAGCATGGTTCAGGTGGTGGAGGACAGCACGCAATACTTGAGCGACGACGATCTCGCGGCGATTGCGGCTTATCTGAAGAGTTTGCCGGTCCGCGAGCCTGCGGGTCACTACGACATGCATTCGCGTGCGGCGCTGCAAACCGTGCAGGCACTCAAAACGGGCGACGTGGAGCGGCCAGGGGCGGGCATCTTCCAAAGCTATTGCGCGCGCTGCCATCAGCAGGACGGCAATGGCGTGGCGCAGAAATACCCGCGGCTTGCCGGCAATCCGGCGGTCATCGCTGCGCAGAGCACCTCGCTCGTGCGGTTGCTAGTCGAAGGCGGTCAAAGCCCGAACACCGAGGACGGGCCGATGCCGCGCAAAATGCCCTCGTTCGCCGGAAAACTCACCGATGCGGAAATGGCGGCAGTGCTGACCTTCGTTCGCAATACGTGGGGCAATGCCGCGCCGCCGGTGACTACGCGCGATGTGAGCAGCGTACGCGGTGCGATTCATAAGTGACGAACCGGCGCCAGGCGCCCCTGTGGCAGAAGCGCGGATCAAGCCTCACCCGGCTGCGACGTCGTTGCCCTCGCCAATGCACAAGCCCGCATTGACGAGGGCCACGTGAGAGAAAGTCTGCGGAAAATTGCCCAGCAGGCGTTTGGACCGCGTGTCGTATTTCTCCGCAAGAAGGCCGACATCGTTGCGCAGCGCGATCAACCTGTCGAACAGATCGCGAGCTTCTACTGCACGCCCTTGCATCTGCCTGACCTGGGCCAGCCAGAAGTTGCAGGCCAGAAACGCGCCTTCGCCGCCGGAGTGACCCGCGTCCAGGTTATCTTCGCGGTAGCGCATCAGCAGGCCGTCTTCCATCAATCCTGCTTCGATCGCTTTTACGGTGCCATCGACGCGAGGATCATCAATCGGCAAAAATCCCGTCACCGCAATCAGCAGGCAACTGGCGTCGAGGCGGACACTTCCGTAGCTCTGGGTGAAGGTATTGAGGTGACGGTCGAAGCCGCGGACCAGCACATCGTTGCGGATTTCATCGGCGAGCGCCGTCCAGCGCGCAGTCGGGGCGCACATGCCGAATTGTTTCGCAGTGCGCAGCGCACGGTCGACGGCCACCCACGCCATCACCTTCGAGAAGGTGAATTGCTGCGCGCCGCTGCGTACTTCCCAGATGCTGTCGTCGGGCTCGCGCCAGATCTGTTGCAGATGATCGACGAGGCGTAGTTCGAGCGACCATGCGTCGTCATCCGGCGGCAAGCCGGCGCAACGGGAGGTGTACAGCGCGTTGAGGACTTCGCCGTAGACATCAAGTTGCGACTGGTTGACCGCAGCGTTCCCGAAACGCACTGGCCGGGAGTTTTCGTATCCAGACAACCACGGACATTCCCATTCGTCGATGCGACGCGAGCCATCGAGCGCGTACAGGATCTGCATTTGCGCCGGGTGACCAGCGATGGCTCGCACCAGCCAGTCACGCCAGCGGCAGGCTTCCGCGTGATAACCGCCGCCGAGCAATGCAATCAAGGTAAAACTGGCGTCACGCAACCAGCAGAACCGGTAGTCCCAGTTACGCGTATCGCCGATCCGCTCCGGCAGCGAACTGGTGGGCGCGGCCACGATGCCGCCCGAGGCGGTGCTGGCGAGCGCTTTCAGGGTGATCAGTGAACGCTGGATCGGTTCCGCATATTTCCCGCGAACCGTGCTCTGCGCGGACCAGTCGGTCCAGAAGCGGGTTGTGTCGGCCAGCAGGCGCTCGACCTCGGGGCGCGGCGGCGCTTGCGTACCAGATCGGCAACACGTCAGCGTGAAGTCATGCTGTTCTCCGGCTGCCATCGCGAACACGGCCTGCGCGGCGCCTTCGCCGCAAGTGAGTGGCACGGTGCTATCTAGCCAAAGGGTGTGTGGCCCGCAAATGATCCGCACGCGCGGACTGATTGACCTGCACCACGAAATCGCCTTGCCGTAGTCGAAGCGGGCCTGCAGATCGCTGACGATGCGCAGTGTGCCGCGCTCGCAGCGCAGTCGGCGCATGAGCGTCGGTTGCTCTGCTTCCCAGGCCATCCAGTCGGTCAGGACAACGGTGCCAGACGCGGTTTCGAGCGTCGTCTCCAGAATCAGGGTGTCGCCGGCATAGTGGCGCGAACTGGCCAGGACGGGGGCTTCAGGTGCGATTCGCCAGAAGCCATTTTCGGGTCCACCCAGCAACGCCGCAAAACACGTATCCGAGTCGAAGGCTGGCCAGCAGAGCCAGTCAATCGAACCCGTCCGGTCAACCAGCGCCGCGCTTTGCCCGTCGCCAAGCAACGCATAGTCTTCAATGCGCATCGTCATGTTGGCGCTACTCCTGGCGGTTCCAAACGCAGCCGAGATAGGTGACCTGGGTTACGCGCGCGAACGCTTCCGGCGTCAGGCTCGATACCGGCGCGAATACTGTCAGCATGGCGTTGTTGACCCATATGTCGATTGGACCAAGCTCGGCTTCCGCGCGCCCAGCCGCCGCATCCACGGCATCTGCATCGCTGACATCGAGTGGGACTGGTAATGCTTGCATACCGAAGTGGCGCACCTGCGCGGCGACCTCTTCAAGCGCCTCGGGTTCCCGGGCAAGCAGGGCGACGTGTGCGCCGCGACGGGCGAAGGCCAAGGCAGTCGCACGGCCAACACCCGCGCTTGCCCCCGTGATGACGACGACTTTAGGATTGCCCGATTTGCCCCACATGAAGACCTCCTGATTGTTCCGTAAAGCCCTGCGATACGGCTTGTGTGCGTGCAGGATCTGCTGCTCGCTCAAAGTTCACCACGCGCGGCAAGTGCGGCGATCCGGTCGGCGGTCCGGCAGGCAACAGCCTGAATCGTTAGCGAGGGATTGACGCCACCGACAGTCGGGAACACCGAGCCATCGCAAATCCACAGATTGGGGATGTCCCAGCTGCGGCAATCCGCATTGACGACGCTGGTGCGCGGGTTGTCTCCCATGCGTGCCGTACCGTTCAGGTGACAGGTGTCATCAGTCTCCCTCCAGATCTCGCGCCCACCAGCCGCAGCGAGCGCCTGCTCCATGAAATCGAGGGAATGGGCAATGAGGCGTTGATCGTTGTTACACCACGAGTAGGTAACACGTGCAATCGGTAGTCCATACTGATCTTTCTCATCGGCGAGCGTGACGCGGTTGCGTTCCTGAGGCAGCATCTCGCCCACGATCTTCAGGCCCGCCTGATGGTTGTATTTGTGCATTTCGCTAGCGAGCGCCTCGCCCCACAGGCCGCGCTTGTTCTGCGCCGCAGCCCAGGCCCCGGGCAAGGGCCCTTGGCTCATGTACGAGTAGCCGCCGAAGAAGTCTTTACCTGTATCCGTGTAATTCCAGTGCTCGGTGATGGCAAGCGAGGGCGGCCCCTTATACCAGCGGATGTCCTCTTCCAGGGTGCCGTAGACCGCCTGGTTCGATTGCGCCATCAGGTTCTTGCCGACAAGGCCCGAACTGTTGGCGAGACCATCGGGAAACTGGCTTGTCGCCGACATCAGCAATAGCCGTGGCGTCTCGATTGCGTAGCCGGCAACCACTACGTTCTTCGCCCGTTGAAACTGCCAGCGCCCTTCGCGCAGATACTCGACGCCGTTGACGCGTCCTCTGGCATCAGTCGCGACCCGACCCACCATGGCGAGGTCGCGCACCTCGGCGCCGGCTTCCAATGCGCGTGGAATCCATGTCACCAGTACGCTTTGCTTGGCGTTGGTCGCACAGCCGGAGACGCAAAAGCCCCGGTAGACGCATGGGTGGGCGAGGCCGCGCGGCGCGGAGAGCGTCGCGAGCGGCGTCGACGTCCATTTGATACCGAGCGCTTCGGCGCCGCGCGCGAGCACTAGCGCCGATGCATTCATTTCATGCGCCCGGTACGGGTAACGGGGTCGTGGCGGACCCCACGGGTAGTTCACCGGACCGGCAATCTTCAGCGCGTCCTCGACGTACGCGTAGTAGCGCCACATCTCGCGCCAGTCGAGCGGCCAGTCCGCACCGTAGCCGAGCAGACTGCGTGACTTAAACCATTCGGGACGGAAACGCAGCGACACCATTGCGAAATGCACGGTGCTGCCCCCCACCGCCTTGCCGCTGTTGTTGGTGCCAAGTTGCAGCGGGTTGTCGCCGTCGCACAGACGCTCGTCGGTCCAGAACAGCTTGGACTGATGGGTTTCGTCGGAGGCGAATTCTTCAAGCGGACGCCACCACGCACCGGCGTCGAAGGCGACCACTTTAAAACCCTGTTCGGCAAGCCGGCAAGCGAGCGTGCCGCCGCCCGCTCCAGTGCCGACAATCGCGAAGTCAACTTCCTCGTCGTTGGGGTACGCGCGCATCGGCACCCACGCGCCAAGGCGAAACACGTCAGGCGCGCGGCCGTCTTTGCCACGAGGTTCATGCTGGGCGTCATCAGGCACGGCGATTCTCCTTGGCGGCCTTGGCTTCGCTGCCAGGTTGTGCCTCCGCCGCCTCCCAGGGATCGCGCCGGTCGAAATACAGTCGTACGTAGCCGCGAGGATTGGCGGGGCCTCCAAAGCCGATTTCGCTCCATGCGTGAGGGTGCGAGTAGTAAGCACTGCATACGTCGTGCAGCACGCGCTTCTCGAAGAAGAGCTTCGAAGGCATGCCTTGCCACGCATCGTTGTGCATGTCGCCGCGTTGCATCTGGTCCAGCAGCGCATGTTGTTGCTGCGCCTCTACGCTGGCGAACGGCAGGCCGAACTGCGTGCGGCTCTCCGCGTCAAGCGCGGCAAGTCCGATTCGCCAGGCATCGCGCAACGGCGGCAGACGCGTGTCGCGGTAGCCATCGCCGGTGTTATTCGTGAGTTTCGCGTCGACCAGTGCTGCGAGTGGCACGATCGGCTCGGCATCTGCTTGCGGCACGATACAGCGGCACAGGTGGGTGAGCGCAATCCATTGCACCGCGTTGCAGAAGCGCGGTTCTCGCGGCGTGGCGAGGCGCTCAGCGATCACGGTGCGGGTCGGCTCGTCCCAGGACGGCGTCCCGCGTTTGTTCAGAACGTCGTAGTCAGGGTAGCGGGTGTTTCGGCTTCGGCTCATGTTTCAGTCCCCCGTAAACGAAGCGCCGCGAGACCCGCGAGCGCCAATGCCGAAAAGCTCGGCGGCGCAGGTAACGGGGGACCGGCAAAAAGATTCTGGGTCCAGTTGCGCCAGCCGCCCCGGCGACGCGCAATGCCACGAGCATGAAAACCGACACCGACGAAACCGAGTGCCGCCGTCACTTGCAACCAGAAGCGTGTAAACCACCGCTCGCGAGGCGCACCAAGTGCGGCTTGCGCGAGCAGCAAGGCCGCGACGGGAGGCACGGTGACGGGCGCATACATGGCGCGATGCTGGAACGCACCACGAAAATGCAGCAGGCCGACTTCCCCGATCGTGCCGGCAAGGCCGGCCGCCGCCAGAAGCCCGAGTGCGCGTCCTGCAGGCATGCCGAACAGTTGAGGTTCGACTTCCGGTTCCTCGCGCAACCGTTCCGCCACGGCGCCCAGCGCGCCAGAAAGCAGCAGGGCCATGGGCGCGCCGATCGGTGCCGCGTGGAACAGGTTGTTCCAGCTCCAGCCACCTGGGCGTTTAGTGATGTTGTAGAAATGAAAACCGGTGCCGCTGATGCCGGCGAGCGCTGCGCCTAGATAGATGGCATGGCGAGCCACGTGTCGTTGCGAGCGTCTGTCGCCGCCGCCGTGAATGCCCGCAAGCAGTGACAGGGTCGCCGAGACGAGCGGAGTAAACATTGCGGGATTGTCGAACGAACCGCGGTAGTGCTCCATCGCACTATCGGCGAGGACCGAAAGCGCGAGCAACGCCGAACTGCGATTGAACGATCGCGCTGCGGCGATGTGCGCGAATTCGCGCGTCTCACCAGGCAAATGAGAGGTGTGCCGCTCAGGCGGTCCAGGTCGTACCTGCGCAAGGCTTGGTGCGGGCCCTTTGGGTCGGGCGCCGCGAGGCCGCAGCGG
>NZ_JBAURZ010000099.1:0-104007 GCF_049581445.1 Paraburkholderia sp. | reverse complement strand
CAAACCTTCCTCTAATACTGTGTGAGACTTGATACTTTCGCTTTTGCAGCAAACCCCGAAGAGTTCACCGCACGCGTCTCGCATCAAGCGCCCACACTTATCGGCTGTTAATTTTTAAAGATCGTATTCGCATTCACTACCAAAACCGCGCCCACTTCACCTACCCGGCACCGCTTCGTTCTGCGTCGCTGCATCAGCAGCAGAGAAACGAGATTATGAAGAACTTTCGCTACGTCGTCAACAGGTTTTTTTAACTTCCTGAACCCGCCCGACCCGCTCAAACCCCTGCCATTGCTGGCTCTCCCGCCTCCCGCACCTCGTTGCCGAAGCGCGAAAGACCGAGATTCTAGCGAGCCATTCCATGCCTTGCAAGCGTTATTTTGATGCGGCCGTTTAGCGGTGCTTGAACACCGGTTTACGCTTCTCGACAAAAGCCGCCATCCCCTCTTTCTGGTCCTCAGTGGCGAATAGCGAGTGGAACAGGCGGCGTTCGAAATTCACCCCCTCCGCCAGCGTCGTCTCATACGCCCTGTTCACGGACTCCTTCACCATCATCACCGCAGGCATCGGAAACTCTGCGATAGTCGCCGCTGCGGCAACCGCCTCATCGAGCAACGAGGCTGCTGGAATCACCCGGGACACCAAGCCTGCCCGCTCGGCCTCAGCAGCATCCATGAAACGCGCGGTGAGACACATGTCCATGGCTTTCGCCTTCGAGACCGCGCGCGGCAGCCGTTGCGTACCTCCGGCGCCGGGCATGACACCCAGCTTGATCTCCGGCTGACCGAATTTCGCCGTGTCGGCGGCGAAAATGATGTCGCACATCATCGCCAACTCGCAACCGCCGCCCAGCGCGAAACCAGCCACGGCTGCAATGATCGGCTTGCGGATCGAGCGTATCGCCTCCCAATTCCGGGTGATGTAATCGCCTTTGTACACGTCCATATAGGTGTACGTGGCCATCATCCCAATGTCCGCGCCCGCAGCAAACGCCTTCTCGCTGCCGGTGACGACGATTGCCCCGATGGCATCGTCCCCATCAAAGCCCCGTAGCGCTTCGCCCAACTCGTCCATCAACGCGTCGTTCAATGCGTTCAGCGCCTTCGGGCGATTCAACGTGATCAGCCCAACCCGTCCACGGGTCTCGACCAGAAGATTCTCGTAAGCCATGCAGCCTCCTTGGTATGAAAAATTTGTCGCGCGAAAACGCTTCGCGCCGCCGTCTTAATAATGCTAACATTCACCAACCAACCGGTCGGTCAATTATTCGACAAGGTTTCCCCTAACGCTCAGCATCCCTTTCGCCATGACACATCCGCTATTTTCCCAGCACGAAGACACCCTGCAAAAGGCGCTCGCCGCGATCGAAACGCGCGGCTACTGGAGCCCTTTCGCTGAAATGCCCAGTCCGAAAGTGTACGGGGAAACCGCCAACGCCGACGGCGAGGCAGCATTCAAAGCGCACCTGAACAACACCTTCCAGCTCGATCAACCCTCCACAGGCGAGACCGTCGGCGCGGAGACTTCGCCGTTCGGATTCCCACTTGGCATCCGTTACCCCAAAGCCGATCCGGAGGCATTGTTAGACGCCGCGGCCCGCGCTCAGGTCAGTTGGCGCGCAGCCGGCCCCAAGGCATGGGTCGGCGTGAGCCTGGAAATCCTCGCCCGAATCAATCGCGCGAGTTTCGAGATCGGCTATAGCGTGATGCACACCACCGGCCAGGCTTTCATGATGGCCTTTCAGGCGGGCGGCCCGCACGCCCAGGATCGCGCCCTCGAGGCCGTTGTCTACGCATGGGACCAGTTGCGCCGCATTCCCGCTGACGCTCATTGGGAAAAACCGCAAGGCAAGAACCCTCCACTTGCGATGCACAAACGCTATACCGTCGTGCCGCGCGGCACCGGACTCGTCCTTGGTTGCTGCACCTTTCCGACCTGGAATGGCTACCCCGGCCTGTTCGCAGATCTGGCTACGGGCAATACGGTCATCGTCAAACCCCATCCGGGCGCAATTCTGCCTCTCGCCATTACCGTACGCATCGCGCGCGACGTCCTGCGCGAAGCCGGTTTCGATCCCAATGTCGTGACGCTGCTCGCCACAAATCCGAACGACGGAGCGCTGGTACAAGACCTCGCCCTGCGCCCCGAAATCAAGCTGATCGACTTCACCGGCAGCACGCAAAACGGCACCTGGCTCGAACGCCACGCGCACCAGGCGCGGGTGTACACGGAGAAGGCCGGCGTCAACCAGATCGTGATCGACTCCGCCGCCGACATTAAGGCCGTCGCGCGAAACATTGCTTTCTCGCTGGCCCTGTATTCCGGCCAGATGTGTACAGCGCCCCAAAACATCTATGTGCCGCGTGACGGCATTCGCACCAGTGACGGCATTCTGAGCTTCGATGCCGTCGCGCAGGCGCTCGCCGACGCCGCAAAAAAACTCGTTTCCGACCCGGCCCGCGCTGTTGAGTTACTTGGTGCGATCCAGAACGACGCCGTCGTGCAACGCATTGACGAAGCGGGCAAGCTTGGCCGTGTGCTGGTCGAAAGTCAGTCGCTAGAGCATCCGGCGTTCTCGGGCGCACGCGTGCGCACGCCGCTCGTTCTGCAATTGGATGCTGCCACTGATGCCGCGCAGTTCACCAAAGAATGGTTCGGTCCGATCTCGTTCGTCATCGCAACGGACTCCACTGAGCAATCCCTCGAACTGGCCGGCACCATCGCTGCAGAACACGGAGCGTTGACGTTCTCGGTCTACAGCGAAGACGAGACGATCATTGAAGCCGCGCACGAAGCGTCGATTCGCGGCGGCGTCGCGCTGTCAATCAATCTGACTGCTGGCGTCTTCGTCAATCAATCAGCCGCGTTCTCTGACTTCCACGGCACCGGCGCAAATCCGGCTGCGAATGCCGCGCTAGCAGATGCAGCTTTCGTGGCGAACCGTTTCCGCGTCGTCCAGAGTCGCGTTCATGTTGAACCCAAAGCGGCTCCGGTTGCAGTCAGCTGAACGATATAGGCAAGAAAGGGGCGATTCGTCTTAGGCCGTTTGGCCGAATGGAAACCTCGAGCCGCCCCCACTAACATGAGACATCAGACCAGCCTTCCGGCCTGCCTCTCCATCTGCAGGAATCCGACATGACAGACGCATTCATCTGCGACTCGATTCGCACCCCGTTCGGCCGCTACGGCGGCGCGCTAAAGGATGTTCGCGCGGACGATCTTGGTGCCATACCGATCAAGGCATTGATCGACCGCAACCCGGGCGTAGACTGGCGCGCGCTTGACGACGTGATCTACGGCTGCGCGAATCAGGCGGGTGAAGACAATCGGAACGTTGCCCGCATGTCGGCCCTGCTTGCCGGCTTGCCGACGGACGCACCCGGCGCAACAATCAATCGCCTGTGCGGTTCGGGCATGGATGCGGTCGGTACCGCTGCGCGCGCGATCAAGGCGGGGGAGGCTCGCCTGATGATCGCAGGCGGCGTCGAAAGCATGACGCGCGCACCGTTTGTCATGGGTAAAGCGGCAAGTGCGTTCTCCCGGCAAGCCGATATCTACGACACAACGATCGGCTGGCGCTTCGTCAATACGTTGATGAAGCGTGAGTACGGCGTCGATTCGATGCCCGAGACAGCAGAGAACGTCGCGGTCGAGTTCGGTGTGAGCCGCGCTGATCAGGACGCATTCGCGCTGCGCAGCCAGCAGAAGGCAGCCCTCGCGCAACGCAACGGCACACTGGCGCAAGAAATTGTCGCCGTCGAAATCGCCCAGAAAAAAGGCGATCCGATCCATGTTGTACTGGACGAACATCCGCGCGAGACCTCGCTTGAAGCCCTCGGCAAACTCAAGGGTGTAGTGCGCGCGGACGGCAGCGTCACTGCCGGCAACGCCTCGGGCGTCAACGACGGAGCCTGTGCGCTGTTGCTTGCGAACCAGGCCGCCGCCGATCAGTTCGGACTACGTCGCCGCGCACGCGTCATTGGCATGGCAACCGCCGGGGTTGAGCCGCGCATCATGGGAATCGGGCCAGCGCCAGCCACACAAAAGCTGCTTAAACAATTGGGAATGTCGCTCGAGCAATTCGACGTGATCGAGCTTAACGAAGCATTCGCGTCGCAGGGCTTAGCCGTATTGCGCACGCTCGGCTTGCGCGACGACGATCCGCGCGTCAATCCAAACGGCGGCGCCATCGCGCTTGGCCACCCACTCGGCGCGTCGGGCGCGCGACTCATCACCACCGCGCTCTATCAGCTTGAACGCACTAACGGCCGCTTCGCGCTGTGCACGATGTGCATTGGTGTGGGGCAAGGAATTGCGCTCGCCATCGAGCGAGTCTGACCCGGCGCGAAACGTTCCGCGCGAAAGCCATCACCCGGCTATGGAGGAGACACCTGATGCCATATGAAGCGATACGCGTCGACTTCGACGCTTCGAGCCGCGTTGCCACTGTGACGCTAAACCGGCCGGACAAGCTCAACAGCTTCACGCGAGCTATGCACGAGGAACTGAGTTCCGCCCTCGACGAAGTCGTCGCTGCGGGCGCTCGCGCCCTTGTGCTGACCGGCTCCGGCCGTGGCTTTTGTGCGGGCCAGGACCTTGCGGACCTGGACTTTACACCTGGCGCAATGACCGATCTTGGCGAGCTGATCGACAGGTATTTCAATCCCCTGATCCGCCGGCTGCAGGCGCTACCGCTGCCGGTCATCGCCGCAGTGAACGGCACCGCGGCGGGCGCTGGCGCAAATCTGGCATTGGCATGCGACCTGGTTCTTGCCGCTCGCTCGGCCAGTTTCATTCAAGCCTTCGTGAAAATCGGTCTGGTGCCGGATTCAGGAGGCACGTGGTTTCTGCCACAGCGCGTAGGTATGGCCCGCGCCCTCGGCCTCGCGATGACCGGCGACAAACTAAGCGCGGAAAAAGCAGAAAGCTGGGGACTCGTGTGGCAGGTTGTCGACGATGCCGAACTTGGCACCGCTGCGGCCACACTTGCCACCCATCTCGCTCAACAGCCAACTCGCGCACTTGCGGCAATCAAGCAGGCCATGCGCGCGAGCGTCACGCAGACGCTGGATCATCAACTGGACCTCGAGCGCGACCTGCAACGTGAGCTTGGCGCATCGCACGATTACGCGGAAGGCGTACAGGCCTTCATCGAGAAGCGCTCACCGCATTTCGAGGGTCGCTGACATGTCATCCCAACCTGATCGCAACAGCGCCATAACGCCAGATGAGATGGCCCAGGCAACCGCGGAGGCGATGTACGCCTCCGACGCCTGCAGCCAGGCCCTGGGCCTGGAACTGCTGGAAGTCCGGCCCGGCTATGCACGCATGCGCATGACTGTGCGCGCCGACTTCCTCAACGGCCATGAGATCTGCCACGGCGGCCTGATCTTCACGCTTGCTGATTCGACCTTCGCTTTCGCCTGCAACAGCTACAACATCAACACGGTCGCGTCGGGCTGCTCAATCGAGTTTCTACGCCCGGTTCGTGAAGCAGACGTGCTGACCGCGGAAGCCGTCGAGCAAACGTTAAGCGGCCGCACTGGCATCTATGACATTCGCGTCACGAATCGCTCAGATGAAACCGTTGCGATGTTCCGCGGCAAATCTGCGCAAATCAAAGGCAACCTGGTCCCGACGACAAGCTGAACCCATCCATCAGCCAGAGACCCGCCCCCGCATCGCCCATCATTCTGAAAAAGCAAGGAGACATTCGATGAACACCACGCTCCCGCTCGACCCCATCGAAACGGCGAGCCGCGACGAACTCGCCGCACTCCAACTCGAACGCCTCAAATGGTCGCTTACCCACGCTTACGAGAATTCCCCGGTCTATCGGCGCAAGTTCGACGAAGCAGGCGTTCATCCGGGCGAAGTAAAAACGCTCGCTGACCTCGCGCGCTTCCCGTTCACGAGCAAGAAAGATCTGCGCGATAACTACCCGTACGGCATGTTCGCCGTCCCGCAGGAGCAGGTATCGCGCATTCACGCCTCGTCGGGTACGACCGGCAAGCCGACTGTCGTCGGCTATACGGCGCGCGATATCGACACATGGGCCAACGTCGTCGCCCGCTCGATCCGTGCGGCGGGCGCACGCCGCGGCGACAAGGTGCACATCAGTTATGGCTATGGCCTCTTCACGGGTGGCCTTGGTGCGCACTACGGCGCGGAACGTGCGGGCCTCACGGTGATTCCGTTCGGCGGCGGCCAGACCGAAAAGCAGGTCCAGCTGATTCAGGACTTCCGTCCTGACATCATCATGGTGACGCCCAGCTACATGCTATCGATTGCCGACGAAATGGAACGACAAGGCGTCGCCCCCGCGCAATGTTCGCTACGCATCGGTATCTTCGGAGCGGAACCGTGGACCAACGACATGCGCAGCGCCATCGAAAAGCGCATGGGTATTGACGCGGTCGACATCTACGGGCTATCCGAAGTGATGGGACCTGGCGTTGCGTCTGAATGCGTGGAAACCAAGGACGGCCCGACCATCTGGGAAGATCACTTCTACCCGGAGATCATCGACCCAATAACCGGCGAGGTCTTGCCGGACGGCGAGTTGGGCGAACTGGTGTTTACGTCGCTGACCAAGGAAGCGCTGCCGATCATCCGTTACCGCACCCGCGACCTCACGCGCTTGCTGCCGGGCACCGCGCGCACGATGCGGCGAATGGAGAAAATCACCGGCCGCTCCGACGACATGATGATCGTGCGTGGCGTCAACGTCTTCCCGACGCAGATCGAAGAACTGCTGCTGAAACAGCATGCTTTGGCGCCGCATTATCAGATCGTACTGACCAAGGAAGGGCCACTCGACGTTCTGACGTTGAACGTAGAACCGTGTCCCGAGACAGCGCCTGACACTGTCGTACTCAATGCGGCAAAGCAGGCACTCACTTACGACATCAAGGCCTTGATCGGTGTCAGTGCGGTGGTCAATGTACTGGCCGTGAACGGCATCGAGCGTTCAGTCGGCAAGGCGAGGCGCGTCGTGGACAAACGCAAGGCGAGTGTTTAACCCGGCTGAAGTTGGCAGCATCGTGAGGCCGTCGTTTTGACGTCTCACGCTGCGAAATTGCGATCGGCTTGCCGCGCCGCAAACAAACGCAAACAAACGCAAGCAGCCTCGAGCAATCGCCGGCAACCCTGTGGCCGACACCCCTGGCGCAAAGGCCAACCCCGTAACGTAGGGAATTAAGCAGCGACAGCCAGCCACGTCCCTTCTGGAATCTGGCAGCAAAAGCCAACTCCCGATAAGGAATTCGGCGCGAACCCCCTTCCTCCATCGGAATTCGCCACCAACAGCCAACCCATCCTGTCAGGAATTCGGCAGCAACAACCACATCCGGCCAGCCTGCTTCATCTTCCCGGCCAGATCGCCTGCGTCGTCGCCGAGTCCCCAGAAATAGTCCGCACGTACGCCGCCCTTGATCGCCGAGCCCGTGTCTTGCGCAAACACCAGCCGATTCATCGGCGAATTGGTTAGCGGACGAGTCGTCTGCAAAAACACCGGCGTACCAAGCGGAATGGACGAAGGATCAACCGCAATCGATCGTTCCGGCGTAAGCGGCACGCCCAAAGCACCGATCGGCCCATCGGCGCCGCCGCTCGGAATACTCTCCACGGGAGGCATCTCCCGGAAGAACACAAACCGCGGATTCGTATCCAGCAGCGCGTCGACCCTTGTCGGATTAGCTCGCGCCCACGCCTTGATGCCCTGCATCGTCGCCTGCGCGGGTGTCAATTCGCCGCGATCGAGCAGCCAGCGGCCAATCGACTTGTACGGCTGATTGTTCGTTCCACCAAACCCGAGCCGCATCACGCTGCCATCTTCCATCACGACACGTCCCGAGCCCTGCACCTGCAGGAAAAACGCCTCGATCGGATCGTCGACCCACACCAGCTCATTGCCGTTGAGCGCGCCTGACCGCTCAAGCTGCTCGCGGGTCGGCAACGCGCCGCCGGGACGATAGCCATCAGGCCAACGATACAGCGCCGTCTGATAGACACCGTGCCGGGTGCGCGAGCCACGCAGCAACGGCTCGTAGTAACCCGTTACCAGGCCATCGAGCGTGCCGTCGGAGTTAGCAAACTGGAACGGCGTGAAGTACGCCTCGAAGAACGCCCGTGCGGCGTTGACATCCAGATCGTCGATCTGCGCTGCCGCGGCACAGGCACGTTGCCAGTTCGGCTGGCGCGCAAGCCGCAGACAGTTCTGCCGCAATGCCGCAGTCGCGCCAATCAGGGAATCGTCCTGCCAGCCCGGCACCTGCTGCCAAGCCACCGCTGTCAGCCGCGTCGCCGCAATCTGTCCGGGGATGATCGCGGCGCCGGTCGGCGGCGCAGACGTCCGCACCACACCGCTACCGCCGCATGAAGCCAGCATTACTGCGACCGAAACGGCCCCAAGCCAGCCGGCCGCCTTGCGGACAAACCGCATACAATGTTCGTTCTTGATGGAAACCGCCATGTCTGATCTGTTCGACGAATACCCGATGCTCATCTTCGCGCTGGAAATTCTGGTGGCGCTATTCCTGCTCGTCTTCATTGTCGTCTGGACGTCATCCGGCAAGAAAAAAGCCAGCCGCGACAAGCAAGGCTAAAGCAGTTTAAAGACCGCGCGAGGCGCCACCGGTTCAATGCAGCGTGCGCGGCATGCGCAACACGAACTCAGGTACCGGCGCTTCAAAGCGCTCACCATCTTCCGCGACGCAGAAATACTCCCCGCGCATCGTGCCCACCGGCGTCGCAATGACGGCCCAACTCGTGTATTCGAATTGTTCGCCCGGTTTGAGCAGAGGTTGATGGCCGACTACGCCCAAACCCTTCACTTCCTGCTCGAGTTTGTCGCTGTCCGTGATCACCCAGTGACGCGCAATCAGCTGCGCCGGCACCTGACCGCTGTTGCGGATGGTCAGCGTATAGGCGAACGCGTACTGGCGGCGCTCCGGGTCCGACTCGTCGGGCAGGTACTGTACCTGCGCCGACACGCTGAATTCGTACTGACTCATCCTTGTTCCGATCTGGTGAAACGGTCTGGTGAAGATCCGCGAGAGGCCCGGGCGCCAATGGTTTCAGGCGCGCCGGTAAAGGTTCCGTCATGGTTTGGCATTCTGCGTCATGCGGGGCACGCCCGCAACCGGACTTTCCTGCTGGTACAAGGCTCTATAGCCCGCAAACCGTTAAAATGGGATTTTCCGCCTGCCTCCTGCCCCCACCATGACGCAATTTCGCATCTCGCCCAGCATCCTGTCCGCGGATTTCTCGCGCCTCGGTGAAGAAGTCCGTGCCGTCGTCGCCGCAGGCGCCGACTGGATCCACTTCGACGTGATGGACAACCATTACGTGCCCAATCTCACGATCGGGCCGCTCGTTTGCGAGGCGCTCCGCCCGCACGTCGATGTGCCGATTGACGTGCATCTGATGGTGCGCCCGGTCGACCGGATCGTGCCCGATTTCGCCAAAGCCGGCGCCAATGTGATCAGCTTTCACCCGGAAGGCTCGGATCACATCGACCGCACGCTGTCGCTGATCCGCGATCATGGCTGCAAGGCGGGCCTTGTCTTCAATCCGGCCACTTCGCTGAATTACCTCGACCACGTGATGGACAAAGTGGACCTGGTGCTGATCATGTCGGTGAATCCGGGTTTCGGCGGGCAGTCTTTCATCCCCGAGGCGCTCAACAAGCTGCGCGAAGCACGCAAGCGCATCGACGCATACAACGAGAAGACCGGCCGTGATATCCATCTCGAAGTGGATGGCGGCGTGAAGATCGACAACATCGCCGAAATCGCGGCAGCGGGTGCGGACACGTTTGTCGCCGGGTCCGCGATCTTCGGCCACCACGACTACAAGACCATCATTGCCGAAATGCGTGCCGAACTGGCCAAAGTCGAGCAGCGCAAATGAGCGGGAGCGCGACGCCGCCGCTTTACCCGGCTCCGGTTTTCAGCGGCCCGCGCCTGCAGGCGGCAATCATCGACCTCGACGGCACGATGGTCGACACCGCGGACGACTTCACGGCCGGCCTGAACGGCATGCTCGCCCAGATCGACGCGGCGGAAACGTCGCGTGAGGAAGTGATGGGCTACGTGGGTAAGGGCTCGGAGCATCTGATCCGCAGCGTGCTGGCACCGCGTTTCGAGGCGGACCACGCGCAGGACCGCTTCGATGAGGCGCTCGCGATCTATCAGGAAGAGTACGCGAGGATCAATGGCCACCATACGCACCTGTACCCGGAAGTGGAAGCTGGCCTTAGCGCGATGCGCGACGCCGGGCTGAAACTCGCGTGCGTGACGAACAAGCCGCATCACTTTGCGGTGGAATTGCTGCAGCAATATGGTTTGCTCGGGTATTTCAGCGTTGTGCTCGGCGGCGACAGCTTGCCCAAAAAGAAGCCCGACCCGCTGCCGATGCTGACTGCGTGCGCCCAGTTGCAGGTGCCGCCCGGAGCCGCGGTAGCAATTGGCGATTCCGAAAATGACGCCTTGGCTGGTCGCGCGGCGGGCATGGCGACGCTCACTGTGCCATACGGTTACAACCATGGCCAAGCTGTGCAAACAATCAAATCGGATGGTATAGTTGCCTCGCTGTTGGGAGCCGCCAAGGCCATCGCAACGCACAACTCAACGACTTAACAAGTCCATCAATCTCATGTTTCTGAACAAAAAACGGAGTCTGATTAGCATCGACCGGGGAGCCTGGCCCTGGCGTCGCTGGTCGCGCTAACCTCTCCTGAGGTACGCTGAAGCTCATCTTCGGCACCGTTTTTTGCTTCGCTGCGCTTACGCGCCTTTCCCAACCTGTTTCGTTGCATCAGTCCAAGTTCAATTGCCCGCCGCGTACCCAGCGTACCGTGGCGCGCAGGAACCTGACGTGCATCGGCGGGAAAGCACGCGCCGGTTAGCCTAATCTTGTCGTTATAACGCCAGAGACACGGTTGACCGTCAGCGCCAGCAGCGCAATCCCCCGCTTTGTCCGACGCACGCCGCGTACTGGACCTATGAACAGGATCGGAACATGACCGAACTCGAATTCCAGTCCCTCGCCAACGAGGGCTACAACCGCATTCCGCTGATCGCCGAAGCGCTTGCCGACCTTGAAACGCCGCTCTCGCTGTACCTGAAGCTCGCTCAACCCGAGCGCAACGGCGCCAATTCGTTCCTGCTGGAATCGGTGGTGGGTGGCGAGCGGTTCGGCCGCTATTCGTTCATCGGCTTGCCTGCGCGCACGCTGCTGCGTACCAGCAACGGCGTATCGGAAGTGGTCAGCGACGGCAAGGTAGTCGAAAGCCACGAGGGCGACCCGCTCGACTTCATCCAGCAGTTCCAGGGCCGCTTCAAGGTCGCACAACGCCCTGGGCTGCCGCGTTTCGCGGGCGGTCTGGCCGGGTATTTCGGCTATGACGCGGTGCGCTACATCGAGAAAAAACTGGCTCATACCGCACCGCCGGACGACCTGAACCTGCCCGACATTCAGTTGTTACTGACAGAAGAAGTCGCGGTGATCGACAATCTGGCCGGCAAGCTGTACCTGGTTGTATACGCCGATCCGACCACGCCCGAAGCCTACACGCGTGCAAAGCAGCGTCTGCGTGACCTGCGCCAGCGTCTGCGCTCGACCGTCCAGCCACCGGTAACCTCGGCCAGCGTACGCACCGAAACCTATCGCGAGTTCGCCAAAGACGACTACCTCGCCGCTGTGCGCAAAGCGAAGGAATACATTGCCGCCGGCGAACTGATGCAGGTGCAGGTGGGCCAACGTCTGACGAAACCGTATCGCGACAATCCGCTTTCGCTGTACCGTGCGCTGCGTTCGCTGAATCCGTCTCCGTATATGTATTACTACAACTTCGGCGACTTCCACGTGGTGGGTGCATCGCCGGAGATCCTGGTGCGTCAGGAAAAGCGAGGCGAAGACCGTATCGTCACGATCCGGCCGCTCGCCGGTACCCGTCCGCGGGGCAACACGCCCGAGCGCGATGCCGAACTCGCTACCGAACTGCTGAACGACCCGAAAGAGATCGCCGAACACGTGATGCTGATCGACCTCGCCCGCAACGACGTGGGCCGCATCGCGCAGATCGGCTCGGTGATCGTCACGGACAAGATGGTGATCGAAAAGTACTCGCACGTGCAGCACATCGTGAGCTCAGTCGAAGGCAAGCTCAAACCCGGCACCACCAATTTCGACGTGCTGCGCGCTACCTTCCCGGCCGGCACGCTGTCCGGCGCGCCGAAGGTCCGCGCCATGGAACTGATCGACGAACTCGAACCGGTGAAACGCGGCCTGTACGGCGGCGCGGTGGGCTATCTGTCGTTCACGGGCGAAATGGATCTTGCCATCACGATCCGTACCGGCGTGATCCACAGCGGCAATCTGTATGTGCAGGCGGCAGCGGGTGTGGTCGCTGATTCGGTGCCTGAATCCGAATGGCAAGAGACCGAGAACAAGGCGCGTGCGGTATTGCGCGCCGCCGAGCAGGTGCAAGACGGCCTCGATAGCGACTTCTGACCGGAGAAAGACCATGCTGCTGATGATCGACAACTACGACTCGTTCACCTATAACCTGGTCCAGTACTTCGGCGAACTCGGCGAAGACGTACGGACCTATCGCAACGACGAAATCACGCTCGACGAAATTGCGAAGCTCAACCCAGAGCGCATCTGCCTGTCGCCCGGGCCGAGCAATCCGCAACACGCCGGCATCACGCTTGATGTGCTGCGCGAATTCTCGGGCAAATATCCGATTCTCGGCGTGTGCCTCGGCCATCAGGCTATTGGCGAGGCATTCGGCGGCCGGGTCGTGCGCGCGCAAACCATCATGCACGGCAAGGTGAGCGAGATCGAAACCGACTGCAAAGGCGTGTTCGCCGATCTGCCGAAACATTTCGTAGTGACGCGCTACCACTCGCTCGCCATCGAGCGCGAGTCGCTGCCCGACTGTCTCGAAGTGTCCGCATGGACCGAAGACGGCGAAATCATGGGCGTGCGTCACAAGGAACTGGCCGTCGAAGGCGTGCAGTTCCATCCGGAATCGATCCTCTCCGAACACGGTCACGCGCTGCTCGAGAATTTCGTGAAGCAGTCGAAAACGGCGCCCGCGCGCCGCAACGCTTGACCATCGAGGCGAGATCATGTCGATTACCCCCCAGGAAGCGTTGCAACGCACGATCGAGCACCGCGAGATTTTCCACGACGAGATGCTGCACCTCATGCGTCTCATCATGCGCGGCGAACTCTCGCCGGTGATGGCCGCTGCGATCATCACGGGCCTGCGCGTCAAAAAAGAGACCATTGGCGAAATCGCCGCAGCCGCCACGGTGATGCGCGAATTCGCCAAGCAGGTACACGTAGCGGACAATTCGAACTTCGTGGATATCGTCGGCACCGGCGGCGACGGCGCACACACCTTCAATATCTCGACGGCGACCATGTTCGTCACCGCCGGCGCTGGCGCCAAGGTGGCCAAGCACGGCGGCCGTAGCGTGTCGAGCAAGTCAGGCAGCGCGGATGTACTCGAAGCGCTTGGGGTCAATATCGATCTGCAGCCGGAACAGGTGGCGGCGTCGATTGAAGAAACCGGCATGGGCTTCATGTTCGCGCCGAACCATCACCCGGCCATGAAAAACATCGCGCCGGTGCGCCGCGAACTAGGCGTGCGGACCATCTTCAACATCCTCGGGCCGCTCACCAATCCGGCCGGCGCGCCGAATCAGTTGATGGGCGTATTCCATGCCGACCTCGTGGGCATTCAGGTGCGCGTGATGCAGCGCCTCGGCGCCAATCATGTCCTGGTGGTGTACGGGATGGATGGCATGGACGAAGTTTCGCTCGGCGCGGCAACGCAAGTGGGCGAACTGCGTGACGGCGAGGTTCGCGAGTATGAGATTCATCCCGAGGATTTCGGCCTGCAGATGGTGTCGAACCGCTCGCTGAAGGTCGCCGACGCGACCGAATCGAAACTGATGCTACTCGAAGCGCTCGACAACAAACCGGGCGTCGCACGCGAAATCGTCGCGCTCAATGCCGGCACGGCACTTTATTCAGCGAATGTCGCGACTTCGATTGCCGACGGCATCCAGCTTGCGCGCG
Source organism: Paraburkholderia sp. (assembly GCF_049581445.1). GTDB lineage: Bacteria > Pseudomonadota > Gammaproteobacteria > Burkholderiales > Burkholderiaceae > Paraburkholderia. Next base: position 89,910 of record NZ_JBAURZ010000099.1, on the reverse strand, counting down.
AAGCCATCGCGAGTGGCAAGGCCCGCGCGAAAGTCGACGAACTGGTTCGCTTCACCCAGCAATTCAAGCAGTAACTTCTGTATCGAGACTCCTATGAGCGACATTCTGGATCGCATTATCGACGTCAAGCGTCAAGAAATCCGTGCGGCGGAACTGAGCGCACCGCTCGAAGAACTGCGCCTCGAAGCCTCCACACGCGATCTGCGCGACTTCGTCGGCGCCCTGCGGGCGAAGCACGCCGCCGGTCAGGCAGCCGTGATCGCCGAAGTAAAAAAGGCGAGCCCGTCCAAAGGCGTGCTGCGCGAGCATTTCGTGCCGGCGGAAATCGCCCGCTCCTACGCAAAACATGGCGCGGCGTGCCTCTCCGTCCTCACCGACGTGCAATTTTTCCAAGGCAGTGCCACTTACCTGGAAGAGGCCCGCGCCGCCTGCGAATTGCCAGTTCTGCGCAAGGATTTCATCATCGATCCGTACCAGATCGTCGAAGCGCGAGCGATGGGCGCCGACGCGATCCTGCTGATCGCCGCCGCGCTCGAAACTCCGCATATGCAGGATCTCGAAGCATTCGCGCATTCGCTAGGGCTCGCCGTGCTGGTCGAAGTGCATGACAAGAACGAACTGGTGGAAGCGCTGACGCTGAAGACACCGCTGATCGGCGTGAACAACCGCAATTTGCGCACCTTCGAAACGTCGATCGAAGCGACGATCGGCATGCTCGAAATGATCCCGGACGAGCGGATCGTCGTCACCGAGTCGGGCATCCTCTCGCGTGCAGACGTCGAGCGGCTGCGGGCGATGGACGTGCATACGTTCCTCGTCGGTGAAGCCTTCATGCGTGCCGAGGAACCGGGCGCGGAACTTGCGCGGATGTTTTTCTGAGCTGAGCTAACTGGAAAAACATCGCCATGGGTATCGAACGTGAAATCAAGCTGGCCTTGCCCGCCCATCAGGTGAGTACGGCCACGCGCTGGTTCGTTGCACGCACCGGCAGCGCGGGGCAGCCTGTCGCACTCGCGAACATTTACTTCGATACGCCTGCGCTTACGTTGGCGCGCTCGAAAAGCGCGCTGCGTCTGCGCCATACACCCGACGGATGGTTGCAGACGTTCAAGACTGCCGGTACAGCCAGTTCGGGCATGCATAGCCGGCACGAATGGGAAATGCCCGTGGCTGGCGAGGCGCTTGAACTCGACGCATTGCTGCAAGCCTGCGATGAACCGACAGTAGCGGCAGCATTGCGCGCCGCCGCGCCCGATCTTATCGAACTGTTTCGCACCAATTTCACCCGTACGCTGTGGCAGTTGGCCAGCAATGGGGCGACCATCGAAGCTGCAATCGACAAGGGCGACGTGCTCGCCAATGTGAACGGCGAATCGCGCCAGGCACCGATTCTAGAAGTCGAACTGGAATTGAAGAGTGGTGACGAAACCGCTTTGCATGCTCTGGCAGACGAACTCCGTCGCAACGTGCCCGGCCTGACGCCGGACGATATCAGCAAGGCGCAACGGGGATATCGCTTGCGGGAACAATAAGCCTGCTCGAAGCCCGCTGCGCCGGTGGCACACAACCGGCTTCGAATAGTTCAAATCTTCCTGAACGTGCCTGCAACCCCACGCCCACGATCAGCGGTTCAACGGATCAGTCCGTCACGCGATCAGCGGGCCAGCCAGAAGACGTAACCAAGGCACTGATCAAGTCGCTGCAACGTTGCCCCCACCTGCGCCTTGAGCTAAGCGCCGATTGCTGCGACACTTGCGCGTCATGACATCCGCTTCCCGTTCCTCTGCCCCCTCGCCGCAAGCGTCGCTCTTTGGCGACCCTGCGTCCGCCGACAGCAAGCCACAAGTTGCAGCGCCCGCGCAGTCTCCACCGCACTCACTGGAAGCCCAGTTCGACGCGTTGCCGCCCGCATGGCGCGCGCATCTGCGGCCGTTCACTGAAAGCGATGCTTATGCACCGCTGTGCCACTTCGTCGATGGCGAACGCGCTGCGGGTAAGACCATCTATCCCGCCGACGTCTTCCGCGCATTGCGTCTGACCAGCCCGGACGAGGTGAAAGTGGTCATCCTCGGTCAGGATCCGTACCACGGCGAAGATCGCGGCACGCCACAAGCTCATGGCCTCGCGTTTTCCGTGCCGCCCGCGGTGCGGCCGCCGCCGTCGTTGCGCAACATCTTCAAGGAAATCGCAGCCAGTCTTGGCCACGAGCCGCCGCGTCATGGCTGCCTCGACGCCTGGGCCAAGCAGGGCGTGCTCTTGCTGAACACGGTGCTGACCGTGGAGCGCGACGCGGCAGCAAGCCACGCGAAGCGCGGCTGGGAAAAGTGTACTGACACGCTGATCCACGAACTGGCCACGCGTCACGACGGGCTCGTTTTCATGCTGTGGGGCGCCCACGCACAGGCCAAGCGCGCGTTGCTGGGCGGCAAATCGCACTATGTGCTCGAAGCGCCGCACCCCTCGCCGCTGTCGGCGCATCGCGGCTTTCTCGGTTGCGGGCACTTTGCGCTGGCCAATGAGTATCTGAGCGCGCACCACCGCGCGCCGATCGACTGGCGGCTGCCCGACGAAGCGCAAATGCTCGCCTGATCGCATTCCCCGCATACGGCACGTCGCAGCGGGCGGACTGCAAAAACAAAACGCCACGGAAGTGTTGTCTTCCGTGGCGTTTTTCATTGCCATGAGGCTAAGGCGGTAGGCTGCCTTAAGCGCCGCAACGGCGCTTCTGAAACATTCAGCGGTGCGAATCCGCAGCGCGAAGCGCTGCCGCCGCGACCTTTATGCAGCTGCGATCGCTTCGCGTGCGCCAGCCAATGCTGCGCCGACTGCATCCGGGCCCATCGCCAGGCCTTCAGCGTAAATGAACGTGACGTCGGTCATACCGAGGAAGCCCAGGAAGCTCTTCAGGTAAGGCGTCTGGCTGTCGTTCGGTGTGCCGAGGTACTTGCCACCGCGAGCCGACACCACAAACACTTTCTTGCCCTTTACCAGACCTTCCGGACCATTTTCGGTGTACCGGAAGGTGATGCCAGCGCGTGCGATGAAGTCGAAATACGTCTTCAGCTGCGACGACACGCCGAAGTTGTACATCGGTGCGCCGATCACGATGATGTCGGCGGCTTGCAGTTCGGCGATTAGCGCTGCGCTGCGTGCGGCAATCGCGGCATGTTCCGGCGTGTGTTGATCGGCCGGCGTGAAGAAGGCGCCGAGGATCGAATCGTCGAGGTGGGGCAGCGGCTCAGCTTGCAGATTGCGGGCGACGACTTGCGCACCCGGATTCGATTGTTGCAGCTTTGCGGTCAGCTCGTTGACGAGCAACGTTGAGTTCGCGCCTTGCGAACGGGCTGCCGAGTTGATTTGCAGGATCGTGGTCATGGTTGACTCCAGTTGGGGCGCGCTCTGTTGCGCGAGTGGAGCCATTGTGTTTTTTTACCGCGCCGCGAAAAAGCCATCCCGCAGCGAAGGATTGTTGCATGGGTAGAACAATCCCGCGCCGGGGTGCTGGGGTTTTCCGGGCCGGTACGCGGTGGTAAGAGTCGGTTTTCAACCGGCTTTGACCGGACTCAAGCCGCCAGCCAGCGCTCGCGCCAGTTACGCGCCGCTGCGCGTTTGTCGGTCACGCTGAGGACGTAACGCCCGACCTCAGGACCATCCAGCTTGAGTTGCGTGGTCCGCAGTTCATCGCGCCGGAACGCGTGCACCTCCACTTTCGCCCCTGGCAGATAGCGCGACAGCAGCGTATCAAGATTCGAGCCAGTGACACGAAGACCGTCGATCGCAACCAGCACGTCCCCGGCCGAGAGACCGGCTTTTTGCGCCGCGCTGCCGTCGTGCACTGCGACAAGCGTGCAATCCATACCGCTACGCACCCGCGCGCCGATCGACGGCTTGCCGTTGCGATCCGGTTCCGGTGCAAGCGTGATGCCGAACGGTTCGAGCAGCGTCTCGAGCGGCAGGTCACGCGTACTGCGCACTGCATGCTCGAACAGCGCGCCCAGTTCGACGCCGGTTGCCTCCGCGAAAATCGCTTCGACCTCGTTTTCTTCGACGCCAACCGGCTTGCCGCGATAAAAGTCGCGCCCAAAACGCTGCCACAGCAGACGCATCACATCGTCGAGCGACTTGCGATTGTTGGTCTGCGCACGAATCGTCAAATCAAAGGCAAGCGCTACGAGCGAGCCTTTCGTGTAGTAGCTGACGATCGCGTTCGGCGCATTCTCGTCCTGGCGGTAGTACTTGACCCATGCATCGAACGAGCTTTCGGCGACCGTCTGCTTCAGCCGGCCGGCACCGCGCATGACGCCGCCCACCACTTTGCCCACCATCGCGAAGTACTCATCCTGCGAGATGAGCCCGCTGCGCACGAGAATCAGGTCGTCGTAATAGGACGTGAAACCTTCGAATAACCACAGCAGTGATGTGTAGTTCTCGCGCGTCAGATCGTATGGTGCAAACGCGGCAGGCTTGATGCGTTTCACGTTCCAGGTGTGGAAATATTCGTGGCTGCACAAGCCGAGATAAGTCCGATACCCCTCGCTGGTCTGCGGGCGCCCTTCAACCGGCAGATCGCCGCGGTTGCAGATCAGCGCCGTCGAGGCACGGTGCTCGAGACCGCCATAGCCGTCGGCGACCGCCTGGGTCATGAAGACATAACGATCAGCGGGCGCCTTCTTCGACTTCGGCTCGAACAGCGCGATCTGAGCTTCGCAGATGCGCTTGAGGTCGGCACAAAGGCGCGCCATATCGAGCGAAATGACCCGGCCTGCAATCACGATATCGTGGGGTACGCCGTGCGCCTTGAAGGTGGCGAGTTCGAATTCGCCGAGCGTGACGGGATGGTCGGCCAGTTCGTCGTAGTTCTGCGCCGTGTACTCACCGAACCCATAACGCTTGGTGCCGCGCGCTTCCGGCAACGCGGTGGCGACACGCCAGCTACGGTAAGCCGTACCCGCCGGCTTCTGGATGTCGACCAAACACTGAGCCTCTTCGTGGCCAATGGCCGCGAGAAACACGCTCGACGCGTTGAAGAAGCCGGTTGTGTCGTCCAGATGCGCGGCCCGCACCGACATGTCCCATGCGTACACCTCGTAGCGCAGCGTTAGCGCGCCATTGACCGGCGCGGCCTGCCAGGTGTGCTTATCGGTCTTTTCGATGCGCACCTTGCGGCCCGCTTCGTTGAATGCGCGCAGTGTCACGATGTTGCGCGCGAATTCTCGCACCATGTAACTGCCCGGGATCCACACCGGCAGCATGAATCGCTGACCGGAGGGATCAGGGTCGGTGACAGTAACGGTGACTTCGAACAGATGGGCGGCAGGTTGCTTGGGAACGATGCTGTAGCGGATCGGCTTCATCGGCGAGGTAAAAAGAGGGTGGGTCCAGAAACGGCGGGGCGCGCATGACGCGCCTCCCGCCAACCGGGCCTAGCGCTAGATCGCTAACCCCGGTCCCATACAAGATGGCTCCGGTCTGACAATACGGAATGCTTAGTGGGCTTCGGCCAGTTCCTTGTCCAGCCTGTCGGCGGGCACCGCGCCCGGCAGACGGCGGCCGTCGGCGAGGAACACGGTAGGCGTGCCATCCACGTTCATGGACCGTCCAAGGGCGAGGTTTTTCTCAATGGCAGCGGTGTCGCAGGTTCCGGCAGCGGTCGGCGCCTGATGATCCTGCATCCACGCTTCCCACGCCTTCGCGCGATCCGCTGAACACCAGATGGACTTCGACTTCACCGTCGAATCCGGCGTCAGCACCGGATACAGGAAGGTGTAAATCGTGACGTTATCGATGGACTTCAGCGTCGTCTCGAGCTGCTTGCAATACGGACAGTTCGGATCCGAGAACACCGCCATCTTGCGGCTACCGTTGCCCTTCACCACTTTGACTGCATTGCCGAACGGCAGGCTGGCGAAGTCGATGCGGTTGGTTTCGGACAGTCGCGCATCCGTCAGATTCTTGCGGGTCTTGGCATCGACGATATCGCCCAGCACCAGATAGTTGGCGGACGCGTCGGTATAAATGATCTGCGTGCCGAGATTGACCTCATACAGACCGTCGATCGGTGATTTCTGCACGCTCTTGACGGTCGCGTCATCACCGAGGCGGCTCTGCACCGCTGCCTTGAGTTTGTCAGTGACCTGATCGGCCTGCGCGGAGCAGCCGAGCGTCACGACGGCCACGGCCAGTGCGAGCGCGGCGAAACGGATGTGCTTTTTCATACGGAATTCCCTCGTTCAATCGAACGCGCGTGGCGTCTTCGAAGCCTTCTTTTCAGACAGGCAAGTGCCCTAACCGTCCATCATACCCGTCTGCCGGACGCCCGGAACGGGCACCTACTGCGCCTACCTAGCCCAAGGCGGCCGAAACAAGCCAGCGCTTGAGGAGCGGCTGCGCGCCGACAAACGCCATGCCAGTGTTGCGCAACACCCGCGCAACCGGGCCGGGCACGGAGAACAGCTTTTGCAGGCCGTCGGTGGCTACCATCAGGCCGCGAATATCTTCACGGCGAGCCCGCTCATAGCGGCGCAGGAGCACGGTATCGCCAAGATCGCGGAACGCTTCCTTGCCGGCGACGGTCTCCGCCAGGGCTGCGACGTCACGCAAACCAAGATTCATGCCCTGGCCGGCCAGCGGATGAATCAGATGCGCTGCGTCGCCCACCAAGGCGACACGTGACGCAACCAGCCGATCAACCGTCTGCAGCGCGAGCGGAAAACCCTTGGCCGGCGTCACGCAATCGAGCGCGCCCACCTGGCTGCCCGTGACACGCTCCACTTCTGCGGCGAGCTGCGCCGGAGCGAGTCCGAGCAGTTCGTTCGCATGCTCGGTGCGCGCCGACCAGACGAGCGATACATGCCCATCCGGCAGCGGCAGCAGCGCAATGATCTCGCCGTCCTTGAACCACTGGTAGGCGGTCTCGCCATGCGGCTTTTCGGCCTTGAAGTTGGCGACCACGCCGGTTTGCTTGTAATCGCGCCGCACGACCTGGGAGCCGATTTGCGCACGCACCCACGAATGAGCGCCGTCTGCGCCGACTACAAGGTCCGCTTCGAGTATCTTGCCGTTATCAAGGCCGATCGTTGCGCCGTCCGGCTTCACGTCGAGCCCTTGGGCGCGTGTGTCGAGCCATTCCAGATTCGGCTGGAAGCGTAGCGCGGCGTCGAGCGCCCGCTCGATCAGCGACGATTCCGCGATCCACGCCAACTGCGGCACAGAAGCCTGGAACGCGGAGAAGTGCAGTTCCGCGTGGGCATCGCCATAGACCCGCATGTCGTAGACCGGACCAAGGCGCGACGTGTCGAGCGCCTGCCAGACCCTGAGGCGTTCCAGCAAAGCCTGCGAACTGGCGGAAAGCGCGTAGACCCGCGCGTCGAAAGCCTCTCCGGCGGGTGTGGGCGCGCATGGTTGCGCGAGCAGCGCCACACGCAGGCCGCCTTGCGTCAATGCGAGCGCCGCGGTCTTGCCGACGAGGCCGCCGCCGATCACGGCCACATCAAAGGTCTGTTGGTGAGCAGTCATGCGCTCATTATAGAGCCGTAGGGAATCGCGGGGCCGGATCGGCAGATGCGGCGTTTGGGCCTTACCTATCGGGTTATCCGAAAGAGTTACAATTACGACTTTCGTGGACCAAACTCGTACAGAAATCGTTGAGCGATCGCCCCGATCTGTCGGTTTTCCACCCATCCCCTATTCGTCCAGCGGCGCCCCGCACTTCATACGCGACGCCCGGCAAGCCCGCACAAGCTTGCCGTAAACTATTGATTCACTGAAGGATTCTCATGAGCCTCAAATGCGGCATCGTCGGCTTGCCTAACGTCGGCAAGTCCACCCTGTTCAATGCGCTGACCAAGGCAGGCATCGCCGCCGAAAACTACCCGTTCTGCACGATCGAGCCGAACGTGGGCATCGTCGAAGTGCCGGACGCGCGTCTGAAGGCCCTGGCGGAGATCGTCAAGCCGGAACGCATCCTGCCGGCGGTCGTGGAATTCGTGGATATCGCGGGCCTGGTGGCCGGCGCGAGCAAAGGCGAAGGGCTCGGCAACCAGTTTCTCGCCAACATCCGCGAAACCGACGCTATCACGCACGTGGTGCGCTGCTTCGAAGACGAGAACGTGATTCACGTCGCCAACAAGATCGATCCGCTGTCGGATATCGAGGTGATCAACACCGAACTGGCACTCGCTGACCTCGCAACCGTCGAAAAGTCGTTGTCGCGCTATTCAAAGGCCGCCAAGTCGGGCAACGACAAGGAAGCGGCCAAGAATGCCGCGGTGCTCGAGCGGGTTCGGGCGCAACTCGATCAGGCCAAGCCGGTGCGTGCGCTTGATCTGTCAGACGAAGAAAAGGCGCTGCTCAAGCCGTTCTGCCTGATCACCGCTAAGCCGACCATGTATGTCGCCAACGTCAAGGAAGGCGGCTTCGAGAACAACCCGCATCTGGATGCGGTTGCGAAGTTCGCGGCGGCGGAAAATGCACCGGTCGTCGCGGTTTGCGCGGCGATCGAAGCGGAAATTGCCGACCTCGACGAAGCGGACATGGAAGTATTTCTCGCCGACATGGGCATGGAAGAGCCGGGCCTGGCCCGCGTGATTCGCGCGGGTTTCAAGTTGCTGGGCCTGCAAACCTACTTCACCGCAGGCGTGAAGGAAGTGCGCGCGTGGACGATCCACGTCGGCGACACGGCCCCCCAGGCGGCCGGCGCGATCCACACCGACTTCGAGCGCGGCTTCATTCGCGCACAGACCATCGCCTTTAGCGACTACATCACGTACAAGGGTGAACAGGGCGCGAAGGAAGCAGGCAAGATGCGCGCGGAAGGCAAGGAATACGTCGTGCACGACGGCGATGTGATGAACTTCCTGTTCAGCCCGAAATAGCTTTATAGATGGGTTAGCGTATAGGGTGTCGGCGAAAAGTTAAGCCACTGTGTGCCGGACGGCAACGTTGTATATGCCATGTTGCCACTCATCACGGGACTAACGGGTCCGTTTGGAGCGATCACCGGTTGGCCCAGTTCATCGGATAACTCTTGGGCATACGAACTGTTCTGCGGGTTTGCGAGGTCCCTTTCGCTCCCCGCATAACAGACGATCATCCAGATCGTCTGGTTCTGACGATACCCCGGCGTACTCCTTATTTTGTCAGCCATCTCTGACGCGGAGATGTAATCGCCGACCGTTTCACCGGTGACACCCGTCGGGTTGCCGTGCGAGACGACAGAGAAGATGTCGCCACTATGTTGGAGCGACGATGCCCACCCCGAGGCCATGAAGCCAGCCAGATTCAAATTCGCCCCCTGCAGTCCCAGCGGGTCGATCCATCGGCCGGGGTTGGGCCCGTAACGATACAAATTATTGCCTCCCCTTAGCCCGATAGGATCCTGCGTGATGAAGCGCCCGGTGTCCGGGTCGTAATATCGGTGCTGGTTATAGTGCAGGCCCGTCTCTTCGTCGACATACTGGCCTTGGAAACGCAGAGGCTGGTGCGCGGCCAGCGCGTCGGATTGGCCTGGCCACGCTTCGCGATTGCCGTCGGCAAGCCCGGCCCGCGAGATATTTCCCCAAGCCATAGGCCTTGCCTGCCACTGCACGCGCCCGTCAACGCAGGTCAACTCGAGCGGCATACCAACCTGGTCCGTGTGGTAATACCGGATGACCATACTGCGATCGCTCCGTCCTCTGAGACCGCCGCAGGATTCAATCTGCGCCAACGGCACGAAGCTGTTGTGGGCGTAGGCGTAGACATACGTGCGGTCGTCGCGCATTTCACTGAGCAGGCGGTTAAACTCCCATAGGAACAGCGTGACGCGCGACCCGCTCTTTTTGAACACTCGCCGACCTAGCGCGTCGTATGCATATTCCACCCGCTCTTCAGCGCCGCTGCGGATGATCCGCGCCCGCTCGATCCGGTGAGCCAGAGAATAGTCGAAATGGATGCGCGTGCGCGTACCGATACTTTTCTCGACAACATTGCCATGTGCATCGTAGATATACCGCTGCTGTCCGAACTGCATGACCCGATTGTCGATGACAGCAGGGGGACCGCCCGTATCCAGCAGGTTATGCGCGGGATCAAACGCGAAGGCTTCGCAATCCGCCTTGATCAATTGACCTAGGGGATCATATTCATACCGGCGCGCCCCCGAATCGAGATCTGTCACCCGCTGAACGTTACCCACCCGGTCGTAAGCGTAGGTGCGCGAGATTACAGGCGCTGCCTGAACCGTGGCCGCGAACCGGTCAACCGTGTGATGTGCCGCGAGCCTCCCCCCGCGATCATATTGATAATGGCTGACCAACTGTCCCTGCGTGCGACTCACTTCCCGGTGCAGCGCATCTCGTTCGATATCGCTGATCAGTTCGCCGTCAATGTTGATCTGGTGCAGGTGGCCAGGACCGTAATAGAGGTAGTCAACGTGCCTGCCATCCGGTAGCGTGGTTCTGATGTGATTGCCCAACGCGTCATGCTCGTAGGTCAGTGCGAGAGTCTGACCCGCGACATGGCTGGTTTCACTGGTCAATTGGCCCAGCACATCGTAGCCGCGCTCGAGACGGCAGCAGTCATTGCAAGCCTCGATCAGCCGGCCTGCCGCATCGTATTGCCAGGTGCTGTGCTCGACATGTCCGTCGCCTGCGCGGGTTATCGTTGCTGCGCGTACGCGTCCGGCGCCGTCGTACCCATAGGTGGTAAGCAACGTATCGGAGTGGTCCCGGTCAGGGTTCGCGTGGTCGTCCTGCGTGCCCAGTTCGCGCTGCTCCGTCAACAGTCCGGACGCATCGTAGCGGTAACAGATCACACGCCCGTCGAAACCTTGCTGCTCGACCAGGTGGCCGGCCGCATCGTACGTGAAGCGGTAGTGTGCGCCGTTTTCGTTGGTCAACGTCTGCAAGCGACGTGCGGCGTCGTACGCATAGTGCCGCCGGTGTCCCAGCGCATCGATGCGCGTCACCGGCAGTCCGTCGGCGGCCCGCACCCAGCGTGTAAGGGCACCCTGTGCATCGGTATGCGCAATCAGGCGCCCATGGATATCGTACGTGAAATCCTCGCTGCTGCCGTCGGGGCGCCGGATCCTCAGAAGGAGTCCTTTGGGATTTCGCCAGTAACGCGTAGTCTCACCTGCGGCGTCGATCACGGACGCCAGATGTCCCCAGTCATCCCAGCTATAGCGGGTCATCTGTCCGGAACAATCGATATGGCTCGTGAGTTGTCCGCAGACGTCGTATTCGAAATGCCGGTGCTTGCCGTGTGCGTCGGTGATCCGGATGACGCGTCCGCCATCGTCGTAAGCGTACTCGGTCGCGTGCCCCAGCGCGTCCGTCCTGCGAATCAGGCTGCCTGTGCCATCGTATGCAAAGCGCGTTGCGGCGCCCATCGCATCAGTGACCAATGTAGGTCTTTGCCATTGCGGGTGGTACTGGAGGTCGGTCCGGCCGCCGGCTGCGTCGGTGACCGAGGTCATGTTCCCGTGTGCGTCGTAGGTGGCAACGCGGAGGCGCCCGGCAGGGTCGGTGACCCTGACCTGATTGCCGCGTCCGTCGAGATCCATGCGCGTGGTGTTGCCGGTCGCATCGACCTGGCCAACCACCATCTGCTGGTCGTTGAACAGGTAGTTCTGAGTCTGGCCCAGCGCATCGGTGACTTCCGTTCTGTCCGGCAGATAGCGGAACTGCCAACTCTGCCCGACGTTGTTCTCAAGACGCAGTACCTTGCCGCTTGACGTGTACTGGTCGTATTCGTAGCGGGCGATCAGCGCACCGGGCTGGCTGTGTTCGATCAGGATGTGGTTGTTATAGCGGTATTCGCGTGTGATCTGCCCTTCGGCATTACGCACGCGCATCAGGTCGCCATCGGCTGAGTAGTCATACGAAACCAGCGCGTGCGTCCCCAGCATCACTCGCTGCAGTCGCAACCCGGTACCTCCATCGGCTGACGAAAACCGGGTGTACTGCAATTGCAGCACGCGCCCGGCTGCGTCATGGATGAGCCGGGGAAAGCCGGCATCGTCATACAGGAGACGCATGTGGTTGCCATGACGATCGCCGATGCCGACAAGCGGGAGAATACCGGCGTGCTGGCCGGTGCGATCATCTGCACCCACGGTGAGCAACGCGAACACGAAGTGCTTGCTGCGATCGGTTGACGTGAAGCAGTAACGCCCGTGTGTTTCGCGGCACACATCGAACCTGATATTGCCTATGGTCTTGCATTCGCCCAGCCCAAGCGTGGGCAGGCAGGTTTCATACCCCTGCGCATCGACCAGTAGGACCGCGTGGCCCACCCGCTTGAGGCATAGCGAAAACGGCAACGACCAGCCTTGCCCAAGCCAGCCGCTGCTCGCAAGATCCGAGAAATAGCTGCGCTGCCAGTGCAGAGGAAACCCGGCGGGAAGCGCGAAATCCAGATCTTCGTCGCCGCTCAGGAACTTGACGCCGGTGACAGGATTGACCGGGTGGCCCACGCCTTTGCTGTTCTTGCACGCCTGCCTTTTTTGCTGGATGGCGTTGCCGCCGTTCTGCTTTTCGTTTTCCTTGTCGTTTTCCTTGTCGGTTTCTGTTTCGGTCTCTGTTTCGGTCTGCTTTTCGCCCTGCTTTTCGGCCTGCTTTTCGACGACCTGCTCCGCGCCTTTTTCGATCTCCTGCTCACCCAACTTGACGCCACTTTCTTCTGCCAGCTTCCCCATATCGCTAGCCACCTTCACGGAAGACGCAGCCTCGCCACCACCCGGAATGAAATCGAGTACAACATTGGCAAGCGCCCCTGCCGCGCCCGCGGCGTTGCCCTCGGCGATGTACACGCCTGCATTGATCGCACTGAACAGGCTACCCACGACCGGTATGTTGCCGAACATATCCATGATCTCGTGGAAATGCTCTTTCCAGTCCGGGTCGGTGGCTTTCAGATTAACTCCCTTATGCAACCCGTACGTGCCAATAGGCCCACTATCGATTCGCGCACCCACTGCCGGATTGCCAATGGTATTGCCCGAGCTCCCTCCCGATCCTCCATTCGAGTTGTTGTTCGAGCTTTGGTTGGTCCAGTCCTGAACCTGTTTAGGAGTCCATTTATTACGTGGCACGTCCGATCCTCAATTTGTTATCCACATCCATCCCACTTTGCCAAGGGCATGTCCTATCGGACCACGCCACCCGTGCAGCCGCCCTGTTCCACAACAACTTGCCTGGATGCGCAAGGCGGGTTCACTCACCGTCACCTCACGGGCTGTCGGCGCCTGCCGCTAAGACCCATTCATCCAGAACAGATCGTTGGCACGGACAATGGCGTTACCCTGAAACTTCACCGTGCCGCTATGCAAGAGCGGCCGGGTCTTTTGCGCTGTCGTTCCGCTCTTGATTCCGCCCAGCGTGCCAGCCTCGTCGCCCTGCGTCGCCGGAACGAAGCTGGTATCGAAGACTACGGCTGGATTGCTATTGACATTCACATTGGTCGTGGTCTGCTGGGCCGCCTCGAGGGACGCAACCACCTGATACGGCACTGGAACAGGGATGCCTCCCAGCGGCGTCAGGCAAACGTCCGGTACAAGGCTGACTATCAACCAGGCGCCGTCCTGGCGGGCGATGAGTTCAGTGGCCATCGTTATTAGTATTTAGAAGACAAAGATCGTTGTTCAAACAGATGCCGACGATGTGTCGATCAGCCGGCGAACACGCGCTTCCACTCGCTCAATGGAGGATTTCCGGATGAACTGGAATCGATGTGTGAGCGTCAGTGTCATCGCGTCGGTGTCGACCAGTAGCGTATCGGCCGTCATCGGTAGCGGCAGGCACAGCCCGTCGTCCTGATGTAGGTAAACCAGTGGCCAATCACCTGGCAAGTCAACGCGCAGATATCCCTCCGGCGCCAAGGCCGGATCCACCAGATTCCATAATTCGAGGCACGCGTCTGGAGGGAGTGCTTCGATTTGCTGATCCCTTGGAGCACAGTTCCAGTAACCGAAGTCGAAGTCGTCCGGGAGCAAGGGCCAACGTTCGCGTTGCCATCGCGCATCGTAAGTGCCCGCCATTTGCAGTCGTGGCACCCAGGATCGCCCGACAATGCCCAATCCCGCAGGAAGCTCATCGTATCCTTGCGCGATCCGGATGAACTCATCAGGGTTCGTGGCATCGAACTGATCTGGATGCCGGATCATCACCGGACGCTGGACTGGCCGCTCCGGGAATTCGATCTGTGGCGCTGGCAGTCGATCCAGCGCTTTCTGTCCTGCCTTGCGAAGCATGTCGGAATAGCGATTTTCAACCCATCCGCAACCGAGCGGATTGCTGAAGCAGACTTCGTTCAGCAGGAACTCCGCAGCCTCAGGGTCTTGACCATGCCGAGGGTTGCGCACCACGCTGCTTCCACCAAATGCATATTCCCATCGCAGCGGGACGCGGGCCGTCGCTTGAGGCGTGCTCAAACTCCAACCCGCAAGACGCTGGTGATACTCACGCGGTCCGACGATTTGCAGAGTCTTGTCGAGCAACACCTGAGGCGCAGTGATCGAGTCGAACAATGGCTTCGATAACGCGAGCGGAATCATCCAGCGTTCCCCATAACGCGCGTCCAGGGCCGGTTTCAGATCGAGCTTCGCGGACAGCCCAGCGGTCTGCGATATAGTCTGCAACGAGGATCGCGGCGAGCTGACCTTAATCCGTACGCCCCATTGTGTCGCAGCCGTACCATGCGGCGCATGCGCACTGCCCCGGACAATCACGTCACAACGCGGTTTGTAGTGCGCAAGATCGCTTTCCTCCCGAACACTGCTTTCGTTAACTGCCCCGTGATATTCGTCTCGCAGACAAAGCGGGACCGGCTCTTTCACTGTTTGAGCAACGAAGTTACCCGGGACATCCGTCGGTAACAACTCGTAGCCAACCTTCATCACGACGACATGGAATTGCCCGTCCTCAAGATCCAGCCCGTTAAAACACATCGTGTCGAACGGCGTCAAATTCAAAAACTGCATTCAGGATCGCTCTGTAAATTCTTTCGAGGTCGCCAGTCTGTTCATGCACTTACGTAACGACTTGACGCTAAAAGACCGCTTTCCCACTAGCACATAGAAAGCACCCTTCTCTCACCGAAGGTTTTTTGCTCAATTGATGTCTACAATCGCGCCGTTGATCCCAACATGCTGCGCGCCCTGGACATCGATATTCGTGCCGCTGATCGTGATGTTTCCATTGCTCTCGAGCACAATTGACGCCTGCCCGCACTGCAAGGTCAGCTTGTCGCCCGCACTGTAGCTAGCCGTTCCGCCCGAACTGACGCTGACCATCTTCCCGCCACTCATGGCCAACGTTTGCTGGGCACTGTGCGTAAGCGAATTGCCGACCGAGCTGGTCCAATTCGAGCCGACGGACATTTGATAGTTCTGGCCGACCATTTCTGTGCGCATCACCCCAACGGTGAAGGCCGAATTCATACCGACCTGAACCTCCTGACTCACGCCTGTTGTGATTATCCGGTTGAGTCCGACGAGCACTGTCTCGTTCATGCCGACGGTCTCGGTTCTGTTCATGCCGACGGCAATGGTCTCGTTTAGCGCGACCGCCTCCGTCCTGTTCTGCTGGACCGCCACGGTCTCGTTTCCATCGATCGTCTTTTGCCGGTCATTGCCGACCCAGTGACTCTCGTTGTGTTCGACCTCGATGCGTTGGTCTTTCTCAGCGTGCAACCAGAGCTCTTCAGAACCCCTCTGATCTTCGAAGCGAATCGCATTGGCGTTGTCATATCCGCCCCCCCTGGTCGAGCGCGTCAGCGTACCGCTTTGCGTAGCGCTGGCGGGCAATGGCCACGGGGGCATAGATGCTGCGTTGTAGACCCTGCCGGTCACGATGGGCAGATCCGGATCTCCATTCTCGAAGTCGACGATCACCTCCGTGCCGATGCGCGGAATATTGATCGATCCATAGTTCGCCCCAGTCCACGGGTACGAGACCCGAATCCAGCACGACGAGGTCTGATCTCTCACCCTTGAACGATCCCAGTGAAAACTCAGCTTCACGCGGCCGTACTGATCGGTCCAGATCTCGTGGCCCGGAGGCCCTGTCACGATGGCCGTTTGCGGACCACTCGTGCGCGGCTTCGGATAGAGGCCGCGCGATGGCCGGAACACCGTCGTCGCCGGCTGCACCACGAACGAGGATGTGAAGATGTACTTGCCTGACCCACTGGTCTGATCCGCCTCGGACGCGACCAACGATGACGAAATCACGAGGTATTCCTGATTGGCCGCCTCATGTGGATAACCTGCCAGCCGGAAGGTCGTGCCGCATACGACATCGCGCACGTTGCCTGTCCCTCTCGCGCGTTCTCCGTGTGCACGGACCTCTTCCATGCGCAAGCGTGCGAACTGCTTGCCGTGTGACGGATCGGTATAGTCACCGGGCCACTCATAGCGCTCGAGATCATTGTGCGCAGTCTCCTGCGGAAGTTCGTTGTGGGCGATCAGCGCCGCGTTCGGCTTCTTGAAGTCGAAATCGTTCGTGGTCCAGCGGCTGGATTGAAGACTCTTATCCACGTTGAAGTGATCGATATATTCCCGGTCAATCTTGTGTCCGGGCGGAAAATACCTCAACGTCTGATAGGCGGCGCTATCGACCGGCTTGTGGGCACCAAGCTGGTCGACCAGAATCAGGCGGTGAAAACCATCGCTGTGCTCGAAGAACCAGTAAATTCCATGCTCGGCCATCAGGCGCTGAACGAAATAAAAATCCGTCTCACCATACTGAACCTGATAGTCCAGCACGGGATACTGCTCGCTCAGGCGCGTCAAATACGAGTACATGTAGCTCTCGAACACCTCCTCGATGATCTCCACGACTGTCTTGCCCTGGAAGATCCTGAAGTCCGAGCGCTGGTCAGCGAGCCAGATCCACGGCCTGAGCACCAACTGATAGTGGCTCTGCTGGCTGGATTGGCTAACGTAGTGCGCTTTCGTGACGATCCCACTGATCTCGCGCGTACCCGCGCCGATGTTGCCGACGCCGGACGCTCCTGCGCGGCCCAGGACATGACTGCCCATCCCCTCCAGTTCGATGCTGACGGTCAATTCTTTCCCGACCATCGACTTCAGATCGAGGTTCGCCGCGGCTTGCTCTGACATGACCGACGCAAGCGGCGTGCAACAATCAATCGTGTAGGTATAGATCTGCGACAGGATCTCTTCGCCCTGAATCGATCGCAAGAGCAACGCCGGCTGGTCCGTGGGCATGGTCGGCAGCGCAGCGCCACGCATGGTCACAGTACGGGCCAAGGAATTCAGCACGGTGGTAAGCCTCGGAAGATTGATGTTGATCAGCAGACGACGTCGGGCTTCTGTTTCGCCGGTACGCATGCTGGGAAGCTTCGCAAAGTCGCGACAACGGTTCCGGTTGGTTATGCTTGGGCGTCACTCGCATCTCCCCCATTCCATTAGCAATTCAGCCGGAATCGCTTTCACCACTTCCGCATAGCGCTTACCGACGAACTGCTCGGCACGAAGCAGGAGAATCGGAATCGGACTGCTAGGTTCATGTGTCTCGAACCAGTGTCGTGCTTCACGAATCGATTGCAGCGCGACGTCGCGCCCCGATAAAGATCGTCCGGCAAGACCGCCTTGTGAATCGCGTGGCGCAAACTCGGGTGCGACAGCATCGAGTGGGGGCGCGCCCGGGACACTCTCAGACTCCGGTGCGACGTTTTCGCTTTCGAGTATGGATAACGCGTGCGTGCCAATCCGACTTTGACTTGCCACGCGTTGCAGGGTGCGCGTCAGCGCGGAAAGATCCGCCGCGAATTCGCCAAGCTGCTCCTGATTCCACGCCTCGATAGACGAAAGGCTTTCAAGCGCCGCGGCAAAACCCGCGATCAAGTCGGGCTGTTGTACGCGCAGGTCTTCAAGTTGCCGCGTCACAGACTCCACCGACAGCGCATCGCCTGGCTGCGGATGGGCGAACGCGCGCTCAACGTCTCGCACCTGCAAGCGCGTCGCGGACGAACGCGCAAGCGCGATTTCGCGTACGTCCGACAGCAGCCCCTCCGTTTCGGTCAACGCCTGCAGCGCGTTCATGCGGATTTCGAGGGCCGCAACGTTATCGTCATCCACACCGGGTTGCGGATGAATAGTGTCCGCAAAGACAGTCAACCACGATGCGAGCAAGCCCAACCCTTCGGCAAGCCCCGACGCCGCACCCAAACGCGTGCGGCAGCGTGTGAACAAAATGGCTAGCCGAATATCCTTGCTACGCATCATGAGCCGCCGGCAATCGCGATCGATTTCGCTCCAGTTGACTGGCTCGGGTGTGCCCACGAAGTCGCCGTACTGCGCATCCATTTTCGCGGCCACTTGCGCGAAGATCACCACGAATTCGGGATCGTATTCGAGGTCCGCGCCACAGGGCGAGGCCGGGTCGACCGGCGCCATCCAATCGTGTGATGGACTGTGCTCCATCCTCGCATCGCGTTTCTTGCTCATGCCGCTCCCTGATCACCCGCCCGATGCTGTGTTAGCCACGGCGCCGCCTGCCTGGCTCCCAAGCCTCGCCCGAGATATTGCTCGGGATCGAACTGCATGCCGGTCATCGGTTCGCCATCGGGCGACCTGCCCAGCCATCCTGTCCATCCCAACTGCTGCTCGCCGCCAATGGTGGCGGGCGGCACACTTTCCGCCTCGATGCGCAATTCAAGCTCCCAATGAAACTCCAGTCCCACGAAACTGCGCACCCAATCGACGAGTTCCGGCAACGCGGTACCAAGCGGCGTGAAGCGCTGGTACTCGACGAGATTGACAGGTCCAATGACTACCCTGAAACGATACTGCCGATCCGGAACCAGTTCGCCGAGCATCGCGCCATCGCCCATGATCGAAGCCTCGCAGGGTTCGCCGAGATGCGTCTGTTCCTCGCGGGCCACCTTGATCCAATGAAACACGTACTCATCGATGCGCACCGGCACGCCAAAATAATGTGCGAGCGTCATGCGCAGACCATCGGGGTCGCGCGTCTCGCGCACGAGATTGGCTGACGCAGCCAACTGTGCATGCGCTGGCAACGCGCGCTTGCCGATCTCGTTGCAGTCTTGCCCGGTAAGACTGGCGACATACAACGAAAACTTCTCGTCATCGGCTCGATCGAGCCCCGCCGTTGCCTGCGCCGATGCCCACGCCCGATACAGGAGCGCAAGATACCGGTGATGAAAGATGTCGAGGAAGCGGCTCAGCGTCGGATCGCGCCGGTTCTCTTCGCGCTCGCGCGCGATCTCCGTCACGTGAGTGGGCAACGGCCCGTTCGGCCCGAGCGCGCCGAGGCCGAACAGACGCATATGCAGGCGCCCATCGAGCTTGCCCACGCTCGCAATTTCACGCGGCGCAAACGCGAGGCTTGGCTGCTGTCCAAGGCGAAACGGCTCCGCACGCGGGCGCGCTGCGGTGCCGACCGGATCTATCCGCGAGTCAGCACCAATGCGCCGCATCAACGAAAGGAAGCCATAACGCCAAGGCTCAGCCTCCAGGCGCTCGATCATCTCCGGCGACAGCGCCGACTCGCGCAGCAACGCAGAGTAGGACATGCGCTCCATCACGCCACTCCGCGCGTGCCCATGCGCACGGGCCAGCGCATGATGCGGCCGCGCTGCATCGAATGCAGTTCCGTCTGCGTGAACGAATTCATCGACACGTGCCGCGTCAGATAGTGTTCGAGGACCAGCCCGAACAGATAGGGGCTCGTGCCCGAGAAACCGGTCTCGTCGACCGTCAGCAGACATTCAATGCCGCGCCCAAACACGAGCGGGCCGCTCCCAGGAAGTTTGCGCGTCACAGGATTCGTCTTGACGCCGACGAGACTTTCCACCTGACGTTCGTGCTCGGTGTCGTCTCCGCTCAGAAAGAGCCGCAGCATGTCGCGCAGGCCCTGCCCTCCCGGCCGGTGATCGAGTTCTTCGAACGGCAGGTAGTTGAAATTCAGTTGCCGGATCAAACGCCATGCCATTTCACCTTCCGCATAAGGAGGCCGTGGCGCGCTCGGTGGCCGGATCAGACCAATGCTCGTGATAGGCGAGTCATCCTCTGGTTTTGTGAAGTCGTCCGAACCATTGCGCGGCACGAGCAGAGGCAGATCGCGATTGGTCACCCATGCAACGGCAGACAGATAGCGCATGCCCTCGCGATAGGGCGCCTCCTGCTGATCGACGAGCGAGACGAACGTCTCCGTGCCGATATACGGCGTGCGCGTGCCATAGCGGCGCGCCGACTCGGAAAGGAGGCGCCGCTCACGACGTATTGAGAAGTATCGACCGTGATTGCCTTCGTCGTTGTTGAGCGTCTGATAGAGCGGACGAAAGTCGAGCGTCTTCGAATTCTTTCCGACCTGGGCGTGCAGCGCCTGAACCGAGAATACTTCGTAGTCGAGCGGTTGCTGGCGCCTGGGCACCAGGTGGAACTCGGTGGTCGCTTCCGACAACTCAACGCGATCGAGCTTCTGCTCGAACAGATTGACGACCGGCGTGCAAAAGAGCGCGAAGCGTGACGCGTCGACCAGACTTGAGAGCCGATCCGGCGAGCGATCGAGCAGCACCACGATCTCCGCTTCTTCTCCCGTGGTTCTTTGTAGCCCTTCCTTCAAACCCGTGAGCGCGAAAAAGTAGAAGCGGCTTGGGCTGGCGAAATACTCATGCAACAGGTTGTGCCCGTGAAACCTGGACCACACGAGTGGCAGCAAGCCCTGATCGGTACCAAGGCCTTCATGAACGACGGCTTTCGAACTTACCGCCGCAAATGGCCGATTCGGCGCACTAAACTCGCCGGGCTCGCCGATGATCGAAGCAATGGCCGCCGCATGCACGAGTTCAAACAGGTTCGATGCCACCTGCTCGTCGCCCGCCAGATAGACCGGCAGGCGATCGAGATTCTCGAGCGCAGCTATTCTTGACTTGTTCGTGGTCCGGATACGCAGTCGCAACGCGCCGCGCACTCGCGCATGTGCCGGGACATAGCGTTCGAGACCGGGAATATCGGGCGGAATGCCCGTGAGCCGCGCGTCAATAATCTCCAGCGGATAGAGCACAACGTCCTGACTGGTGCGAAACGTACATGGAGTCTGCTCGCCACTGGGCGTGCGGGTCTTAAGGGCGAGGCCACGCGCGACATGAAAGCCCTGGTTGAGGTTGCCTTTCGTGTGGGCCGGAAACATCTGCACTACGGCCATCGAGGGCGTGGGTGCGATGTAGTTCGGATAGGTTACCTCCAGTAGACGCTGCGTGAAGCGGGGGAACTCGGCATCGAGCTTGATCCTCATACGCGCAGCCATGAAGCAGAACGACTCGATCAGACGCTCGACATACGGGTCGACCATCTCACCTGCCTGAAGGCCCAAACGCCGTGCGATCTTTGGATGTGCCTGCGCGAACTCGCCCGCGCTCTCGCGCAGATAGATCAACTCCTCGTTGTAGTACTCAAGTAATCGCGGGTCCATACAGGCATCGGCCAGGTGAATGAATTGTCGGGGTTCAGGCGCGCTTCGGACCGGTGTGCAGGCGGCTCGTTTCCAGATCGAGCGAGCTTTGCATCAGGAATTCGAGCGGATACGGGTCCATACGGATCATTCCGCGAATTTCAAAGGTCACCTGGTTGTGACGGCCCTTGCGATCGTTTTCGCTGCGGGGAATGACTTCAAGCGATTCTGGTATCAGGCGCGGTTCGAAGGTCGTGATGGCATGCTTGATGTTCTTCTCGATGTCGGCCCACTTACGCGAGACCATGAACGCTCCGGCTAACGGTGGCACGCCAAAGTTCACCGTCGACGCGGCGACGAGCGGAAAACGCCTGGGATCGATCTGGCCCCCCAGATTGGTGGTGTTCAGCAAATAGGCCAGATCGCGCTGGATGATGTCGCGCAACTGAGCGCGTGTGACGGCGTATTCTCCCGGTGCTTCGGCCTGGCGATACGGAGCATCGTCGCGCAGGCGATCGATCAGCGTAGGCAGCAAAGGGATTTCCGTGCGGCGCGGCGATCCCCAAAGGCCGATGGCTTCGCGACCCGGCTTCATGATTCGCTCCCTGACGCGGCTTGTACCCCTGCGCCGTTGCGCAGTGTCAAGGCTGCACTGAACTCGGGCAAAGGGCTATCGATTGCGAGCGTGTGGTGCTCGCGCCGCGTCAGCTCGGGAGGCACGAAACGTCTGCGCGCCGCAGCATTGGCCTGATATTCCGGAGGCGCGAAGAGATAGAGGATCTCCGGCGGCGTGTCCAGATTCATGTCAGCGCGATTCAGCGCGTCATCAAGAACCAGCGGGCCGATCGCATCTTCCAGCCGCAGAGGTTCAAAGAAGAGACTGCTGATCGACGAGTCGGCGTTCGCGCGCGCATCATTGCCGCTGTCCGGCACGCTGGACCTTGCCTGCGCCATCAGGTGGGATGTCGACACGAGCGGACTTTCCCACGACCCCGCGGACATTACCTGAAACGAATCGAGCGCTTCGCAATAGTGCGTGTGCAACGTTCTGATCAATTCTTCCGGATCGATGTTTGTCAACGGCGCGGGGTTCATCACAGCGCTCACGCTATCGACCTGCGCGGATATTGCCCCTCTGGCGCTGACGCCCCCGTCAAACAGCGCGAGCAGCTCGTCGTTTGTGAGCGGCGAAGCTGCCTTATCGAAAACCATCCAGTGTTCCTGCATGTCCCGTTCGGCTAGCCGGCGCGCCTCTGGCTCCGTCCACTGCTGTCGCTCTGCCGCCTCGACCCGCTGAAATAGTGAAGGAAATCTCATTAACAAAAACCACAAAAGTAACTGAAAGGGGCAACCGCCAATCCAGCATCGCTGGCCGAAGATAATTCGGCGGCGATTGAAACACAATAGGATGCTTGTTCCGCATTCTAGCGCGCATTCTTTAATACGGACGCATCTCGATTTTCAGACAAATATTAATTTCAACGGAATGCGCGACAGCGATTCAACCTGATATGATCCGAGATCTCGCAAGCCAATCTCGACCATTTTTTAAGCTTTACAGTATGGAGACCACTTGAACGAGCATTAGCGTGGAGATGACCATAAAATGCAAACTGACCTGAATTCTCAGGGAGCCGTTCGTACGCCTATGCGAGCGTCGGCTGCTGGACTGAGCTTGCCGCCTTTGTGCTATTCGCAGCTACTCCCTTATTCGTCAAACTCAAATAAAGATCAAGAAATGCCATTCTTCGTCCGACAGGTTTCTCGCTATGGTTTGCATTTTTTATCCTGCAGGATAATTCATCTCATAAATAATACATAAGGCGTCGCAAAGGATTGAAGCGTTCCTGGCTAAATCGATACGGACATTTCACCGTTGAAACCGAATATCTTATGGCAACCAAATATAACTCGCCCGGTTGATTTTTCGATCAGCACGTTATTTCAATATTAATCGATGATTTCTCGCCTAACCCTCTTTGGCAAGCTTGGAACCACGCTGTTTCGCAGCATCGAATCGGCCACCACGTTCTGCAAGCTGCGCGGCAACCCGTATGTGGAACTGGTGCACTGGATACATCAGTTGCTCCAGCTCCCCGATAGCGATCTGCATCGCGTCATGCGGCACGCCGGCATTGGGCAGGACCTGCTGGAGCGCGATCTTGCCCGCGCGCTGCGCGCCTTACCGGCGGGAGTCAGTTCGATCAGTGATTTCTCGCATCACATCGAGATGGCGATCGAGCGTGCCTGGGTGCTCGCCACGCTCGTCTATGACGATCACCGCATTCGCAGCGCATGGCTGGTGGCCGCGCTCGTCGGCACGCCTGAATTGCGACGCATGCTGCTTTTCATCTCGCCTGCATTTGCTCGCATTCCGGTCGAAGGATTGAGCGGCACGCTACCTGCGTGGATCGCCGGTTCGCCCGAAACGATCGACGCCGCTTACGACGGAAGCGAGTTTGTGCCGGCCTTGCCGGGAGAAGCGTCACATGCGGTCAGTTCGTCGACGCAGGGCGTGCTCGAGCAATATTGCACCGACCTCACCGTGCTTGCCCGCGCTGGCGAAATTGACAGGGTCACGGGTCGCGATCAGGAAATCCGCACGATCACCGACGTGCTGTTGCGCCGTCGACAAAACAATCCGCTGCTCACCGGCGAAGCCGGTGTGGGCAAGACCGCTGTGGTTGAAGGACTCGCTCTGGCGATCGCGAGCGGTGAGGTTCCGGCCGTGCTTGCCCAGGCGCGCCTGCTTTCGCTCGACGTCGGCGCTTTGCTCGCCGGTGCGAGCATGAAGGGCGAATTCGAAGCGCGTCTCAAAGGCTTGCTCGAAGCGGCGAAGAGATCCTCCGCGCCGGTCATTCTGTTCGTCGACGAGATTCACACGCTCGTCGGCGCCGGTGGCCAGGCTGGCACCGGCGATGCCGCGAATCTCCTCAAGCCCGCGCTCGCGCGTGGCGCAGTGCGCGTGATCGGCGCGACCACGTGGTCTGAATACAAGCGGCACATCGAGAAAGACCCGGCGCTCACGCGGCGCTTCCAGGTGCTGCAAATAGCCGAGCCGCAGGAAGCGGCTGCCATCGATATGGTGCGCGGGCTTGCGCAAACGTTTGCTCAACACCATGCCGTGATCGTGCGCGACGAGGCGATTCGCGCGGCAGTCACGTTTTCACACCGCTATATCCCGTCGCGCCAGTTGCCTGATAAGGCCATCAGCCTGCTCGACACTGCCTGTGCAAGGGTGGCCCTTTCGCAGCAAGCTCCGCCACGCGAGTTGCGGGATGTGCGCCAGCGGCTGCGAGCGGCGCAAGTCGAATATGCGCTGCTCGAACAGGAAGCGCGCATCGGTCTTGACTCAACTCAAAGTCTGACCTCGGTGCAGGCATACATCGACATGCTGCTCACCGAACAGGGCACCCTCGAAGCGCGCTGGAAAGCGCAAGCTACAGCAACCTTGGCGCTGATCAGCGCGCGCAATGCGGCTTTGGCTCCCGTTCAGGGAGAAGCCTGCGACGACTGTCCCACGCCCGAATCCCTGCGCAAGCTCGAAGAGGATCTGCGCGATCTGCAAGGCGAGACGCCACTCGTGTTTCCCGAAGTCGACGAAGCCATCGTCGCTGAGATCGTCTCGGACTGGACCGGCATTCCGGTTGGTCGCATGGTCACTGATGAAATCAGCGCAGTGCGCACTTTATCCAGCAGGCTGGCGCACCGCGTAATTGGCCAGCGTGCGGCGCTTGAACAGATCGGCGAGCGAGTTCAGACCGCTCGTGCAGGCCTCACCGATCCGAAGAAGCCACGCGGTGTATTTCTGCTCGCGGGCCCCTCGGGCATCGGCAAGACTGAGACCGCGTTCGCACTCGCCGAAACACTCTATGGCGGCGATCAGAACCTCATCACCCTCAACATGAGCGAGTACCAGGAAGCCCATACCGTTTCGGGCCTCAAGGGTGCGCCGCCGGGCTACGTCGGATACGGAGAAGGCGGCGTCCTCACCGAGGCGGTGCGGCGCCGCCCCTACTCTGTCGTGCTGCTCGACGAGATCGAAAAAGCGCACCGTGATGTGCATGAGATGTTCTTTCAGGTATTCGACAAGGGCTACATGGAAGATGGCGATGGGCGCTACATCGATTTTCGTAACACCACCATCCTGCTCACCACCAACGCCGGCTCCGAACTCACGGCCAGCCTGTGCGCCGATGCGCCGCCTGCCCCCGATCAGGACGGCCTGCGCGCGGCGCTTTCGCCGGAGTTGCTCAAGACCTTTCCTGCAGCCTTCCTGGGTCGCGTCACTGTCGTGCCCTATCGGCCGCTTGCGTCCGACTCGCTTGCAAGCATCGTGCGCCTGCATCTGGACCGCGTCGTACGCCGCATGGCCGACGCACACAACATCGTGCTTGGCTTTAGCGAATGCCTTGTCGATTACATCGTCAGTCGCTGCCTCGTTCAGGAAACCGGTGCGCGCGTGCTGATCGGCTTCATCGATCAGCATGTGCTGCCGCGCCTCTCTGCGCTGTGGCTGGACGCGTTCGCAGCAAAGCGCCCGATTGCGCGAATCGACATTGGCGTCGCAAACGAGCGCGCAGCGCCCTCGCTCGCAATCGTGTTCGCGACAACCGACTCGCGTGCTGAGCCGAGCGCGTCGGATCAAACCATTTAAAGCCTCTTTGCTCACGGAGACCCGTATGTCCCAACCCAATAGTTCGCAGAAATTTATCGCGCGCAACCGTGCCCCGCGTGTGCAGATCGAGTACGACGTCGAAGTCTACGGTTCCGAGAAGAAGGTGGAACTGCCTTTTGTGATGGGCGTGCTCGCCGATCTCTCCGGCAAGCCTGTCGAGCCGTTGCCTGCCGTCGCGGATCGCCGCTTTCTCGACATCGACATCGACAACTTCGACGAACGAATGAAGGCGACCAGGCCGCGTGTCGCGTTTTCTGTGCCGAACACGCTCAGCGGCGATGGTCAACTGCTGGTGGACATGACCTTCGAGAGCATCGAAGACTTTTCACCCGCAGCCGTCGCGCGCAAGGTCGATTCGCTACGTCAGTTGCTCGACGCGCGCACGCAGCTCGCCAACCTGCAGACGTATATGGACGGCAAGTCGGGCGCGGAAGCGCTCGTCAACAAGCTGCTGGCCGATCCGGCGCTGCTCAGGTCGCTGTTAGCCGCCCCCAGGCCCAAAGCCGCGAGCGACGACGAAGACACCAACCCTACGCCGGATTAAGCCGGACCGCCATTGCTGACACACGAGTTGACACACGAGGCTTAACCCAATCGAACCAGACAGAGGACATCCAATGGCACTCAATCAGGAACAGGCAAGCGCAGGCACGGCGACCGCACATGCGGCACAGAGCGGATTTTCCCAGCTGCTCACGCAGGAATTCCGACCCAAGACGGACCAGGCACGCGCGGCCGTCGAGCGCGCGGTGCAGACGCTCGCCGAACAGGCCCTGCATCAGTCGACCACCATCACCGACGACGCCTACAAGAGCATCGAAGCGCTCATCGCGCAGATCGATCACAAGCTGTCGGAGCAGATCAATCTGATCCTGCATCACCCCGATTTCCAGAAGCTGGAATCGGCGTGGCGGGGGCTGCATCATCTCGCGTCCAATACCGAGACCGATGAGCGCCTGAAAATTCGCTTCATGGATGTGTCCAAGGATGCGCTGCGTCGCACGATGAAGCGGTACAAGGGCATCGCATGGGATCAGAGTCCGCTCTTCAAAAAGATCTACGAAGAAGAGTATGGTCAACTCGGTGGCGAGCCGTACGGGTGCCTGGTCGCCGACTACTATTTCGACCATACGCCGCCCGATGTGGATCTGCTCGGCTCCATCGCCAAGGTGGCGGCTGCGTCGCACACGCCTTTCATCTCCGGTGCGTCGCCTTCCGTGCTGCAAATGGAATCGTGGCAAGAGCTCGCCAACCCGCGCGATCTCACCAGGATTTTTGCGCAAAACCTCGAATACGCACCGTGGAACTCCCTGCGCAGCGCGGAGGACGCACGCTATATCGGTCTGGCGATGCCACGCTTCCTTTCACGTCTGCCGTATGGTGCGAAGACTAATCCGGTCGACGAATTCGACTTCGAGGAAGAGACCAACGGCGCGGATCATCGCAATTACGCGTGGGCCAATGCCGCATATGCGATGGGCGTGAATATCAACCGCTCGTTCAAGCAATACGGCTGGTGCTCGCTCATTCGCGGCGTCGAATCGGGCGGCACGGTGGAAGACCTTCCGTGCCACACGTTCCCCACCGATGACGGCGGCATCGACATGAAATGCCCGACTGAGATCGCCATTTCCGATCGCCGCGAAGCCGAACTCTCGAAGAACGGCTTCATTCCGCTGATCCACCGCAAGAACACCGATCACGCGACCTTCATCGGCGCACAGTCGCTGCAACGGCCGGTGGAGTACTACGACCAGGACGCGACCGCCAACGCCAATCTGTCCGCACGTCTGCCGTATCTGTTCGCCTGTTCGCGCTTTGCACATTACCTGAAGTGCATCGTGCGCGACAAGATCGGCAGCTTCCGCGAGCGCGAAGAGATGCAGCAATGGCTCAACGGCTGGATCATGAACTACGTGGATGCAGACCCCGCCAACTCGTCGCAAGACACCAAGGCAAGCCGTCCGCTTGCGGCGGCAGAAGTGGTGGTCGAAGAAGCCGAAGGTAATCCCGGCTACTACCAGGCGAAGTTTTTCCTGCGTCCGCATTTCCAGCTTGAGGGCTTGACGGTATCGCTGCGACTGGTCACGCGCCTGCCGTCGGTGAAGGAAGCGGCCTGACTTTCTTTCTCACAATAAAAGGAAAAAATCGATGCCCTGGACCTACAACCGCACGACTGGAACGCTGACCAATCCAGAAGGCTTGACGATCGCCAATGATGGTTATTCCGGCGCAGGTCAAGGCAGGAACAATCCGTCCATGCAAAACGTGCAGAACATCGGCCCGATTCCAGACGGCAGCTACCGCGTCGGCAATGCACGTCACTCGACGCGCACCGGTGCCGTCTCAATGGACCTCGCGCCCGAAGTCGGCACCGATACTCACGGACGCAGCGCGTTCATGATTCACGGCGACAACATCTCTCACACCGCATCGCACGGCTGCATCATCCTGCGCCGCGCGGTGCGAGAGCAGATCAATCAAAGCACAGATAGAAGGTTGATCGTCCGATGACACGGAATCTATCTATCGCGATGGCGCTATTCGTCGCCACCGCATCGGCATGCGCAGGCGTGCCGAGCGCCGCGCAAATCGCGCACGACATTGAGTCGAAAGGCGCCCGGGCGACGGTCGCATCGCTCAATCATGACGGGCAGTTCGACGCCGTGCTCGCGAAGATCGCCTCGGGCAACGCCACGTGGGTGAATCTGGCGCGTCCGCTCTCGCAGGGAACGGATGCGGGCGACTCCACCGGATTAACGATCGCGCTGGCCACCGCGTTGCCGAAGCATGCAACCGCCGTGCTGCGCGCGCTCGGCGACGGACCGGTCACGAATTCGACGGCGGTATGCGGCGTGCCGTTCATCGAGCCGACCACGAGCGAAGTGAAAACCTATCTGGCGCGGGCAATCCCGGCGGTGACCCGGGTAGCCGAGCCGGCCCGGCTTGCGCAGCGCGCTTCATGTCTGGCCAGCCTTCAACGCGTGAAGGAACAGAGTCAGCAACCGCGCTGAAGCGACGCCTCAAAGTGGTAACGGGGTAACCCGGACTGACAGACCGTGTGCCCACTTGAGACAGCACATTCATTCACAGGAGTATCAACGATGACACAAGACATCTTCATCAAGATCAACGGTATTGACGGTGAATCGCAGGATGCATCGCACAAAAGCGAAATCGAAGTGTTCAGCTGGGGCTGGCGTGTTGCGCAGGATTCGACCATGCACGCAGGCAGTGGTGGCGGCGCAGGCAAGGCCACCGTGGACGATCTGTCCTTCGAGCATCTGATGGACCGTGCAAGCCCGAACCTGATGAAGTACTGCCTGACCGGCAAGCACATCGATCAGGCCGTGCTGACCGTGCGCAAGGCCGGCGGCAATCCGCTTGAATACCTGAAGATCACCATGAGCGACGTGATCGTGACGAAGGTGCAGCCGTCGGGCAGCAACAGCGAAAACGGCATTCGCGAGCAGGTACGCCTGTCGTTTGCGAAGGTCAAGCAGGAATACATCGTGCAAAACGCGCAAGGCGGCAGCGGCGGCGCTGTCACCGCCGCGTTCGACATCAAGGGCAACAAGGAAGCGTAAGCGTCTTTCGTTGTCTGTCTCATCGCCCTGACCTGCGGAACCCGATGTGTCGTCCGGTTCCGCGCACCTTTTCACTTCATGCGCCTCTCACCGATACGTCCGTTTCGCCGATTCGTCGCGCCGTCGTGCGCGCTGCTTGTTGCGTTGATGCTTGCCGCATGCGCGGGCAGCGATCATCCGCTCATGCGCGAACCGCTCAGGCTGACCCTGGCGATCGACGCTTCGTCGAGCGTCAATCCCGACGCTGGGAAGCGTGCCGCGCCCATTCTCGTGCGCGTGTACGAACTAAAGAACGCCGACACGTTCAATCAAGCGGACTTCTACTCCTTGCACGACAAGGACAAGACTTTGCTCGCCGAAGATCTCGTCACGAGAGACCAGTTTTTGTTGCGTCCTGGTGAAAGCAGGACCATCACCCGCAATGCCAACGACGCGAGTACCACGCTTGGCGTGATCGCCGCGTATCGAGACTTGCCCAATTCCGTGTGGCGCGCCACCTGGCCCCTGCCTGCGACTTCAGCAGTCGCGTGGTACCGCCGCACGCCGGACCTGAAACTCACCATCGATCTTGGCGCCGACGCGATCACGATTAACGATGTGCAAACGCAGAATAAATAAGTCATGATCGAGGCCCTACTAGCATGAGCTGGCACAACAAAGTCACCTGGAGCGAGGGGCTCTTCCTGCGTCCGCAACTGTTCCAGCAACAGGAGCGATACCTTGAACATTTCGCCCACAAGCGCGCTGTGCCGCTTTCGCCGTTTTTCTTCGGCTTTTCCCACTATGGGATCGATGCCGAGGCGCTCGCGCTAGGCAAGGTCACCGTCAAGTCGGCGAGCGGCGTTTTCACCGACGGCACGCCGTTCGATACGCCAGGTAGCACACCGCCTCCCGCGCCGCTCATGATCCGTCAGGAGCATCTCGAGCAGGTTATTTATCTGGCCGTTCCCATTCGCGTTCCGAACGGCGAAGAAACGACTTTCGAGAACACTGCCGATTCGCTCGCGCGTTATAACGTCTTCGATACCGATGTACGCGACGCGAATTCCATCGGTCAGGGTTTCAAGACCGTGCAGCTCTCCAGCTTGCGGTTACGGCTGCTGCCTCAGAAGGAATTGAGCGATGCATGGATCGGCTTGCCGCTGACCAGGGTCAAGACGTTGCGCGCCGATGGCAGCATCGAACTGGACGATACGCTCGTGCCGCCGGTCTCCGGCTACGGCGCAAGCAAGCTCCTCACTACCTGGCTAGGCGATATTCACGACCTCGCCCGCATGCGCGCCGACCGGCTCGCAGAGCGCTTGACGGGCAGCGGCGGGCAGGCCGGCTCCGTGGCCGAAGTATCGGATTATCTGCTGCTGCAGACACTCAACCGCTACGAACCGTTACTGCGGCATCTGCGCCGCATTCCCAGTACGTCCACTGTGGAGTTGTACGCGTTGCTGTTGAGCCTGGCAGGCGAGCTGTCGACCTATGTGCGGCCCGCCACGCGCAGACCGCTCGATTCGCACCCACCCTATCAGCACATGGAGCCGCACATCTGCCTGCGGCCTCTCGTCGAGGACACGCAATGGCTGCTCAATGCCGTACTCGTTCGCAGCGCGCAAAACATCGCGCTCATTGACGCGGGCTATGGCATGCGCAACGCATCCATCGATCCTGGCGAGATTCGCGGTTTCTCCGCACTGGTGCTCGCCGTGTCCGCGCAGATGCCGCCCGATGCGCTCGCGCAGCAGTTCGTCACACAGGCGAAGGTCGGACCGTCAGAGCGCCTTCCTGATCTCGTGCGGGCGCATCTGCCCGGCATCCCGATGCAGGCGATGCCGGTCCCGCCCCGCCAGATTCCGTTCAACTCGGGCTATGTGTATTACGAGATCGCGCGCAGCGGTCCGTTGTGGGACATGGTGGCCAGGCACGGCGGAATCGCGTTGCACGTGGCGGGCGACTTTCCCTCGTTGCAATTGCAACTATGGGGCGTGCGCGGTTGATTGCGTGTGCGGGTTCACCAGAGAGCAGTTCGAAGGGCAATGACGCATATCTACGTCGCGCCGCATGAAATCAGGGAAATAAAGTGGACACAGGTGAAGCGGCCTTCAAATCGACGCCGACTTGGAACGATGATCGCCAGACGGGCGCGCATGGGTCAACGGCGTTCTCCGCGAACGTGCACGGTCAGGACGCCGAAGTGGCCAGACTGATCAAGGACATCCCGCCGGGCGAACAACTGGCGGTGCGCTTGCAAGCCATCGAAGGCGCGCAAAACCCGTTGCTGGAAGCGAGTCGCCCGCTCTTGCGCGCGCTCGCCGGGTTGCCAGACCTTCTGAGCCCCGCGGAAATCAATGCGATGCACCTGCTGCTTAAAGAAGAAGTACGTATTTTTCAGCGCCTCTGCGAACAGGCCAGCCTGCGTCGCGAACATATGCTTGGCGCGCGGTACTGCCTCTGTACGGCGCTCGACGAGGCCGCCATGCAAACCACCTGGGGCAAGAAAGAGTCAGGCGTTGCATGGATCAGAGACGGACTGGCCACCGAGTTCCATGAAGACCGCCATGGCGGTGACAAGATTTATCTGTTGATCGGCCGCCTGTTGAGTCAGTCTCACGATCACATCAATCTGCTCGAAGTCATCTTCCGCATCCTCAGCCTTGGTTTCATGGGACGTTATCGTCACGAAGCGGACGGCACACGCAAGCACGACGCCGTACGCACGCGGCTCTATCACGAGATTCAGGCGAATCGAAAGCTCGTTCCCATCCTGTTGTCGCCGCAGGCCTCATCGGATGCGCGCGGCAAGCGTCTGTCAGTCTACGACTTCCCGGTGTGGATCACGTTCGCGCTGCTTGGACTCCTTTTGCTCGCACTATTCGGCTGGTTCAAATATCACCTGCTCACCGAGGGCGCGTCGGTCGAACACCAGATCGCCGACATCGGCAAGATGATGCCATCGCCCATCCCGCGCCTTCCTCATTTGCGGGAGCTTCTGAAAGATGAGATCACCGCGGGCACCGTCAACGTCGATGAAGATACGCGGCACAGTGCCGTCATCTTCCGCGGCGACGCGATGTTCGCGCCGGGCAGCGTCAATGTGAATGCGTCGATGGGGCCTTTGATTGCGAAGATCGCGCGCGAAGTGGTGAAAGTGCCGGGCAACGTCACGATCACCGGCTACACCGACAACATGCCAATCAAGAGCCGACAGTTCGCCTCCAATGACGCGCTCTCGCTGGAGCGTGCTACGCGGGTCATGCGAATGCTGCAGAACGCAGGCGTTCCCGCCAGCCGGCTGGAAGCGGTCGGCAAGGGCGAGGCCAGTCCGATCGCGGAAAACGCCACATCGCAAGGCCGGGCGCGGAACCGACGGGTCGAGATTCTTGTGACGCCTTGATTCATCGCCAAGCTCATGTTTTCCACATCACGCCGCAGTCTGCCGAACGGATTTTGAAGAATGAAGAAGTTGCTTTCGTTTCTGGTGTCGCGTTGGTTCCTCGCATCGGTCGCGTTGATCCTCCTTGCCTTGGGTGTGTGGTTTCTCGGCCCGTATGTTGCGTTCGGCGGCTTGCGGCCGCTCGAAAGCGTCGCGCTGCGGGTGCTCGTGATCGCACTGATCCTGTGCGGCGCGTTGCTGTGGCTCAAGGGTTGGTCCACAGCCATCGTATTCGGGGCGTTGCTGTGCCTCCTGATCTGGCATGCCGCACCGCTTCTGAGTTTTGGCACTTCCAGACCGTTTGCATCCGTCGAGGCGCGCGTAATCGCCATCGTGGCCGTGATCGCACTGTTCGCCGTATGGGGCCTGTACCGCCTATGGCGACGCATGCGCCACGACGAACAGTTCCTGAGAAAAGCCCTCGCCTTCGACAGGAAAAAAGACGAGTCGCCGGCTGCGGCGCGCATCAAGGAGATCGAGGCACGCATGAAGAGCGTGCTGGCCCGCCTTAAAACTATACGCACGGGCGCGCCGGGAATCGCGCGACTGTTCCAGGGCTCGCGCTACCTTTACGAGTTACCGTGGTACCTCGCGCTTGGTTCAGCTGAATCTGGAAAAACGCGTGCAATTCTGAACGCTGGACTGCCTGTGCCGATGGGCAGCGTGCCGTCGCGGGCGGGTTCACTGGCTTCGGAGTCACGTGTGGACTGGTGGCTCACCAATGAAGCTGTATTCATCGACACGTCCGGATTCTATGTGCACCCCGGCACGTCGAAGCACTCGCTTGTGCCGCCCTTCGAAACGGCACGAAGCGGCAATGACAAACTAGCCAAGGGGCTCACCGGTTCCCCACCCATATCGGAGAGGCGCACCGCACACCTGGACGAAGCGCTGTATCGCCGGGGCGCCGACACGGACGAATGGTTCGGCTTGCTCCGACTGCTGCGTTGCCATCGCCCTCGCGTACCGATCAACGGAGCGTTGCTTACCATCAAGCTGGAGCTCCTCGTCAATCCCGATGCGAGCGTGCGTGAAACCGAGGCAAGTGCGCTGCGCACGCGCCTCGCCGAGCTGCGCGCCACGCTCGGCATTCGCTTTCCCGTCTATCTGATCGTCACGCAGATGGACCGTCTTCCCGGCTTTGCGGATTACTTCGCCTCGCTCACGGAGGAGAATCGCGCGCAAATCTGGGGCTTTACCTTGCCGGTCGGCATGGCCCCGCTCGAAGCGCAGTTTATGCGCGAGCTTGCCATGCTTGCCGATCGCCTGTTCACTGGCATGAACACGCGTCTGGAAGATGAATACGACCTGGAGCGGCGGCGCAAACTGGCGGCATTGCCCGATGCGTTCGCCGCGCTCGTCGCACCGCTTGCCGAACTGCTCGCGCAATTGTTCCTCGATTCGCGCTACGACGACACGCAGCAACACACGTCACTGCGCGGCGTGTATTTCACCAGCGCCACGCAAGGCGGCATCCCGCTCGTAGCCGAGCCGCTTACCGTCGTGGAGCGGCTTGCTTCAGGACTCAAACGCCCGCTCATGGCCAACGTCGTGCCTGCGTCCAGCATGCAAAGTTATTTCTTGCGCGACGTTTTCACGAAGGTGATCTTGCCGGAAGCGCATCTGGTGCGCCCCAACCTGCGTTGGGAATATCGCTCCCGAATGCTGCGGCTGGTCGGGCACACGCTCGCAGTCCTCCTCTTCCTGTGGCTCGCGTTTTCGCTTCGTGTGAGCTTCGGCAACAACAGCGACTACCTGCAGGCCATCGTACGCAAGACCCAACTGCTTTCCGCAAAAGTCGCGCAGCTTTATCGCGAGCCCAAACCCGAAGCCATTCCCGATACGCTCACCGAAGCTCGCTATCTGCCCACCTGGACGGGACTCGATCTCGCCAATCCGGCTGCGAGTTTTCTCTATGGACTGTACGCTGCCCCGGGCGTGATCGATGTCAGCCGCGAAACCTACCATGCGCTCGAAGTCAATCTGCTGCTGCCGCAAATCGTGCGCCGAATGGAAGCGGTGATCACACAATCCGTCGCCGACGGGGACGCGAAGACGACCTATGCCTCCCTGCGCGTCTACCTGATGCTCTACGACCGTTCGAAATTCAACGCGGACGAGATCAAGACATGGGTGTTCGAGGATGGGTCCCGGACCAACAACGAGTCGGTCTTTGGCGAGCGCGCCTCGATGCCGGGTCATGTGGAGCAACTCTTCTCCGGCGAGCGCGTCGTGCAGTCGCCGCTCATTCGCAACGATGGGTTGATCGAGCGTGCGCGCGCCTTACTCGATAGCCGCGACGGCACGCAACGTCTATACGAACGCGCGAAAGCCGCGATGCAGCAAGACGCGCCCGCTGACTTTACGCTGCTGCGCGCGGTCGGCCCGCAAGCCGGAACGGTATTCACGCGCGCCAGCGGCGAACCGCTTTCGCGCGGCGTACCGGGGCTTTTTACGTTCGACGGCTATCGGAACCTGTTCGACAAACGTTTGACCGAATTCGTGCAAGCCGCCCGTGAAGACGATGCGTGGGTCATGGGTCGCGCGTATCTCGCAAGCTGGACCGAAGCAGAGCCTAAAAAAAAAGCGCTTGAATTTGCGCTCGCTGCAACGGGCGCGGACGATGCTTTAACGAATGCGATCCGCCGGCTGTATTTGACGGAATACGCACAGCGGTGGGATATTTTTCTCGCGGACATTCGGCCCGTCACGGGCTCGAGTCTTGCGTTCAATCTGCAGATTCTGCGTCAGTTCGCAGCGCCCGACTCACCACTTGCACGTCTTGCGCGCGCTGCCACGCGCGAGACCACGCTCACGCAAACGGTCACGGATCCGGACAGCACGCTGGTCGAGAAGGCAAGCAATCAGCTTGCCGAGAAAGCCACGCTCCTTGGCGTCCGTGCACAGGAACGCGTCGAACGGGAACTCGTGGATAGCCGCTTTGCCCCGTTGCGCGAAATGGTGACGGGTAACGCACAAACGCAGCCCGCAAATCTCGCAGCGGGCGGGGAGACAGGCAAGACTGGGCTTGACGGTGTAATGGCGCTACTCAATGAGACCTACACGGCACTCACGATTGCAGAGAACGCGCTTGCCGACAATGGCCTGCCACCCACGAGTGATGCCTCTGCCAAGCTGAAGATGGCCGCCAGCACCATGCCCGCGCCGTTTCAGGAAGTGCTGCTGGGGCTGACCGCGAACGGTTCGCAGGAGGTGAGTCGTGGCATCGGTCAGCTGCTCTCGCGTCAGATGCAGGCTGTCGTTGGCGATACGTGCCGCCTGGCGATCGAAGGCAACTATCCCTTCGCACCCGAAAGCAGTCGGGACATCGGCATAGACGACTTCACACGCGTGTTTGCGCAAGGCGGCGTAATTGACGACTTCTTCACGAAAAGTCTGGCTCCCTTCGTCGATACCTCGTCGCAACCGTGGCGCTACAAAACCTTGCCCGGCGCGACCGAACCCGTGCAGGGACCGGATCTTGAACCGTTCCAACATGCGCAGGCCATTCGCGACGTCTTCTTCCGGGATCAGGGCAAGCAACTCGCGTGGAAGGGCGAGTTGCGCGTGCCGGACCTTGATGGAACCATCCTGAGCCTTGCAATCGATATTGACGGTCAGAGCGCGTTGTATCAGCACGGACCGGTCACGCCGCTAAAGTTCACCTGGCC
Source organism: Paraburkholderia sp. (assembly GCF_049581445.1). GTDB lineage: Bacteria > Pseudomonadota > Gammaproteobacteria > Burkholderiales > Burkholderiaceae > Paraburkholderia. The sequence continues at coordinate 53,128 of NZ_JBAURZ010000099.1, read as the reverse complement.
AGGTCCACGTGGGGGAGCGCATGTCGAGATCACGGCGAGTCCTCGTATTCGCGCGGAAACTTCGACCATCGTCAGTGATGGGCCGTGGGCGCTGCTGCGTTTGCTGGGCCAAGGACAGGTCGTGCAGACTGCAACCTCAGGACGTACCCGGGTGGTATTCGATTTCGATGGCCGCGAAGCCGCGCTGGACATCACGAGTGCGGGCAGCGTCGCGAATCCGCTCACTAGCGACGTGCTCACAACGTTTCGCTGCCCGAGCGCCATGCCGATGTTCGATCTCACAGATAGCGGACTGTCGCCGGAGTTGCCCCCAGCATCGAGCGCACCGCACTTGCCGGGTCTGACGTATTGAGCGTGGCGTCGGGACTGAAAGGCGACACTGGGGCAGCGGACCGCCAGCGGCCTCGCAAGACGATGTGTAGAATGATTTGCACGACATAAAGGGATGCCACGTTGGGCGATGCACCTGAACGCGACAAGGAGCAAGGCAGATGACGAAGCGAGTGATAGTCACCGGCGGTAGCGGACTGGCCGGCAAGTGGGTGGTCGAAGATCTGGTTGCGCACGGATACGAAGTTCTGAACCTCGACCGCGTGCCGATGGCCAAGCAAACCGCCCGCACCCTGATTACGGACCTGACGGACGCGGGACAGGTATTCAACGCGCTGGCATCCTGCACGACCGGCAGGGAGTTCGACGACGATATCGAGCCGAAGCCGATCGACGCAATCGTGCACTTTGCCGCCATACCGCGCATTCTCATCACCACCGACAACGAGGTGTTTCGGATTAACGTAATGGGAACGTATAACGTACTGGACGCGGCGTCGAAGTACGGCATCAAGAAGGTGATCCTCGCCTCGAGCGAGACGACCTACGGCGTGGTGTTCGCGCACCGGCATCGCGATCCGGCCTATTTCCCGCTCGATGAAACGTATCCGGTCGATCCGATGGACAGCTACGCGACCTCAAAGGTGATCAACGAGGTCACTGGCAAGGCGTTTCACGCGCGCACCGGGGCGGACATTTACTGCTTCCGGATCGGTAATGTGCTGGAACCGTCCGACTACGCAAAATTCCCGGGCTGGCTGAAAGATCCGGCGCTGCGCAAACGCATTGCGTGGAGCTATATCGACGGCCGCGATCTGGCGACGGCGTGCCGTCTCGGCATCGAAAAAGATGGCTTGGGCTTCGAGGTGATGAACGTCGCCGCCGACGATGTCTCCTCTGATCTGCCGACCGCGGAGCTGCTCAAGCGCTTCTATCCGGATGTGCCGGTGAAGAAGCGGCTCGGCGAGTTCGAAACGCTCTTGAGCAATGAAAAGCTGAAGCGTTTGCTCGGGTGGCAGCAACAGTACCGTTGGCGGGAGCAGGTCGCCAAATAAACTGGTTGCGCGTTGGCGGGATTGGCCACAGTGGGAGTATGACGCCGGGTCGTGTGCCCTCCCGCTTTGGCTGCGGGGTGAGCACGACGACGCCAGTCATACGCTCCTGAGCGTCCCGCGCACGATCATTTCTCCACACCACACCGCAACGGCAGACTCAAAGCCGCGCGAACCGGCACCATCTTCGCCGGTGAATCCGCCAGCACTGCGTCCACTCCAAGGCAAGCCGCTGTGCGATAGTCGTCTGCGTTGTTCACGGCAATCGCAACGATGCGCACGCCCGGATTGCGCCGGAAGCAGGCAATCGTCGCGGGTGTCCACGGTGTTGAGTGCACCTCCGAGCGACCTTCGCCTAACGTGAATTTCTCGACCACGGTCATATCGCGATGCAACTCGAACGCCGCTAATGCGTTGCTTGCCGGCGCATCAATACAACCCTCACCAAGCAACACTCGCACGAGCCGGTTTCGTGTCGCATCACGTGATTCGAAGATTTTCGCTTGAGGATACGCGGCAAAGGTGCGCTGATAGTCGGCCTCGGTTGAATAAATCATCACGCGCGACCAGGCGTTTTCTTCGCTCAATACCTGCGCGACGGCCTGCGTTTGCGGCGCGGCGGGTAACGCCTTCATATCGAGAATCACCGGGATCGAAGCCGGAATTTCGCGCATGGCTTCGCGCAGTGTAGGAACGCCCACCGGTTGATGACGATACGGATAATCGTCAACGCCTTGCGCGCCGACTTGAACGAAGGTCCAGCCGGCATTGACGCGCGCCAACTGCGATGCCGAATACGCCGATACCGGTCCGATGACATTGGTCAAAGCTGACAGATCCGCCGGGCGATACAGAACCGGCACGCCATCCTTGCTCAATTGCACGGTTAGCCAGATCGCATCGGCATGATGCGTGAGCGCGAGCCGGATCGCTTCCAAGGTGTTTTCAGGCGCGTCCCCCGTGCCTCCGCGATGCGCGATGATGCGCGGCAATGCCGTAACCGTTGCTGCATGGGGAACCTCAGAGTGAGTCGCACAACCACCCAGCAACGCAAACAAGACCGTCGTCACAATCGAACCCAACCACATCGAACCACGCATCTGGACTCCTGACCTTACGCCCGCAAGCGGAGCATCCATGTTACGGTTCGCCGGTCTCAAAACAAGCCTGCCCGCGCAATGACTCCTGCGGCATGCCATCCGCCCTCGCGCCCGACTGACTGCGCCGCCGCGGCCCGAAGTACAATGACACCTCTTCCCGCCCCGCGCGCTGCCACGCCGGCATTATCGGCATCACGCCCGCACCGGCCGGGAACCGGCAACACCAGATTCCCATCCACCCACGACCGCCCGCCCCCACGCGGCCGGCGGCGTCAACGTCTATTGCAAGCAAATGGCCCAATACGTCTTCACCATGAACCGGGTCGGCAAAATCGTGCCGCCCAAGCGTCAAATCCTGAAAGACATCTCCCTGTCATTCTTCCCCGGCGCCAAGATTGGTCTGCTCGGTCTGAATGGCTCGGGCAAGTCCACGCTGATCCGCATCATGGCGGGCGTCGACAAGGACATCGAGGGCGAAGCCACGCCGATGCCGAACCTCAACATCGGCTATCTGCCGCAGGAACCTCAACTTGATCCGCAAAAGACGGTGCGCGAAGCGGTCGAAGAGGGCCTGGGCGAAGTGTTCGGCGCGCAAAAGAAGCTCGACGAAATCTACGCGGCCTACGCGGAACCGGACGCCGACTTCGACAAGCTCGCCGCCGACCAGGCCAGGTACGAAGCCATTCTCGCCACCGCCGACGGCAGCGCCGAACAGCAGATCGAAATCGCCGCCGACGCGCTGCGTCTGCCGGCATGGGATGCGAAGATCGAGCATCTGTCGGGCGGTGAAAAGCGCCGCGTCGCGCTGTGCAAGCTGCTGCTCGAAAAACCGGACATGCTGTTGCTCGACGAGCCGACCAACCACCTGGACGCCGAATCGGTCGACTGGCTGGAGCAGTTCCTCACGCGTTTCCCGGGCACCGTCGTCGCGGTTACTCACGATCGCTACTTCCTCGACAACGCCGCCGAATGGATTCTCGAACTCGACCGTGGCCACGGCATTCCATGGAAGGGCAACTACAGTAGTTGGCTCGACCAGAAGGAAGAGCGCCTGAAGCAGGAAGAATCGTCGGAATCGGCGCGTCAGAAGGCGATCAAGAAGGAACTGGAATGGGTGCGCCAGAATCCGAAGGGCCGTCAGGCGAAATCGAAGGCGCGTATTGCCCGCTTCGAGGAACTGAACAGCCAGGACTACCAGAAGCGCAACGAAACGTCGGAAATCTTCATTCCGGTCGGCGACCGTCTGGGCAATGAAGTGATCGAGTTCAAGAACGTCAGCAAGGCCTATGGCGATCGCCTGTTGCTCGACAACGTCAGCTTCAAGATTCCGGCCGGCGCCATTGTCGGCATCATCGGGCCAAACGGCGCGGGCAAGTCGACGCTGTTCCGCATGCTGACCGGCCGCGAACAGCCGGATTCGGGCGAAATCGTTCAAGGCCCGACGGTCAAGCTCGCTTACGTGGACCAGAGCCGCGACGCGCTCGACGGTTCGAAGACCGTGTTCGAAGAAATCTCCGGCGGCGCGGACGTGCTGACGGTGGGCAAGTACGAGACGCCGTCGCGCGCCTACATTGGCCGCTTCAACTTCAAGGGTGGCGATCAGCAGAAGAACGTCGCCAATCTGTCGGGTGGTGAGCGCGGCCGTCTGCACCTCGCCAAGACGCTGATCGCGGGCGGCAACGTGCTGCTGCTTGACGAACCGTCGAACGACCTTGACGTCGAAACGCTGCGCGCGCTCGAAGACGCCCTGCTGGAATTCGCCGGCTCGGTGATGGTGATCTCGCACGATCGCTGGTTCCTCGATCGCATCGCGACGCACATCCTCGCATTCGAGGGCGACTCGCAAGTGACGTTCTTCGACGGCAACTACCAGGAATACGAAGCGGACAAGCGCAACCGCCTCGGTGAAGAGGCGGCACGTCCGAAGCGTCTGCGCTACAAGCCGATCGCACGCTAATTCGCAGTAGGCACACTCACGCACGCTCAGGAACGTTTAGTGCGTAGCGAGGGTGGGCGGGTATCGCCTTACCCGCCCACATGACCGATAGCCGGCACGCTGCGCGGCCCGCGCAGTTACGAGGAGGCATGCATGTCGATGTCGATTCCCAGACGCGCGGCGATTGTCGTCGGTATCGTCGTGCTGGTGGTGCTGGTCGCCGCCGTGGGCGGCCTCTATCTCGTGCAATACGAGGTCAAACAGCGAGTTACCGCCGCCTTGGGGCCACTTGGCAGCGCCGAGAGCATTGACGTCGGCCTCACCTCCGTGCGCCTCACCCACGTTCTCCTCAAACCGCCGCCCGGCTGGCCGGCGCCCGACGTGCTGCGCGCCGACCAGATCACCATCGTTCCCGACATTCATGACCTGATCGCGAGACGCATGCATGTGCGCTCGGTCATCGTGAGCGGCTTTGACCTTTCAGTGGTGCGGACCGCGGGTGGATCCATCGACATCCTGCCGAATCTGAAAGAATCGCTGAACCGTTCGGACACCGGCTCAAACGCCGGCGGGCCGTCGATTCCGCAAGAGAAGATCGTCGACCATGTCGGCTTAGAGAAAGGCACGTTCGAGTTCTACGATTTCACGGTGAGCAAACCGCCTTACAAGGTGGCGGTCACTCAGGCCAGCGCGAGCGTCGATAACCTGCACTTGCCGGCCCTCACCGATCCGACGACGGTCGCGGTCAACGGTTCGATTGCCGGTCCAGCGCACACGGGCACGGCATCCTTCGACGGCTGGATCAAGATTGCCAGCAAGGACTCGCAGACCACCAGCACGCTGAAAGGCGTCGACGTGGTGATGCTCGACCCGTATCTGCTGAAGAAGGCGGGGACCAAAGCACAGATTGCCGGCGGCACGGTCGACATGACGGTGCAGTCGACGGTCAATAACTACCAGTTGCATGCGCCGGGAACGCTGACCCTGCATCATCTGCAACTGGCCGACACCGGCAGCCCGCTCGATACCTTCCTGTCCATTCCGACCAAGGCAGCCATCGCGGCGCTGAAATCACGGAGCGGCGACATTACGGTTCACTTCGTCCTTGAAGGCAACCTGCGCGACCCGAAGTTTTCCGTGAACGACAACCTGCTGATGAAGCTCGGCACCGGCTTCGCGCAGGCAACGGGAGTGAGCGTGGAAGGCGTGGCCAAGGGCGCCGGCGAGACCGTGAAGGGTCTCGGTAACGCGCTGAAGAATCTGCTGGGGCAGTAGCTCTGGTAGTTCCTGGGCGGTTCCCAGGCAATTCACAAGCAACCATCAGGCATACACAATGACGACTCGCGAAGTAGCCTTGAATCCAGGCTGATCCGACAGCCACTCGCAGCATCCATCCACAGACTCAAACGAGCAACGGAGGAGACAAACATGCAGGCAAAAACACCGCGCCTTAAGCGCATCCAGTGGGTCGCAGTGATGTTCCTGATGCTGGCCGGCATCGTCAACTATCTGGACCGCAGCACGCTGTCCATTGCGAATCACTCGGTGAGCGGCGAACTCGGGCTCTCGGCATCGCAGATGGGTCTGCTGTTATCGGCGTTCTCGTTTTCCTACGCGTTCTCGCAATTGCCGATGGGCGCCCTGCTCGACCGCTTCGGCGCGCGTCTGATGCTCGGCGTCGGCATGCTGGTGTGGTCGGTCGCACAACTGTTCGGCGGCTTCGTGCAGACCTTGCAGCAGTTCCTGGTCGCGCGGATCTTCCTCGGGATCGGTGAAGCGCCGCAGTTTCCGGCCGGAGCGAAGGTTGTCAGCGAATGGTATTCGCTGCGCGAACGCGGCCGGCCTACCGGCATTTTCACGACCTCGTCGACCATCGGGCCAGCCCTCGCTCCGCCGATTCTCACCGGCCTGTTGCTCGCGTTTGGGTGGCGCTGGATGTTCATCGTGATGGGCGTCATGGGGATTGCCGTGGCAGTCGCCTGGTACCTCGTCTATCGCAACCGCAGTGAAATCACCCTTGAATCCGAAGAAACCATCCATCTGACCGAGGAAGAGCCGCATGCGCGCGCCGAGCGTCGCATGACCGCTGCCGAGTGGCGCGGCCTGTTCGCCTCGCGGACCACGTGGGGCATGATCTTCGGCTTCATGGGCGTGATCTATATGGTCTGGCTGTATCTGACCTGGCTGCCCGCGTATCTGGAGCACGAACGGCATCTGTCCATTGCGAGGACCGGGTGGATCGTGTCGATCCCGTACCTGTTCGGCACGCTTGGCATGCTGTCGAGCGGCTTTGTCGCCGACGGCCTGATGGCGCAAGGCATTTCGCCAATCCGCAGCCGCAAGTGGCCAATCTGCACCGGTCTGATATTCGCCGCGGTATTCACGGTGCCGGCCGCGTATACGCCGAATACCACGCTGGCAATCGTGTATCTGTCTCTAGCGATGTATTTCATCAATATGGCGAGCGGCGGCGCGTGGGCACTGGTCAGCGTGGCCGCGCCGCGACACCTGGTAGCCTCGCTCGGGAGCATCCAGAACTTCGGTGGTTACTTTGGCGGCTCGTTCGCGCCATTCATCACCGGCGTGGTGGTGGACCAGACTCATTCGTTCGTGGATGCGTTTCTGATCAGCGCGGGTGTGTCGTTCGCGGCGGCGCTCGTGTACATGTTCGTGGTGCGCGCGCCGATCGCCGAGCGCGAGGAGACGAGCGCTGCGGCTACGTTGGCTTGATTGACCGGGCTGCCGGGACTGCCTGCCGGCTCGGCCGACCGGCGGGTTGGTGCTAGCTCCGCGTTGATCGGAACGTAGACCGGGAGTGGTATAACACGCGGCTCACGCCACCCCGCTCAGACCGGCAGACCCAGTTCGCGCAGCCTCGCTTCGGTCTGGGCCGCCGACGTGTGATGCACGCCATGCCAGCCGAGCGCGCTAGCGGCCTGGGCGTTCTTGAGATTGTCGTCGATAAAGACGAGTTCATCCGCTTCGATGCCAGGCAATTGAGCGTCAATCCGCTGGCGCATTTCGGCGAAAATCGCCGGGTCCGGTTTGATGAGCTGCACCCGTCCGGACACGACGATGTCCCTGAAACGGCGTAGCACCGGAAAGTTGTCCCACGCATACGGGAAGGTCTCGGCCGACCAGTTGGTCAAGCCAAAGAGAGGGACGCCGGCTGCGTCGAGCTTGTCGAGCGTCGCCACGCCGTCCTCGAGCACGCCGCCGATCATCTCGTGCCAGCGCTCATAGAACGCGCGAATCAGCGGCTCGTGGTCGGGAAACTTTGCGATCAGTTCGTCCGTGCCCTCGGCGATCGTCTGACCGCCATCCTGCCGCACGACCCAATCCATCGAACAGACATGCGTAAGAAACCAGCGCCGCTCGGTTTCGTCGGGGATTAGCTGGCGAAAGAGGTATTCGGGACTCCAGTCGATCAGCACGCCGCCGAAATCGAATACGACCGCCTTGATGGTCATGCGAACTCCGTCGCGAGAACTTCGGCGAGCGGCCGAACCGCAAGCCGATTGCCTTGCAGCGAGGAGCTGGCCCACACCCGGTTGTGATGCTCGACAATCTGCGCCGGCGTGAGATCCGGGCCCTGCTGCGTGGTATGCAGGTCGGAGACGACGGTCGTCTCGTAGCCCAGCAACGCGGCGCTGCGAACGCCAGTGTTGATGCAGTACTCGGTGGCATAGCCGCATACCACCAGTCGATCGACGCCGAGCTGTTCGAGTTGCTCCTTCAGCCCGGTGCCGTGAAACGAATCGCCGACGGACTTGCGCACCATCCGGTCGTCGTCTGTACGCACCAGCGAATCAGGCAACTGCCAGCCCTCGCTGCCGAACTCGACCTCTTCGTCATCCGCCTTTTCGTGCTGCACGATGAACACCGGCGTGCCTGCAGCGCGCGCCGCCTCGGTCAACCGGTTGATACCGTCGATGACGGCATCGCCGCGATAGGCGGCGTTGGGGCCGGAAAAGAACGCATGCTGAACGTCGATCACAATTACCGCCACGCCTGCCATGTGTCGCCCTCCCTTAAGCACGATTCCCTTATGCAGGATTGAATCACGACGACGCACGCAGCGTCGCGCCTTGAAAATCGCTAATCGTCCTTCCGGCTACGGGGTCCCGCTGCTGAACCCTCTGACGCAACGACGGCGATTCTTCAGCGCGCGCCTGTTGCCGCAGCCTCAAATCGCCTGCGTCCGGGTTTCCAGCCAGGCCTTTGCATCACCCGACACGTGCGGCGCAATGCGCTTACGCACCATCTCGTGATATCCGTTCAGCCACGCACGCTCGTCCTCGTTGAGCATCGAAAGTTCGAAACAGCGCGTGTCGATCGGGCACAGCGTCAGCGTCTCGAACTTGAGGAAGTCGCCAAACTCGGTCTTTTCGGCCGCGCGGTTCAGCACGAGGTTTTCGATCCGCACACCCCATTTGCCCGGCCGGTAAATGCCAGGCTCGACCGAGGTAATCATGCCCTCTTCCATGGCCGTCCACGGTTCAGCAGGTGCGTAGTGCGAGATGACCTGCGGTCCTTCGTGCACGTTCAGGAAATAACCGACGCCGTGGCCGGTGCCGTGGCCATAGTCCGCTCCGGCTTCCCAGATCGGCGCGCGGGCGATCGCGTCCAGCATCGGCGAGCGGATGCCGCGGGGAAACTGAGCGCGCGAGAGCGCCATCATGCCCTTGAGTACCACTGTGCAATCACGCCGCTGCGCGTCGCTCAAGGTTCCAACCGGCAACACGCGAGTGATGTCGGTCGTCCCGCTCAGGTACTGGGCGCCCGAATCGACCAGCAGCAAGCCATTGCCTTCGATCGTGGAGTGCGACGCTGGGGTAGCCCGATAGTGCGGCATCGCACCGTTCGCATTGAAGCCGGCGATCGTCGCGAAACTCAGCGAAACGAAATCCGGACGCCGCTTGCGCGCGGCAGTCAGGCGCTCGTCAATCGTCAATTCGGTAATCGTCTCGCGGCCCAGAGCGCCTTCGAACCACGCGAAAAACTCGGCCAATGCCGCGCCGTCCTGCTCCATCGTGGCGCGCACGTGTTCCGCATCCGCTTCCGTCTTGCGCGATTTCAGGAACGTTGACGGATTCACGGCCTCGACGATCCTCACCGTCGACGGTACCGATTGCAGCAAGCCAAACGTGATCCGCCGCGGGTCGATCAGCAGGGTCGCGCCGCCTGGCAATGCTGCGAGCGCAGGCGCAGCCTTCGCGTACGGTTCCACGTGGATGCCATCACGCGCGAGCGCCTCGGCCAGTTCGCGTGAGACCTTGCCCTCGGCAACGAACAGCGACACCCGCTCGAGCCCGATCAGCGCATGAGCGACGAACACCGGGTTATAGCTGACATCCGCACCACGCAGATTCAGCAACCACGCGAGATCGTCGAGCGTGGAGACGAAGTGCCACTGCGCGTCTTTGTCCTGCATGGCACGGCGAATCTGGGCGAGCTTCTCCGCCCGCGCGACCGTCGCATGCGGCGCCGCGTGCTCGAATACCGTGTCTGTGGGCAGCGTCGGCCGCTGAGGCCAGACGGTGTCGAACAGATCCACGTCAGTGCGCAGCTTCACGCCATGCGAGCTCAACGTTTGGGTCAAGGCGCGCGCTGCCGCGACGCCCAGTACCGCGCCGTCGACGCCAACCGTCCCGCCTACCGCCACGTTCTGCGCGAGCCATTCGAAGTGCGGCAGCGACTGCTGGCCCGCCATCATTTTCATCAGTTGCACGCCGGTGCCGGCGAGTTGCGCCTCGGCTTGTTCCCAATAGCGGCTGTCCGTCCATAGACCCGCGAAGTTATCGGTCACGACCAGGGTGCCGGCCGAGCCGGTAAAGCCTGACAGCCATTGCCGTCCCTGCCAGCGTCCGGGCAGGTACTCGGAGAGATGGGGATCGGCGGACGGTACCAGGTAGGCCGCAAGGCCCTCACGCGTCATCGCGCTACGCAGGTGAGCGATACGCTCAGGTATGGAAGAAGTTTCGGGAAGTCGGGCATTCATCAGATTCACCTGCAAATTGTTCAGCGACGGGACAGCAAGCCGACCGTCACGGCAACAGCAATCAGCGCAACAGCCATACACACGGGCCATTCGAGCGTATCACCATCATGGAATAAGCCGACCACATTGCCAGCCATACGGGCTAAGGCGGCGCCCAGCACGCCGACCAGCAGTGCCACCCAGAAGCGCGCGCGGCTCGCGCGCCGCAGCGGGTGCAGCCACCAGCCCGCCAGTCCGACCACCGCGCCCAGCAAAACGACCCCAGGCCAACCCATCAGGGCCGGCCCTCGCCAATTTTCAGACTCGTCTCATGGGTGCGAAGCTTTCGGAAAGCTAGCATTTTTATCTCGTTAACTATATAGGTCAGCACGGCGCTTTCCGCGTAGCGGTTGAGTTTAGGGGCCGGGGTCACATTTAGGCAAGCTGTAAGCTTTGCCGCCCTCGCCCGTCCGGCTGAAAGCGTGTCCATGCGAATTGCTCTGATCGAGCCAGACCTGCGCCACGCAGAACTCGTCGGCAAGCTTATTTTTGCCGGCGGCCATGCCTGCCGGCATTTCACCGCGAGTGCGCCATTCCTCGCAAGCGCCGCGGAAGAGTTCTTCGATCTTCTGCTGACCGACCGCTGGGCCGGCGACCGCGCGGCGGAAGACGTCATCCAACACGCACGCAGCATCCTGCCGAGCCTTCCTGTGATCATGCTCATGTCGGCGCCGCGCGAAAGCGAAGTGGTCGCCGCGCTACACGCCGGCGCCGACGATTGTCTGACGAAACCGGTACGTGGCCCGGAGATGCTGGCGCGGGTCGACGCCTTGTTGCGTCGCGCCGGCATCCGCCGGCCGCCCAATCGTCGGCGGGACACCTTTGGCGGCTACATATTCGACGCCGCGCAGTTCACCGTGACTTTCAACGGTCAGACTGTTGCGTTGACGCCAAAAGAATTCCGTTTTGCACTGCTGCTGTTCAACAATGTCTCGCGTCCAGTTTCGCGCGCTCTAATCCTCGAAACAATCTGGACGCGGCGGCGCGACGTCAGGTCGCGCACGCTCGACACGCACGCCTCGCGCGTGCGCACCAAATTGCAGTTACGCCCCGAGCATGGCTATTGCCTGACGCCGCTTTACGGCTACGGCTACCAGCTCGACGCAATCCCCCCCGACGCTGTTGCGGGAGCCTGATTCGCCGGATACGGCGTCCCGAATGAACAAATCGGGAAAACGCTATAATATTTGGCGAAACCATAGCCCCGCATATGCAGCTTCTAACGATCGGAATTAATCACCACACCGCGCCCGTCGCCTTGCGCGAACGCGTGGCGTTTCCGCTCGAACAGATCAAACCTGCGCTGGCGACCTTCAAGGACATCTGGCTCGGCCCGGCCGCGCTTAGCGCGCCTGAAGCGGCCATCCTTTCCACCTGCAACCGCACCGAGCTGTACTGCGCGACTGACGACCATGCGGTCCGCGAAGCGGCCATCCAGTGGTTCTCCCAGTACCACAAGCTGCCGGTCGACCAACTCGCGCCGCACGTCTACGCGCTGCCGCAGTCGGAGGCGGTGCGCCACGCTTTCCGTGTCGCATCGGGGCTGGATTCGATGGTGCTCGGCGAGACGCAAATCGTCGGACAAATGAAGGATGCGGTGCGCACGGCCTCCGAGGCCGGCGCGCTGGGCACTTATCTGAACCAGTTGTTTCAGCGCACCTTTGCGGTCGCGAAGGAAGTTCGCAGCACCACGGAGATCGGGGCGCAATCTGTTTCGATGGCAGCCGCGGCCGTGCGGCTCGCGCAGCGCATCTTCGACAAGGTGGCGAATCAGCGCGTGCTGTTCATCGGCGCGGGCGAAATGATCGAACTGTGCGCCACGCACTTCGCCGCCCAGCAGCCGCGCGAACTGGTCGTCGCGAATCGCACCGCCGAACGGGGCACGCGGCTTGCCGAACGCTTCAATGGCCGCGCCATTCCGCTGTCCGACTTGCCGGCGCGGATGCACGAATTCGACATCATCGTCTCGTGTACCGCGTCCACGTTGCCGATCATTGGCCTCGGCGCCGTCGAGCGGGCAGTGAAAGCGCGCCGGCACCGGCCTATTTTCATGGTCGACCTTGCCGTGCCGCGCGATATCGAACCCGAAGTCGGCAAGCTCGAAGACGTCTTTCTGTACACCGTCGACGATCTCGGCGCCATCGTGCGTGAAGGCAACGCCTCGCGCCAGGCAGCGGTCGCGCAGGCCGAAGCCATCATCGAAACGCGCGTGCAGAATTTCATGCAGTGGCTCGACGCACGCAGCATCGTGCCGGTTATCCGTCACATGCACACTCAGGCCGACACGCTGCGCCGTGCCGAAGTCGAACGCGCGCAAAAGATGTTGGCGCGTGGCGAAGATCCCGCTGCGGTCATTGAGGCGCTCTCGCAAGCGCTGACCAACAAGCTGATTCATGGCCCGACGCACGCACTGAATCGCGCCAGCAGCGAGAACCGCGATAAGCTCATCGAACTGATGGGCGGTTTCTACAAACATTCCGATTCTTCGGAACGTTAGCGGCGCTGCCGCCGCGCCGCCTGGCCAGCTTGTTGGGTCAGGTTTGCGCCTTTCAGCAAGGGCACGCGCCCGCCTCCTTCAGTTACACCGTCCTTTCCGGAGTCCGCTCCGCACCGTCCGATGAAAACGAGCATGCAAAGCAAGCTCGACCAGCTCACAACCCGGCTGGCCGAACTAAATGACCTGTTGAGCCGCGAGGACATCACCGCGAATCTCGACCAATATCGCAAGCTCACGCGTGAACACGCGGAGCTCGGGCCATTGGTCGAGCATTACGCGCTGTGGCGCCAGGCGAGCAACGACGCGCTCACCGCGCAGGAACTGCTGACGGACACGTCGATGCGTGATTTCGCTGAAGAAGAAATCCGCGCAGCGCGGGATCGGATGGAAAAGCTCGGCGCCGAGTTGCAGAAAATGCTGCTGCCGAAAGACCCCAACGACGATCGCAACATCTTCCTCGAAATCCGCGCGGGGACGGGCGGCGACGAATCGGCGCTGTTTGCGGGCGACCTGCTGCGCATGTACCTGCGCTTTGCCGAACGTAGCCGCTGGCAGGTGGAGATGATGTCGGCCAGTGAATCGGACCTGGGCGGCTACAAGGAAGTGATCGTGCGGATCGCGGGCGAAGCCGCGTATTCGAAGCTCAAGTTCGAATCAGGCGGCCATCGGGTGCAGCGCGTGCCGGCTACTGAAACGCAGGGACGTATTCATACGTCGGCATGCACAGTGGCTGTGATGCCGGAAGCGGACGAAATCGGCGAAGTGGAAATCAATCCCGCCGACTTGCGCATCGATACATTCCGCGCCTCAGGCGCAGGCGGCCAGCACATCAACAAGACCGATTCGGCCGTGCGTGTGACGCACCTTCCGACTGGCATCGTCGTCGAATGTCAGGACGACCGCTCGCAGCACAAGAACAAGGATCGCGCGCTGAAGGTGCTGGCCGCGCGCATCAAGGACAAGCAGTATCACGAGCAGCACGCCAAGGAAGCCGCCACCCGCAAGAGCCTGATTGGGTCGGGCGACCGTTCGGAGCGCATCCGCACCTATAACTTTCCGCAAGGGCGGCTGACGGATCACCGCATCAACCTCACGCTGTACCGCCTTGAATCGATCATGGACGGTGATCTCGATGAGCTGATCGCCGCTTTGGTCAGTGAGCATCAGGCCGAGTTGCTTGCCTCGCTCGGTGACGCAGACTAGGCGCGCACTCATCACAAGCCCTGACAGACCATGGACAACGCCGCCGGCCTGCTACGCGCCACGTCTTTGCCGCCTCTTGAAGCGCGCATTTTGCTTGGGCACGTGCTCGGCTGGCGACGCACCGAACTGATCACGCGCAGCGATGAGCCACTCGAGGGCGAGCAGGTCGCGCGCTATCAGGCGCTTGAAGCCCGGCGTCTCGCTGGCGAGCCGGTGGCGCAACTGGTCGGCGTGCGTGAGTTTTTCGGGCTCGACTTCGAAGTCACACCGGACGTGCTGATCCCGCGCCCGGAGACAGAGTTGCTGGTCGAGACCGCGCTTGCCGCGCTTGAAGGCCTAGCCCGGCCTTGCGTCCTGGACCTTGGCACCGGTACTGGCGCCATCGCGGTGGCGATCGCTTCGATGCGCCCGGACGCGCAGGTCTGGGCGGTCGACCGGTCCGCTGAAGCGCTCACAGTCGCCACCCGCAACGCGGCCCGGTTACTTGACCCGGCTCGCCCTGGCGGCCGTCTGCGGTTCTCGCGCGGCGACTGGTACGACGCCCTGGACCCCGCGCTGCGCTTCGACGTGATCGTCAGCAATCCACCGTATATCGCGAGCGGCGATCCGCATTTGACTGAAGGCGATCTGCGCTTCGAACCGCGCGGCGCGTTGACCGACGAGTCCGATGGCCTTTGCGCAATCCGCGCGATCATCGCGGGGGCGCCGTCGCACTTCGCTACACGCGGCGGCGTGCTCTGGCTTGAACACGGCTACGATCAGGCCGCCGCAGTACGCGCGTTGCTCACGGCCCAAGGTTATTCAGCGGTACGCTCGGAGCAGGATCTTGCCGGTATCGAACGCATCAGCGGCGGCGCCTGGCAGCCGGGCGCATGATGCTGGGCCGCCGTCAGCCCATCGCAGCGAAATCCGCTATCATTTGAAACTATCTCCACCACATTCCGGAACCGCAAGGTCAGTCATGGATACGCAACAACGCATCAAGCAAATCGTCGACGACAACGCCGTCGTACTCTTCATGAAGGGCACGGCACAGTTTCCGATGTGCGGCTTTTCTGGCCGCGCCATCCAGATTCTGAAGGCATGCGGCGTCGACGCGCCCAAGACCGTCAACGTGCTCGAAGACGAAGAAGTCCGTCAGGGCATCAAGGCCTTCTCCAACTGGCCGACCATTCCTCAGCTCTACGTGAAGGGCGAATTCATTGGCGGCTCGGACATCATGATGGAGATGTACGAGAACGGCGAACTGCAGCAGCTGTTTGCCGCCGCCTGACCTGGCCAAGCCAGGCAACAGGTGCCGCTAGCCATGGAAACACGCGCTGCGGCGCCGCGCCGGCTGATCATCGCGATCACCGGCGCAACTGGCGCTATCTACGGCGTCCGGTTGCTTGAAACGTTACGTCGGCTTGGCGGCGTCGAGAGCCATCTGCTGATCTCCAGCGCGGGCTGGCTCAACATCCAGCACGAGCTTCAGTTAAGCAAAGAAAACGTGCATGCGCTCGCGGATGTCGTCCATTCGGTGCGCGACGTGGGCGCAACCATCGCGTCCGGCTCCTTTGCGACCGATGGCATGATTGTCGCCCCCTGCTCGATGAAAACCTTGGCGAGTGTCGCGCACGGTCTCTCCGACAATCTGATCAGCCGCGCGGCCGACGTCACCCTGAAAGAACGCCGCCGTCTCGTGCTGATGGTGCGCGAAACCCCATTTAACCTCGCGCATCTGCGCAATATGACGGCCGTGACCGAAATGGGCGGCATCATCTTCCCGCCGCTGCCGGCCTTCTACAGCCAGCCCGCCTCGATCAGCGAGATGGTCGACCACACGGTCTTGCGCGTACTCGACCTGTTCGCCCTCGGCCCGGCGCTTGCGCCCGCATGGCCTGGACTGCGCACCACGCCTTCTGAGTGAGCGCCGGCAGCGCATTAGCCATTCACAACGCACGCGACGCAATCAAATCCGGTTTGGGCCGTTTATCAAACCACGGTACGCCCCTATATTGGTAGCAACAAAACTTCCGTGTCGCATTTGTGCGACCTGCTGCCATGTCCCGCTTGCCGTCGCTTTTCCTGTCTCACGGCGCCCCCACGCTGCCGATCGACCCTTCCATGCCGCGCGCCGAGTTTGGCGTGCTTTCGAGCCAATTACCGCGTCCCGAAGCCATCCTGATGCTGTCGGCTCATTGGGGCAGTACTCAGCCGCTTGCCAGCACGGCTGAAATGCCCGAGACGATCCACGACTTCTACGGCTTTCCGCGTCAGTTGTACGAGATCCAGTATCCGGCTGCCGGCGCGCCCGACGCCGCAAGGAGAGCCGCCGCGCAGCTCAACGAACACGGCCTGCTCGCCGATACCCAGTCGCATGGCCTCGATCACGGCGCATGGGTGCCGATGCTGCTGATGTTCCCGAATGCCGATGTACCGGTCGCGCAGTTGTCCATCCAGCCTCACATGGATGCCGCGCATCACTTCCGTGTGGGCCGCGCATTACGGGCGCTTAAGGATGAAGGAGTGATGGTGATCGGCTCAGGCCAGATCACGCACAATCTGCGTGCGGCAGATTTCTCCGCCCGACCTGAAGACGCTGACCCGCGCGTGACCGAGTTCACGGACTGGTTTGAGGAAAAGCTGGCCGCGCACGAGATCGACGCGTTGCTCGACTATCGCCGTCAGGCACCCTACGCGGTGCTG
Organism: Paraburkholderia sp.; assembly: GCF_049581445.1. Classification (GTDB taxonomy): domain Bacteria; phylum Pseudomonadota; class Gammaproteobacteria; order Burkholderiales; family Burkholderiaceae; genus Paraburkholderia. Next base: position 36,282 of record NZ_JBAURZ010000099.1, on the reverse strand, counting down.
ATGCACCCGACTGACGAGCACCTGCTGCCCATGTTCGCCGCACTCGGCGCGGCTGACGACGACTACACGCTGGGGATCCAGTCACTTGGGACGTATCAGAAGTCTCTGGCGATGACGAACTACGTGTTCGGAACCGCTTGAAGCGGCTGGGGGCGAATAAGCGAGGGCAGTTCGCTCGTTCGCTCACGGCAATAAAAAAAGCCTGTCTGATTAACTCAGACAGGCTTTTTTGCGTCCCGGTCCGCTGCAAAATGCAGCAGCACACCAGGTTATTCACCAGCGCAGACGCCTAGTGCGCGCCCATGCCCTCGAGCACTTCGTCGTGCTCGTCGCGCTCATCCAGATACTCGCTGCGATAACCGGTGTGCACACCCCAGTAATAGAAAATCAGCGAGAAGATAATCACTACCAGCATGTCCCAGCCATACGGCAGAACGCCGCGGCCGCCAAACTGCTTGCTGCCGATCAGCGACAGGATGGCCATCACCGGCAGATATGCCACCAGCCACCACGCTGCCTTCAGATCGCGCCCCCAGCCGCTGAAGCCTGACTTGGCCTGAAAGTAGAAGTACACCGGCAGCGCGACGATCATCAGCAGGATGATCTCGCCCGTCAGCGGCCACTTGGCCCAGTACAACACCAGCGAGGCACACACGAACGCAAATGGTGCAACGATCTTCATGCCAGGGATATGCAGCGGACGATTGAGATCCGTCGCCGCACGGCGCAGCGCCATCAGGCTAATCGGCCCCGTCAGATACGAAATCACGGTGGCAACCGAAATCACGGCCGCCAGCGAACTCCAGCCGCGGAAGAAGAACAGGAAGATGAACGAAACCAGCAGGTTGAACCACATTGCCTGGCGTGGCACACCGTAGATCGGGTGCACGTTGCCGAACATCTTCGGCATCGTGTTGTTGCGCTCCATCGCGTAAATCATGCGGCTCGTCGTCGCCATGTAGGTCGTACCCGTGCCGCTCGGGCTGATGAATGCGTCGACATACAGCAGGAATGCCAGCCAGTTCAGGTTCAGCGCCAGCGCCAGTTCCGCAAAAGGCGACGCAAAGTTGAAATGGCTCCAGCCCTTGACCACGTCAGCCGGGTTCACCGCACCGATATATGCAACCTGCAGCAGCACGTAGATCACCAGCGCCAGCAGGATCGAGCCGATCACGGCAAACGGCACGCTCTTCGCCGGGTTACGCGCTTCGCCCGCGAGGTTGATCGGGCTCTGAAAGCCGTTAAATGCAAACACGATCCCGCTCGTCGCCACTGCGGTCAGCACAGCCGACCAGCCATAAGGCGCAAACGTGCTCGCGTCACCGAAGTTCTCATGGTGAAAACCGCTGGACATCAAACCGGCAATCGTCGCCCCGGGAATCACAAACTTGAAGATAGTGATGGCCGTATTGGCGCGTGCAAACAACTTCACGCCCCAGTAGTTCAGCATGAAATAGATAATCACCAGCACTGCCGACAGTAATAACCCATTCGTAGTTAATGAGCCGCCGACAAACAACGCGTGAGCCCATGGATATGGCCAGGTGCTCATGTACTGAATGGACGCTTCTGCCTCGATCGGAATCACCGATACGATTGCGATCCAATTGGCCCACGCGCTGATGAAACCGACCAGCGCGCCGTGCGAGTAGCGCGCGTAACGCACCATGCCGCCCGACTCGGGGAACATCGCGCCTAGTTCCGCGTAAGTGAGCGCAATGGCGAGAATCACCACGGCGCCAATGATCCACGCACACATGGCCGCGGGCCCAGCAATTTTTGCCGCCTTCCACGCGCCGAATAACCAGCCGGATCCGATGATGGACCCAAGGCCCGTCAGCATCAGCGGGAACGGGCCGATATTCCGTTGAATAGAACTTTTCACGTCTTCTCCTGTGTCGACCCGAGTTGGCGCCCTAGCGTACTCCGGTCCCATGCAAGTTGCAGTCATAAACATGTCGGCACCGCGTGGCATTGCTGTGACGCTGGAGACGGGTGACGGTCATGAAAGCGAAGGTTCAAACCCGGTAGGTGCAACCCTCATGTGCGGCGCGTAGTTTAACGGTTGCACCGTCAGATTGCAGTGAATCTAGGGTTATCCCTAGCAAGTTTCTGAAGAGGCTGCAAGCTTCGTCGGCATACATCACGCTAGCCGGTAAAAACCTTGTAAAGAAGTGCGGATACTGTTGACCTTCTCTCGAAATCGCCGTATAACGTTCGGGCAGGATTTCAAGCGGCGAGTGAATTGGTCTTTCGTAGTTCGCCCATCAACGGTACTCCGGTTGGTCCCATTACCCCCTTCCTTGATTTTCATGCACCCATTGGGCTTCGGCCTTATTTACCATCTTTAGGAACAAGTAATATGGAAACCGGTACCGTCAAGTGGTTCAATGACGCTAAGGGCTTTGGCTTCATCACGCCGGACGGCGGCGGCGAAGATCTGTTCGCGCATTTCTCGGAAATCCGTACAGAAGGCTTCAAGACGCTGCAAGAAAACCAAAAGGTTACGTTTGAAGTGAAGACGGGCCCGAAGGGCAAGCAAGCAGCTAACATCAAGCCGGTGTAAGCGCACGCTTCCTTCTGGACGCAAAAAACCCCGCCTCGGCGGGGTTTTTTTATGTCCGGTTGAAATACGTCTTACCGGATTCTTTAAAGCGCGCCTTGGTTAGCCAAACAAGCGCCGCGCGTGAATTCCCAAACCCGTCGCCACGCTGGCAAGACGGTCGCCAAACACCGGCTGCGCATCCGGGAAAGCCGCCGACAACGCACCTGACAGAAACGCGAGGCCGGTCGAGCCGCCTGTGAAGTAAATCGCACCCACGTCGCGGGGTGCCACGCCCGCCGCCTGCACGGTGTCGCGGGCGGCCTGCACGATACGCAAGGTTTCGTCGCGGCCGGCTTTGATCAATTGCGCCTCGTCGAAGGCAAGACGCAGGTCTTCTTCCACCAGTTCGAGATCGATCATCGTCTCGCCACCCGCCGCGACGCCAATCTTCGCCTCTTCCGCGTGTGCAGCCAGAGCGTGTCCCAGGCGCCGCTCGACCACACGCATCAGCCGGTCGTGCTGCTTCACGCTGATGAACAGATGGCGCATCAGCGCGAGTTCGCTGACGCGCTTGGGTGCGTACACCGTGTTGATCAGGTGCCAGGTGGCGAGGTCGAAGTAAATCCGGCTCGGCAATTCTCGTCCTTCCGGGTCGAGTGACTGATAGCCCACTTCGCGCAGAATCGTGGCCAATTCAACCCGACGGTCGAAATCTGTGCCGGCCACGTGCACGCCGTGGTGCGCCAGCACATCATCCTTGCGCTCGACCCGTTTCATCCGTTCAGGTCCCACCCGCACCAACGAAAAGTCCGAGGTACCCCCGCCGATGTCGGCCACCAGCACCAGTCCCTCTTCGGTCAGATGTGACTCGTAATCGAAGGCTGCGGCGATCGGCTCATACTGGAAGTGAATCTCGTGCAGGCCCACCGAGCGCGCCGCCGCCTCCAGTTGCTGTTGCGCGAGCTGGTCGGCGCGCGGATCATCGTCGACGAAGAACACCGGACGGCCGAGCACGGCACGGCTGATCGCGCTACCTGCGCTCGCTTCGGCGGACCGTTTCAGGTGATCGACAAAAATCGCGATCACGTCGGTGTATTTGATGGCCGAGCCGTCACCGAGGTCGGTGGAGTTTTCCGCGAGCGCCGAGCCGAGAATGCTCTTCATCGAGCGCATCAGGCGCCCGTCGAAGCCGTCGATATACGCCTCTAGCGCCGCTCGCCCGTAGTCACGGGTGTTCTCGTCGGTGTTGAAGAAAACCGCGGTCGGCAGCGTCGTGTAGGCACCTTCGACTGGCGCGAGCCGCAGCGCGGCACCGTCGGGCACAGCAACGGCCGAATTAGATGTACCGAAGTCAATCGCGCAATAGGTCATGGCAGGAAATGGCCGCTCACGGCTGGCGCGCACAGAAGGGGGACGGGCTTTGTATCACGAAAGCGCGACGAGTATCAACTAAAGGCCTCTCGCGCGCTCGCCGCGTGTCGGGTCCGTCAGGGGAAACCAGCACGGTGTGCGGTGGCGCCGCGTTTTCTCGCAAGCCTTGGAGACAGGCTCGCAACAGATCAGGGGAACGGAAATTGCTCATTTGCATAGGATACGCTGACCAATTTTCCCGACATTAGCAACCAGGTGGATGGGACCGTAGTAAGGAGACACACAGCAATGATCGAGCCGCCTACCGCAGCGGTACAGGAAAATCAGCAGGCCGTGATTGAAACCGATCTGCCGTCGCGCCTCGACCGTCTGCCTTGGGGCCCGTTTCATTCGCTGATCGTGGTCGCGCTCGGCGTCACATGGCTGCTCGACGGACTGGAAGTCACGCTGGCGGGTGCGGTGGCCAGCGCGCTCAAGAGCAGCGCCACCCTGCACTTCTCGAACACCGACATCGGTTTGACGGGCAGCGCCTATATCGCAGGCGCCGTGCTCGGCGCGCTCGGCTTCGGCTGGCTCACCGACCGACTCGGACGCCGCAAGCTGTTCTTTATCACGCTGACACTTTATCTGGCCGCGACCGCTGCCACCGCGCTGTCGTGGAATCTGGCGAGTTTCCTTCTGTTTCGCTTTCTGACCGGAGCAGGGATTGGGGGCGAGTATACGGCGATCAACTCGACCATTCAGGAGTTCACACCCGCACGCGTGCGCGGCTGGACCGACCTCGGCATCAACGGCACGTTCTGGGTCGGCGCGGGGATTGGCGCCGCCGGTTCGCTGGTGCTGCTCGATCCGCATTTGCTGCCGGGTGACTGGGGCTGGCGCGCGTGCTTCTTTATCGGCGCGGTGCTGGCGCTCGCGATTCTGCCCATGCGCATCTGGGTGCCGGAAAGCCCGCGCTGGCTGCTCACGCATGGCGAAAAACAGGAGGCAACCTCCATTGTCGAGGGTATTGAGACACGCTTTCGCCATGCCGGACACCGGTTGGGTGACGAGTCCCTGACCCGCCTGCGTCTGCGCACTCGCAACCACACGCCCCTCGCGGAAGTCTTCCACGCGATCTTCACGGTGCATCGGCGGCGCGCCATGGTGGGGTTGTCGTTGATGACAGCGCAAGCGTTTTTCTATAACGCGATTTTCTTCACGTACGCGTTGGTCCTCACTGACTTCTATCACGTGCCGGGAGATCACGTTGGCTGGTATCTGCTGCCGTTTGCGCTCGGCAACTTTCTTGGCCCGCTCGTACTAGGCCGTCTGTTCGACGTGATTGGCCGGCGCAAGATGATCGCGGCAACGTACGCGTTATCCGGCATTTTGCTGACAGTGAGTGGCTACCTGTTCGAGCAGCAATGGCTGACCGTCACGACCCAGACCGTGGCGTGGATGGTGATTTTCTTCTTCGCGTCGGCGGCGGCGAGTTCGGCCTATCTGACAGTCAGTGAATCGTTCCCGCTGGAGATTCGCGCCCTTGCAATCGCGGTGTTTTACGCCTTCGGCACGGCGCTCGGCGGCATCGCCGGGCCCGCATTCTTCGGACGGCTGATCGATACTCATCAGCGCAGCGAAGTGTTCACGGGCTATCTGGTCGGCTCGGCGCTGATGGTGGGGGCGGCGATCGTCGCCGGCATCTGGGGCGTGGATGCGGAGCGGAAATCGCTTGAAACCGTGGCGACGCCCCTCTCCGCGCTCACCGACGCTGAATAGTGCTGGTCAACGCGGCAACCCTATTTACGACGCGAGCTCATGCGCCTGGCATGACCCGCACAATAGACCCGCACAATAAAAAAGCGCAGCCCACCGGGCCGCGCTTTTTCTAACCGAACTGCCTACGTCTGCACACAAACGCACTCAGACCAGCAAGGTCAAAACGCTTTCTTCCACGCACCACTAAAGGCAATCTCGCCCAGCGGCAAACGCGTACGCACTGACTTTTCACGCTCGCGCAGCACCGGATCGAGCTTGTCGACTTCGCCGTAATGCCCAAGCGAAATCATCGCGATCACGTCGACGTCGTCGGGGATCTTGAACTCCTTGCGGAACGCATTGACGTCAAAACCGCTCATCTGATGCGCCGCGAGCCCCAAAGCATGAGCTTGCAGCACCAGCGCCATGGCGGCAGCGCCTGCGTCGTACGGGGCGCAGCGGTTCACTTCACCTTTGTTCGTCAGCGTCAGCGTCGTGACGGCGATCAGCACCGGCGCCGGCCCGTTCCAGCCCTGGTTGAACGGCACCAGTGTGGCGAAGGCCCGCTTGAACGACACTTCGTCGGTGCTGCGGTCGAACACGACGAAACGCCACGGCTGGCCGTTGTACGACGAAGGCGCCCAACGCGCCGCTTCAAGAACCGCATGCAGATGCGCGCGGCTGACCGGCTCGCTCGAATAGGCACGCGCGCTCCAGCGCCCGGCGATCAGTTCGTGGATGGGAACGGCGGTAGGGGCGGGTTTGTTGGCCATGCGCTTCTCTCGGTCGAAATTCATGATCGACGGGCGACTGCGCAGCCACCCGGGGCACATAGCATAACCGGGGTTTGCGACGCGCGGTTTAAATGCAGTGGGGAAAGCTCACTCGGACGGACGACATGTGAGCGGCCACCTCACGCTTACGCAGGGCAGCCAATTTGGCCACCCCGCTGATCACACCGGCTGGGGCGCGACCGCGCGCTCACCGCGGTTGATACGCAACACGATCACCGACGCCACCAGGCACAAGCCGCCCGAGATCATCGACGCCACCGTGTATGTGCCCAGGCTCGCGCGCAACATACCCGCGCCAAGCGCAGCGAACGCCGCGCCGAGTTGATGGCCGGCCACCACCCAGCCGAACACGACCGGGGCGGCTTCCTTGCCGAAGACGTCAGTGGCGAGCCGCACAGTAGGCGGCACGGTAGCAATCCAGTCGAGGCCATAAAACACCGCGAACAGGGGCAGACCAAAGAAATCGATGCCGAAAGCATGCGGCAGATACATCAGCGACAGCCCGCGCAAGCCGTAATAGAAAAACAGCAGCACGCGTGCATTGAAACGGTCCGACAGCCAGCCCGACAGTGTCGTGCCGAACAGGTCGAAAATACCCATCGCCGCGAGCAATGACGCGCCCTGCACTTCACTAAGCCCGTAATCACCGCACATCGCGATCAGGTGCGTGCCGATATAGCCATTGGTGCTCGCACCGCAGATAAAGAAACTAAAAAACAGCAGCCAGAAATCGCGCGTCTTGCTTGCCATCGCGAGCGCGCCGAACGCGATCGCCAGCGGATTCTGTTTGCTGACGGCGCTGCTAATCGGTGTATCGGCGGGCTCGCCGAACGGGCGCAGCGTCAGATCGGCCGGACGTTCGGGCAGCAGGAAGGCGACGAGCGGCAACACGATCGCCGCCGCGCCCGCCACCACCCAGACCACCGGGCGCCAGCCGTGGTGTTCGGCGATGGCAGCGAGCAGCGGCAGGAACACTAGCTGGCCGGTGGCCGAACTGGCGGTGAGGATGCCCATTACCAGTCCGCGGTGCGTGGTAAACCAGCGGTTCACCACCGTCGCCGACAGCGACAACGCAGCCACCCCGGTCGCGCCGCCTACCATCACGCCCCAGATCAGGATCATCTGCCACGGATGGCTCATCAACGATGACAATGCCACGCCTGCGGCCATCGTACCCATCGCGACAAGCACGGTCGGGCGCACGCCAAAGCGCTGCATTGCAGCCGCCGCGAAGGGCCCCATCAGACCGTACAGCGCGATATTGACGGAGATGGCAAGCGAGATCGTCGCCCGGCTCCAGCCGAACTGGTGTTCGAGCGGCACCATCATCACGCTCGGCGTCGCTCGCGTTCCTGCCGACGCCAGCAGCACCAGAAACACCACCGCCACGGTCAACCAGCCGTAGTGGAAGCGTCCGCCAATCATTTTCGCTGCCCAGTTCATCGGATCTCCAGCCGGCGCACATGGCGGCTGATGGTGCCGCGTTGCATTGTTACGGTTAACGTAAAGGACTTGTGACAGATCAGTCACAATGTTGTTGCGATAGTAGTTACCGGTCAGTAACATGTCAAGACATCAGCAACGAAAGTGTGGGGCCGACCATGTCACAGAGCGAAACCGCAAAACCGGCCGCGGCGGTGCGCCGCCCTCGTCCCCAGACCGCCGGTCCGCAAGCGCAGGAACACCTGCTGCGCGCGGCTAGTGACCTGTTCTACCGGGAAGGCGTGCGTGCGGTCGGGGTCGATGCGGTGGTCGAGCGGGCAGGCGTCAACAAGATGAGCCTGTACCGCCAGTTTTCGTCGAAAGACGAACTGGTGCTTGCGTATCTGGAGAGTAAGGACAGGCAATTTTTTGATTATGTGGAAAAGAGCTTCGCCATGCATCCCGGCGAGCCGGCCAAACAGCTCCAGCAATATTTTGACGATCTGGCGGTGCGTGCCTCGGCCGAGGACTATCGCGGCTGCCCGTTCGTCAACGTCGCCGTGGAGTTCCCGGACCCATCGCATGCGGCACGGCAGTTCGTCGCCGGCAACAAGACGCGTCTGATGGCGCGGCTCACCGAACTCGCTGCGCAGGCGGGCGCGGATGATGCCGTCGCGCTCGCGCAGGCGCTCGGGCTTTTGATTGAAGGCGTGTATGCCGCTAGCCAAACCTACGGCCCCGGCTGCGGGCCGATTCTGGCCGCGCCGCGTGTGGCCGCGCAATTGATTGCCACCGCTTGCCCGTCCGCAAAGGCAGACTGATCATGCGCCGGTAAAATAGCGTTTTCTGCCGCGCTCCCAGTTATGCCGCCGTCCACCGATTCCCCCGACACCATCCTCTCCACCACCCGCCATTGGCTGACGCGCGCGGTCATTGGCCTGAACCTGTGCCCATTTGCCAAGGCCGTGCATGTGAAGAACCAGATTCGCTACGCAATTAGCGAAGCGACGGATCTGGAAGGTGTCCTGACGGACCTCGAAACAGAACTGAAAACGCTGGCCGACACAGACGCCGCGCAAATCGACACCACGCTGCTGATCATCCCGCACGCGTTGGCAGAATTCCTCGATTACAACGACTGTCTCTTCTTCGCGGACCGGATGCTCAAGCAATTGCGTCTGGAGGGTGAACTGCAGATCGCGAGTTTTCACCCGGCATATCAGTTCGAAGGCAGCGACGCGGACGATATTGAGAACTACACGAACCGCGCGCCGTATCCAATCCTGCATCTGCTACGCGAAGCGAGTATCGAACGCGCAGTGGATGCCTTTCCCGACGCGGCGCAAATTTACGAGCGCAATCAGGAAACGCTGCGCCGTATGGGGCAAGCGGGATGGCAAGCGTGGATGAGCACGCCGGCTGACGAATGACCGACGCACGGCCTACACCGAACAAGCTCCCCGCCGCGTAACTCAAGCCGCTACGAAAAACCGCTCGCGCAATTCATCGAGGCCCAACGTCTCCATCACCTCATTGAGGCGTTCCGTCGGGCGGCGGCGCGGCAAATCCTTGTACTGGGCGATGATGAGTTCGTTCTTCATCGAATGTTCCCAGCCCACCAGTTCCGTCACGCTGACCTGATAACCGTGCGCCTCGAGTTGCAGACAGCGCAATACGTTGGTGATCTGGCTACCAAATTCGCGCGTGTGCAGCGGATGCCGCCAGATCTCCGTCAACGCATTGCCTAACGACTTGCTCTTGTTCTGCCGCAACACGCCCGCCACTTCGGCCTGACAGCACGGCACCACCACGATGTATTTCGCATGCTTTTGCAACGCGAAGCGAAGCGCATCGTCGGTTGCCGTGTTGCAGGCGTGCAGAGCCGTGACGATATCGATGGTCTGCGGCAAACGGTCGGACGTAATCGAGTCCGCCACCGACAGATTCAGGAACGACATCCCCTTGAAACCCAGCCGTGCCGCCAGCGCCTCAGAGCTGGTCACGAGCTCTTCGCGCGTCTCGATGCCATAGATGTGCGAATTACCCTGAAGCTCCTTGAAAAACAGGTCATACAGGATAAAACCTAGGTATGACTTGCCCGCGCCGTGATCGACGAGTGTCAGGTCGCCCTGGGTTTCTTTCAGATCTTTCAGTAACGGCTCGATGAACTGGAACAGGTGATAGACCTGCTTCAGCTTGCGTCGGCTGTCCTGATTCATCTTGCCGTCGCGCGTCAGGATGTGGAGTTCCTTCAGCAATTCGACAGATTGATTGGGGCGGATTTCGTGAGTTTTGATCGACATCGCACAGACCGACATCCTTTACACGGCGAACGTGCGAAAGGCGACGGATAAATGGAAAAGTTACTGCCAGTTTACCCAAAGCGCGGCACGACAACCGAAACACCGTCGCGCGATGGGCGCGTATCGAGCTTTTCCTGGAACACTTCCTGCTCTCGAGGAGCGCGCGAAGCGAACCTGGAGGCGCGCTGCAAACGCAGTACGCGGCCACGCCTTACCGCGGGCTGCACGGATAACAACAACGCACTGCCGGCTGCTGTTTTGACAAGGCGAACCGCGTGCGTGCGGGGGAGGTCGGACCCGGAACATGGGAACGAACGTTACGTAACTTGCAGTGCGCCGTGATGATAACTGGAAGCGCGCTCAGAAGAACATGAGGCGGCAATGGATACGATACCCAACGGCAACGCCGAACAGAAGTTTCAGGAACTGCTTTCCAAACTCTTGGCTACGCCCGCGTGGACCGAGAAGCAGCAGCTCGAACTGGAAATGGCACGCGACATCTCCGTGGAGATGCTGCGCCTCGCAGAAATGATGCGCGATGGCAGCGTCGATCTGGAGACCTGTCTGACGATGCTCAAGTACGCAAAGGTGCTCGATTTCGTCATGACTACGCTCGCGTCGCGACGCGATATCAAGCCGCAAACGCTGCGCGTCATTTTCAAGCTGGCCGGCCTGAAGGTCGACGAGGAGTACCCGGGCTGAGGTCCGGCGTCTATATTTGCCGCGCGGCCCGCGCACGGCGAACAGCAATCATGGCCGCTCATGCAGCAGCGGGAGAGCGGCTGTGTCCATCACCCGGCGGGCACATCCAGCGCTCCCTTCGCATACTTCTGTAACGCTGCAATGCAGCAAGCGAATCTACCGCATCTTCGAAACTCAAGCCCCCTCGTTTGCCCCGCGTCGACCGCAGTGTGAAAATAGCGGCCTTCGCGCCGTTAGCCGTGTTGCGCTGGCTGCAAGAACCCGGCGTGCCGCAAGCCTGCGCCCTTCCCCCTCACTTGAGTCCACCGCATGTCGACTTTGCCCGATTCTGCCCGCGTCGTTGTGATCGGCGGCGGCCCCGCCGGTCTGATGGCCGCCGAGGCGCTGGCCGAACACGGCGCGCGCGTGGATGTCTACGACGCAATGCCTTCGGTCGGACGCAAATTTCTGATGGCAGGCAAAGGCGGCATGAACATCACCCATTCGGAACCGCTCGAGCCGTTTCTAGGGCGCTATGGCTCGCGGCGGGCGCAGATCGCCCCGCTGCTGAACGCTTTCGGCCCTGATGCACTGCGGGGCTGGTTGCACGACCTGGGCGTGGAGACGTTCGTCGGCAGTTCAGGACGCGTCTTCCCGACCGATATGAAAGCGGCGCCGATGCTGCGTGCGTGGCTGCATCGGCTGAAGGAAGCGGGGGTCCGGTTTCACATGCGCCACAAGTGGATCGGGTGGGACAGCACGCAGGCTTCTCAGCACGCGTTGCGCTTCACGACGCCCGATGGCGAACAAACCGTGAACGCCGATGCCGTGATATTCGCGCTCGGTGGCGCAAGCTGGCCGCGGCTCGGTTCGGATGCGGCGTGGGTGCCGCTGCTTGGCGCACGCGGCGTGGCCGTCGCACCGCTACGGCCAGCGAATTGCGGGTTCGACGCGAACTGGAGCGACTACTTTCGCGAGCGCTTTGCCGGGCAGCCGGTGAAACCGGTGGCAATCCGCTTGATCGATGTAGACAAAAATGTCCAGAATAGACAAGGTGAGTTCATTGTGACCGAAACCGGCATCGAGGGCAGCCTGGTCTATGCGTTATCTGCGGCAATCCGCGAGCGGGTGCTGGCCGACGCAGGCGCCACGATCGAACTCGATCTGGCGCCGGACCTGCCGCTGCAGCGTGTGCTGAACGAAGTCACCCGGCCGCGTGGATCGCGCTCGATGTCGAGCCATCTGCAAAGCCGTATCGGCCTCGGCGGCGTGAAACTCGGTTTGCTGCACGAAGCGTTGCCCAAGGAAGCATTCGCCGACGCAGCCCGGGTCGCCCATACGATCAAGGCGCTGCCGTTGCCGCTGACACGGCCGAGGCCGATCGACGAGGCGATTAGTAGCGCCGGCGGAGTACCGTTCGAAGCACTGGATGCCCAGTTGATGATCGAGCAACTGCCTGGCGTGTTCTGCGCAGGTGAGATGCTCGATTGGGAAGCGCCGACCGGTGGATATCTGCTGACCGCGTGCTTTGCGAGCGGACTGATCGCAGGGCGCGGGGCACTGGCTTATCTCGCAGGCAAGGCATCGGCTTAGCGCGAAGTCAGCTCGGCTTCAAACGCCACAGCGACGTCACTTCAGCGACCCGTGCGGCATGCAGAGGATCGGTCTCATCGGACGACTTCGGATGTCTGGGCCGGATATCCTCGCGTCCAACCACTGTCAGCCCCGCCTTCTGAATGGCCTCCAGCAGGAATTCACGGGTACGCAGACCGAGGTGCTCGGCAAAGTCCGACAGGATCAGCCATCCCTCCCCACCGGGCGACAGGTGCTCCGCCAGCCCGTTCAGAAAGCCGAGCAACATGCGGCTATCCATATCGTAGACGGCGTATTCGATCGGGGACGCGGGCCGCGCCGGCACCCACGGCGGATTGCAGATCACGAGCGGCGCACGGCCTTCAGGGAACAGATCGGCGTCGATGACCTCGACCTGCTGGGCGTAGCCAAGTCGCTGGAGGTTCTCGCGCGCGCAGACGAGCGCCCGCGGGTCATGATCCGTAGCAACGATCTTCTTGACGCCGCGTTTGGCCAGCAGTGCGGCAAGCACGCCCGTGCCCGTACCAATATCGAAAGCCTTGTTCAGCGACGGCAGCGGGGTGCGCGCAACCAGATCGACGTACTCGCCACGCACCGGTGAAAACACGCCGTAGTGCGGGTGAATACGGTCACCCAGCACAGGAATCTCCACGCCCTTCTTGCGCCACTCGTGCGCGCCGATCAGACCAAGCAATTCGCGCAGCGATACGACCGACGCCTCGTCGGTGGACGGCCCGTAAGTCTCGATACAGGCCTCCTGCACCTCGGGCGCGCGGCGCAGCGGGATCGTATAGGTCGCGTCAAGCGGGATCAGCAGCATGCCAAGCGTGCGTGCGCGTTGCGATTGCGCCTGACGATGAAAGTTGAACGCGTCGATGAGGGTCTCAGCCTGCTTGCGCGGCTTGCGTTCCAGACGTCGGGTGACGGCTTGCAAAAGCTGGCGGGCATTCTGAAAATCGCCTTGCCAGAGCAGCGCCGTGCCTTCGCAGGCAAGGCGGTAGGCCGTGTCGGCGGTGGTGCGGTCGTCCGCGATCACGACACGTTTGGGCGGCGGGACTGCTGCTTCGGAGCGCCAGCGCGCCGTGCGGGGGCCTTCGGCTTCGGGCCAGGTGATGGTCGGATGCGGCGTCGGATGTTGCGTGGGGTGTTGGGTCATTGAGTGCGGTGGGGATTCGATATGTCAGGGATATCGAATTGAGGTACATGGTAGCTTACGAACGAACTTAAGCCACCCTCCGGGTAGCAGTATGGACTGTCTTGTCATATAATGACGCCCTGCTTTCGCCCCCTTAGCTCATTTGGTAGAGCACTTGACTTGTAATCATGAGGTGGTCTGTTCGAATCAGACAGGGGGCACCAGAATGACGACGGGCTACGTGATGTTTGCGTAGCCCGTTTTGTTTTTGCGGTTTCGATCTGGCAGTTGAGTTTCCCGCGCCCGAAGGGCGTGCGCGGCATGCTCAAAAGAAAACGGGTTACGCGAAACTCGCGTAACCCGTCTATCTCACTGATGCCGGCTGTGACGCAACCTGCGCTCAGAACGCGCAGCTTCCGCATTGCGCGGTCACGCTGGCAAGCGCGGCCGCCCAGCCACACCTCACATCACTTCACAACCTTAAGGTGCCCGCGTCCGCCGCCCTTCGACCCATCGTCGTCAGGCTTAGGCCCGTCGTCATCCGCTTCGTCCGACTTCGCCTGCGCCGCAGGCTCAGTCTCAACTGCACGCGGTCCCGGACCCGCTGCTTTCACCGGCGGCTCCAGCTCTTCCGTCGCTTCCGCGTCCGCACCGGAGTCGGTCGCTTCGCCGCCCGCTGAATCTACCGGGAACGCCATGCCCTGGCCATTCTCGCGAGCGTAGATTGCCAGCACGTTCGCCACCGGCACTTCGATCTTGTGCGACTTGCCCGAAAACCGCGCGCTGAACTCGACCCACTCGTTGCCCATCTGTAACTGGCTGGTCGCCTCGAAACTGATGTTCAACACGATTTCATTGTCGCGTACGAACTGTCGCGGCACGCGGGTCTGATTGTCGACCCGAACTGCGATATGCGGCGTATAGCCGTTATCCGTACACCACTCGTAGAGCGCACGCAGCAGATAAGGCTTGGTGGAAATCTCTTGCATCAACAGTCCTCTTACCGGGCGTGGCGTCGCGCCCCAGTCAAACCGGTCGCTCCCGGCGCACGAATGCGACGGTCAGCGCGCGACGCCCTCACCTTCAAGCCAAACTCAACGACGCATCACCTTTTCCGACGGCGTCAGCGCTTCGATATAAGCCGGGCGGCTGAAAATACGCTCGGCATACTTCATCAGCGGTGCGGCGTTCTTCGACAGTTCGATGCCGTAGTGATCCAGACGCCACAAGAGCGGTGCGATCGCCACGTCGAGCATCGAGAACTCTTCGCCGAGCATGTACTTGTTCTTCAGGAAGATCGGCGCGAGCTGGGTCAGGCGGTCGCGAATCGCGAGACGTGCTTTCTCGTGATTCTTTTCGGCGGCCTTGCCCTTCTCGTTTTCCAGCGTGCCGACGTGCACGAACAGTTCCTTCTCGAAATTGAGCAGGAACAGGCGCGCGCGCGCACGTTGCACCGGGTCGGCCGGCATCAGTTGCGGATGCGGGAAGCGTTCGTCGATGTACTCGTTGATGATGTTCGATTCGTACAGAATCAGGTCCCGTTCGACGAGGATCGGCACTTGACCATACGGATTCATCACAGCGATGTCTTCCGGTTTGTTGAACAGGTCGACGTCGCGGATCTCGAAGTCCATGCCTTTCTCAAACAACACCAGCCGGCAGCGCTGGGAGAATGGGCAAGTTGTGCCGGAATACAGAACCATCATGTTTACGTTTCCTCAAAAAGCTGAAGGGCCAGCACGCAGAAAAACCGTCCAGCAGGTCTCTCCTTGCGCCGGCCCCACGCCAGTCATGGCGTGATTATTTGATATCTTTCCAGTACGCGGCGTTCAATCGCCAGGCGAAAAAGCTCAGGATACCGAGGAACAGCAGCACCCAGACACCCAGCCGGTGACGGGTTTGCTGCGTCGGTTCGGACATCCAGGACAGGTACGACACGAGGTCGGCCACATCCGAATCATAATCCACCGGCGAGAGTGTCCCCGGCGTGATCTGCTGGTAGCCGACGAATTTACGGACTTTTTCCCCGGTCCTTTCGTCGACATCGTCTTCGAACTTCGCCGTACGTTGCCCCTGAAGCTGCCACAACACGTGAGGCATGCTCACGTTTTCATACACCAGATTGTTCCAGCCCGTAGGCCGCGTATCGTCGCGATAAAAACTGCGCAGATACGTATACAGCCAGTCACGGCTGCGGGCCCGCGCCTCCACCGACAAATCCGGCGGCGTCGTGCCGAACCACGCTTTCGCGTCATCCGGCTTCATTGCGATCGACATGGTGTTGCCGATCTTATCGGTGGTGAACAGCAGATTTGTTTGAATTTCCTGCGGTGAAATGCCCAAACTGGTCAATGCGCTGTAACGCATCAGATTCGCGCTGTGGCAATTCAGGCAGTAGTTTACAAACAATTTGGCGCCGTGCTGCAAAGAAGCGAAATTGTCCGCGTTATCGGGCGCGCGGTCGAGCGGGAAATTGTCGTCCGCGTAAGCCGGCGCCGCCAGCAGCGCGAGCGCCAAAGTCAGCGATGCGGCCCCGATCACCGCTAGCCTCGAAAGGATTTTTCTCATCGTCATGTCTCCTTGGCCTGCGATTAGTGAGGCTTGAACCGCACCCGTTCGGGTGGCTGCTTGAACTTGCCAAGCGGCGTCCAGAACGGCATACCAAGGAAAAACGCGAAGTAGACCAGCGCGCAGATCTGCGCAATCAAGGTCGCAGCGGGCGACACGGGCCTCGTCCCAAGAAACGCCAGCGTCAGAAAAATCAGCACGAAGATCGCGTAGAACACCTTGTGAAAAAACGGCCGGTAGCGGATCGATTTCACGGGTGAACGATCGAGCCACGGCAGGAAAAACAGCGAGATGACCGCGCTGCCCATCACCACCACGCCCCAGAACTTCGACTGTGTGAAATACATGGCCAGAATCACCAGCACCGCCAGAATCGGCAAGCCGCCTCTCCACTTGCCTCGCGCTCGCAGCAGCGCCAGTAACCCCAGCAAGGCGATCACGATCATCAGCACGATCTTGAACGGATCGGTGGTGGCGCGCAGCATTGCATAGAACGCGGTGAAGTACCACACCGGCGCGATTTCCGGCGGCGTCTGCAGCGGGTTGGCCGGAATGAAGTTGTTCGCCTCCAGGAAGTAGCCGCCCATCTCCGGTGCGAAGAAGATGATCGCCGCGAAGATCAGCAGGAACACGCTCACACCCATGAAGTCATGCACTGAGTAATACGGGTGAAACGGGATGCCGTCGAGCGGAATGCCGTTTGCATCCTTTTTCGCCTTGATCTCCACGCCGTCCGGGTTGTTCGAGCCCACTTCGTGCAGCGCCACCAGGTGCGCCACCACCAGCCCGATCAGCACGAGCGGAATCGCGATCACGTGAAACGCGAAAAAGCGGTTCAGCGTGACGTCCGATACGACATAGTCGCCACGAATCCACAGCGACAGGTCCGGGCCAATGAACGGGATCGCGGAGAACAGATTCACGATCACCTGTGCGCCCCAGAACGACATCTGGCCCCACGGCAGCAGGTAGCCAAAGAACGCCTCGGCCATCAGGCACAGGAAGATCGCGCAGCCGAAGATCCACACAAGTTCACGCGGCTTACGGTACGAACCGTACAGCAGGCCGCGAAACATGTGCAGATACACCACGACAAAGAACATCGACGCGCCCGTCGAGTGCATGTAGCGGATCAGCCAGCCCCACGGCACTTCGCGCATGATGTACTCGACCGAAGCGAACGCGAGCGTCGCATCGGGCTTGTAGTTCATCGTGAGGAAAATGCCGGTGACGATCTGGTTCACCAGCACCAGCATCGCCAGCGAGCCGAAGAAGTACCAGAAGTTGAAGTTCTTCGGCGCGTAGTACTCGGAAACGTGCTTTTTCCACGTTGCCGTCATCGGAAAACGGCGGTCGATCCAGCCGACCAGTCCGGTGGTCTCTGCCTCGTGTTCGATCGCCATTACGCTTCTCCTTTCTCGTCCTTACCGATCACGAGCTGGGTCGCCGACGTGAACATGTAACGAGGGATATCCAGGTTCTGCGGCGCAGGTTTGTTCTTGAAGACGCGGCCGGCCAGGTCGTAGGTCGAGCCATGGCACGGGCACAGGAAGCCGCCCGGCCAGTCGTCTGGAAGATTGGGCTGCGCGCCCTCCTGGAAGCGTGGCGTCGGCGTGCAGCCCAGATGCGTGCACACGGCGACGGTGACGAGAAGGTTCTTGTGATCCGGCCGTGAACGGAATTCGTTGTTGCAATACGCCGGTAACGGCATCGAGAAAGGATGTTCGGTATGGGGATCGGCTACTTCGTTATCGGCTTTCTGAACATCGGCGAGCATGCGGTCGGTACGGTTGAGAATCCATACCGGCTTGCCACGCCAGGCGACAGTCATCATGTCGCCGGGCTTCAGGTTGCTAATATCGGCTTCGACCGGCGCGCCGGCGGCCTTGGCCTTTTCAGATGGTGCAAACGAACCAACAAAGGGTACGACAGTGGCAACGCCTCCTATGCCACCTGCTACGGTCGTCGCGATCAGCCAGGTACGCCGGCCACCATCGACGAGCTCATCTTCTTTGTCTCGCATCACACGCCCCACTTCTGAGTTGGATTTTTCCTTCACGTCGCTTCTACCGACGCTAGTTTGCTCGAATGGAGTCGCCATTTACAAGGCCCGAATACCAAAAAGCGTGCGAAGTCTTTGATATCCAAGGGTTTCCCCGGACCAATCAGAAACTTTTTTGCGTCTCCTTTTAAGTGGACCCTGTAGATTTCGTGCTTTTTTGTTCAGTAATCAGACAGGATTGTGAATATCGATAAAGAGGTGTTCGATATCAAAGGATTCTGACAAATGGGCCCCCACCGCCTGCACGCCAAAACGCTCGGTGGCGTGATGGCCGGCGGCGAGAAACGCGACGCCGCTTTCCATCGCAGCGTGCATGTTCGGCTCCGACACCTCCCCAGTCAGATAGACATCGGCGCCGGCCTCGATCGCCGCGTCGAAATAGCCTTGCGCGGCGCCGGTGCACCAGGCGACACGCCGCAACTCGCGGTCCTGGTCGCCGAACACGAGCGGCGTGCGGCCGAGCGTCTCTTCGACCTCAGCCGTGAAGTGCGCGAGCGAAACCGGCATGGGCAGCGTAGCCATCCAGCCGATGTCGTTCTCACCGAAGCGCGTGTCGCCGATCCAACCCATCTTCGCGCCTAGCTGCGCGTTATTGCCGAGTTCGGGATGGTCGTCGAGCGGCAGATGGTAGGCGAACAGGCTGAGATCGTTGGCGAGCAGCAGCTTCAGGCGTTCATACTTGCGACCGGTGATCTGCGGCGCCTCGTTGCGCCAGAAGTAGCCGTGATGAACCAGCACGGCGTCCGCGCCCCAGTCCAGCGCCGCCTCCAGAAAGGCCCGCGACGCGGTCACGCCCGTGGCGAGTTTATTGACCTTGCGGCGCCCTTCCACCTGTAGGCCGTTTGGGCAGTAGTCCTTGAAGCGCGCGGTTTCAAGAACTTTGTTCAAGTACAATTCAAGTTCGATCCGATCCATATAAACCTCTAGTCTTCAGATGCTTAGACGCTTTTGGCTGTTCTTTGCCCAAGCGGTGACCGTGCTGTTGGCGCTGATGTTCATCATTGCGACCCTCAAACCGCAATGGCTGCAGCGACAAGGGCAATTCGGCAAGCAGCTCGCCGAGCCGATCGTCGCCCTCAGGGAGGTAGCGCCTGGCATCGTCAGCAGCGGCCCCGCGCAGGCCTCCTATGCAGACGCCGCGCAAAAGGCCTCGCCTGCGGTGGTCAACGTCTTCTCAAGCAAGGACGGATCGTTGCCGCCCGACCCTCGGGCGAAAGACCCGCTGTTTCGTTACTTCTTCGGCGATAAGAACAATAACCGCAGACAACAGGAGCAGCCCGCCTCGAATCTGGGCTCAGGCGTTATCGTGAGTTCGGAAGGTTACATTCTAACGAACCAGCACGTTGTCGAAGGCGCCGATCAGATCGAAATCGCCCTCGCGGACGGCCGCACCACCACCGCCAAGGTGATCGGCGTCGATCCGGAGACCGATCTGGCGGTGCTCAAGGTGAACCTTACCAATCTGCCTACCATCACGCTCGGTCGCATGGACCAGACGCGGGTGGGCGACGTGGTGCTGGCCATCGGCAACCCGTTCGGGGTCGGCCAAACGGTGACCATGGGCATTGTCAGCGCCCTCGGGCGCAATCACCTTGGCATCAATACCTTCGAAAACTTCATCCAGACTGACGCGGCCATCAACCCGGGCAATTCGGGCGGCGCACTGGTGGATGTGCACGGCAATCTGCTTGGCATCAATACCGCCATTTATTCACGCTCGGGAGGCTCGCTTGGCATCGGCTTCGCTATTCCGGTTTCGACGGCGCGCAGCGTACTGGAGAGCATCATCACTACGGGCTCTGTGACGCGCGGCTGGATTGGCGTCGAGCCTCAGGACGTGACGCCGGAGATTGCTGAGTCCTTTGGCCTGGATCAGAAGACCGGGGCGATTGTCGCGGGCGTGCTGAAGAACGGTCCCGCGGACCGCGCTGGCGTCAAGCCGGGCGATATTCTGGTGAGCGTGGACGGCCAGGACATCACCGATACAACGCGCCTCTTGAACCTCATCGCGCAGATCAAGCCGGGCTCCACCGCGAAGATTCATCTGGTGCGCAAGAATCGCGAGATGGATCTCGACGTGATGATCGGCAAACGCCCGCCGCCGCCCAAACAACCTGCGGGAGGCGATGACAACAACAACAACGACGATCAGGATGATGGCGGCGGTTGACGACGGTGGGCCGGCCAAGGGCACCAAGCAAAAAGGGCAGTCCCGATGGGGACTGCCCTTTTTGCTTGGTGCCTTTCAAGTGCCTGCCGAAGCTCGCTTCGCATGCGCCGCGATGTGCAGACTGAGTACGAACCCGTGCGCATCTGAGGCGCCCTGACAACCGGGCACAACCCACCTGCCATACCCTCAACTCGCCGCGTGCTCTTCCTCGTCTGCCACTTCAACCTGTTTGCCGACAATCAACCGCGCCGCAATGATGCCCGCCTCGTACAACACGATCAGCGGGAGCGCCAGAATCAGCTGTGAAAACACGTCAGGCGGGGTGACGACTGCAGACACCACGAACGCGCCAACGACCACATACGGACGGATCTGCCGCAGTTTCTTGATCGTCAGAATGTTCATCCGCACCAGTATCACGACGACAATCGGCACTTCGAATGTCACCCCGAATGCCAGGAACATCGTCAGGACGAAACTCAGGTAATTGTCGATATCGGTGTTCATCGCCGCGCCGAGCGGCGCGTTGTAGTGCGCCATCACGCGAAAGATGGTCGGAAACACCACAAAGTAGGCGAAGGCCATGCCGCACAAAAACAGCGTGTAGCTGCTGCCCACCAGCGGCCCGACCAGTTTCTTCTCATGCTGGTAAAGGCCTGGCGCCACGAAGGCCCAGATCTGGTACAGCACGATGGGCAGCGCAATCACAAACGCCACCATCATCGTGACCTTCATCGGCACGAAGAAAGAGCCGGTGACGTCGGTGACGATCAGCTTGCCGTCTTTCGGCAGATTCATCATCAACGGCCGCGCGAGCAGCTTGAAGATGTCCGGGGCCCAATAAACGAGCCCGAGAAACACCACGATGACGGCTATGCCAGCGCGAATAATGCGGTCGCGTAGTTCGACGAGATGCGAGATGAAGGTCTCTTCAGTGCCTTCGCCCTGGGTTTGCTGGGGGTCGCTCACACCGGCCCTCGGTAGGAGATTAACGCTAGGGTCATCAGAAGAAGCGCGTCGGCCGGCGCAAACTAACCGGCGTATGACGCGCCACGCGTGCCGCGCCCGACTGTACGCGCGTACGACGCGTAGTGGCGCGTTTGTACCACGTCGGCATGGCGCTCTGTTTGACGCGCCAGTTCTTGCGCCTGGACGCCGCAGCCGGCGTGCTGTGCCACGTGGTTGTGGAAATGGGTGAACCACCGCTCGCCGCGCCTTCCAGCGCGCCACCCGCAATGCTCGGGCTCACGGTCGAGCCCGAATTCCACGCATCGTTCAGCTCGCTTTCGTGCTGGCGCAGATTGTCGTGGATGGTGTTCTGGACGTTGCTCGCCGCTTTTTGCACGTTGCTCGCAGCCGATTCGAACTCGGTCTTCATGCGACGCAATTCGTCGAGTTCGATTTCACGCGTGACTTCGGCCTTCACGTCGTTGATATAGCGCTGCGCCCGCCCAAACAGGGCGCCCGCCGTGCGTGCCACACGCGGCAGCCGCTCCGGCCCGAGCACAACCAGCGCGACGACGCCGATCAGCGCCATCTTGGTTAGACCGAGGTCCAGCATGAATTGTCGTCCCCGTCAGTAAGCGGTTTGAACGCCGCTTAGCGGTAATCGCCCGAACGCGGCGTCTTTTCTTTTGCGTCGACGTCAACCGTGTCGGTACGCGGCAGTTCACGCTGTTGTGCCTCGCTTCCCGGTGTGTCCGCCTCTTTCATGCCTTCCTTGAAGCCCTTGACCGCGCCACCCAGATCAGTGCCGATGTTGCGCAGCTTCTTCGTACCAAACACCAGTGCGACGATCAACAAAACAATCAGCCAGTGCCAAATACTCAACGAACCCATGACTACTCTCCAATAAACCCCGCCGTCGCGTATCTACGCGGCGAATATCTGCGCCTTACGGCCCGAATCGAGGCGCTTACGCCTCATCTATATGTTGCCGCCGCTGTTTCAGACTCCTGCCAACGGCTCAGCGCATGATTGTGTCCTGGTTACCGCGACGGCGTCGTTACATTCAACCGAAAACGCCTTCGCCGAACCGCCTGCCATGACGCACAGCCCGACACGCCCGGAACGCACCTGATCGGTGCATCAACCGTGTCGTGCGGACGCGGCGCTCACCCCATGCGTTGCCACGGGCGCGGCCCCGCCAGAATATGCGCATGCAGGTGATATACCTCTTGTCCCCCGCCCGGCCCGGTATTGATTACTGTGCGGAAACCCGTCTCGCCGCCCGTGTAGGCAACGCCGAGCTGGTCGGCCAGCCGCGCCACCAATACCAGCATTCTACCAAGCAGCGGCGCATCGCCTTCGTTGCAGTTTGACAGCGTCTCAATGTGCTTGCGCGGAATCACCAGCACATGCGTTTCGGCCGCCGGACGGATATCGCGGAAAGCGACGAACTCATCGTCCTCGTGGACTTTGGTGGACGGAATCTCGCCTGAGGCGATCCTGCAAAAAAGACAGTTCGAGTCGTGGCTCATGGTAGTCCTGAAGCGCAAGCGGGCAAGGCCGTCAGATCAAAGTGGTCAGAACCACGCCCTTGGAGTCTGCAGCGGCTTGTTATCGTACAGATACAGCCAGCCTTTGATAATACGGTACAACATCCAGATGCCGACGGCCCAAAGGATCGGAATGCCAATCACGACGAAAAACAGCAGGCCGCCGATCAGGTAGCCGAGCATGCACCACCAGAACGTGCGCATCTGCCACTGGAAATGCGCCTCATAGGGTGTACCTACGACATCGGCGCGCTTCACGTAGTTGATGATGATCGCGATCAGCACCGAGATCCCGCCCGTCAGCCAGTACACTGCATACAGCGCGTACAGCACATGCGTCAACGTGCGCAGGCTGCGTTCCCGGTCGGATTCGAGCGCATTGCGGTAAGACGGCGGCGGATATCCGCCTTGCGACTGTTCCATGCTTGCTAGCTCCTGGTGATTCGGGGTGCGGCTTCGGGGTACGGCTTAAGGTGAGGATTTGGGTTATATCTGGGTCGCCTTGCGGCCGACGCTTACGGCACAACGGACGCAGCGTTGCGCCCGGCGCGTCGGCTTCAATCGCCGTTTTCCTCACGTTCGCGGCTCTTGCGCAACGCTTTCTCTTCGATGCCAGAGGTGCCTTCGCGGCGCTCAAGTTCGGCCAGCACGTCAGCTGGGTTCAGATCGAAATGCGACAGCATCACGAGGCAATGAAACCAGAGGTCAGCCACTTCGCCAACCAGCGCTCCGGGCGCGCCACCCTGGCGCACGTCCTTGGCGGCAAGCACGACTTCCGTCGCTTCTTCGCCGATCTTCTTGAGGACCGCGTCGTCACCCTTGTGAAACAGCCGCGACACATACGATACGTCGGGGTCTCCGCCCTTGCGGCCGTCAATGATCGCGGCAAGGCGCAGCAGCGTGTCGGTGGTCGATTGCGAGATTTGCGTCATTTGTAGATCTGTTCGGGGTCTTTCAGCACGGGCTCGACCGCAATCCAGTTGCCGTCTTCCACGGTGCCTTCGAATTTCTGGAAAAAACATGAGTGACGGCCGGTGTGACAGGCGATGCCCGACACCTGCTCTACTTTCAGCAGTACGACGTCTTCGTCGCAATCGAGCCGCACTTCATGCACCTGCTGCACGTGGCCGGATTCTTCGCCCTTGAACCACAGGCGCTGGCGCGAACGCGAGAAATACACCGCGCGACCGGTCTCGATGGTCTTCGACAATGCTTCGCGGTTCATCCACGCAAACATCAGCACGTCGTTGGTCGACGCTTCCTGCGCGATGACCGGCACAAGACCGTTCGCGTCCCACTTCACCTTGTCGAGCCAGTCGACGGCTGTTGGATTCACCACGTCACAACCTCACCGAAATGCCTTGCCCGGCCATGAAGCGCTTGGCTTCGCCGACCGTGTGTTCGCCGTAGTGGAAGATGCTCGCGGCCAGTACTGCGTCCGCGTGGCCGCTCGTGATGCCGTCTGCTAGATGCTGCAGCGAGCCGACACCGCCCGAGGCGATCACCGGAATCGAGACAGCGTCCGATACCGCACGGGTCAGCGCCAGATCGAAGCCGCTCTTGGTGCCGTCGCGATCCATGCTGGTCAGCAGGATTTCACCGGCGCCGAGTTCCGCCATTTTGCGCGCCCATTCAACCGTATCCAGCCCGGTGGCCTTGCGCCCGCCGTGCGTAAACACTTCCCAGCGCGGCGTCTCGCCTTCGGCAGAGACGCGCTTGGCATCGATGGCCACCACGATGCATTGCGAGCCGTACTTATCCGTCGCGTCTCGTACCAGTTGCGGATTCGCCACCGCCGACGAGTTCATGCTGATCTTGTCCGCGCCCGCGTTGAGCAGGCGCCGCACATCTTCGACCGCGCGTACGCCACCGCCCACCGTCAGCGGAATGAATACCTGCGAGGCGACCGCTTCGATGATCGGAAGGATCAGGTCGCGTTGATCGGAGGTTGCGGTGATGTCGAGGAACGTGAGTTCGTCGGCACCCTGTTCGTCGTAGCGACGAGCAATTTCCACCGGATCGCCGGCGTCACGCAGTTCGACGAAATTGACGCCTTTGACCACGCGTCCAGCCGTGACGTCGAGACAGGGAATAATGCGTTTAGCTAGAGCCATGATGTTGCAAATTCTTGCCAATACCGCTGATGAGGCCGCTCAGAGGCGAGCGGCACAGTGCCGACGCACGCTGTTGTGCCGGGCTGGCTCGGGCAGATCTACAAGCCCGACCCGCTGGAGTCGCTTCACGCATGCGCCGCGTTGAGCCGCGCGTCACGAAGCGCACGCCTGCGGTTCGCTCGCGCCGCCGTTTTCAGGCGTCGTCCGACTCGCGCAGCTTGTCCGCATGCGTTTGCGCCGCCGCGAAATCCAGATCACCTGAATAAATCGCGCGCCCGCAGATCACGCCTTCGATGCCTTCGACTTCCACTTCGCACAATGCGTCGATATCAGCCATGTTCGACAGGCCGCCGCTCGCGATCACTGGAATCTTCACCGCGCGCGCCAGACGCACCGTGGCGTCGATGTTGATGCCTTGCAACATGCCGTCGCGGCCGATGTCGGTATAAATGATCGATTCGCAGCCGTAGTCCTCGAACTTGCGCGCGAGGTCCACGACTTCGTGGCCGGTCAGCTTGCTCCAGCCGTCGGTAGCAACCTTGCCGTCTTTCGCATCGAGGCCGACGATGATGTGGCCGCCGAATGCCGTGCACGCGTCCTGCAGAAAGCCAGGATTTTTCACCGCCGCCGTGCCGATGATCACGTACGACAGACCGTCGTCCAGATAGCGCTCAATCGTGTTCAGGTCGCGGATGCCCCCGCCCAACTGGACGGGAATCTCACCACCGACTTCTTCGATGATCGCGCGGATCGCGTCTTCGTTCTTCGGCTTACCGGCAAAAGCTCCATTGAGGTCGACGAGATGCAGGCGCCGGGCGCCGCGGTCGACCCAATGTCGGGCCATGGCCGCCGGTTCCTCGGAAAAAATCGTCGCCTGGTCCATGTCGCCCTGTTTGAGGCGTACACACTGACCATCTTTCAGGTCGATGGCGGGAATCAGCAGCATAGCAATCGGGTGTTGTCAGGGAAGAAGGTTTAAAGTCGGCCGGCACGCAAAGGCGCATAAGCCCGCTCGCGTATCGTTTCGCTAGTTTAGTACAACTCTTTCAGTACCCCGCCGGACCTGTATCGGCTCGGCGCAGACACGTCCGTCCGCCGCGGCGCAATGGTTCGCGCAGCGTGGGACGAGGTACAACAGTAAGTATCGTGCATGGGACGGCTACAGTTCACGGGTTCCAGTGCACAAAGTTGCGGTACACGCGCAGCCCCGCTTCGGCGCTCTTTTCCGGATGGAATTGAGTCGCGAAAATGTTATCCCGCGCCACCGCCGAGGTAAACGGCGCGCCGTACACGGTCTCGCCCGACGTATGAGCCGCGTTGTCCGGTACGACGTAGTAGCTGTGCACGAAATAGAAAAAGCTGCCATCCGCGACACCGTCCCACAGCGGATGCGGCTGCGCCTGACGCACGCGGTTCCAACCCATTTGCGGCACCTTGAAGCGCGAACCGTCGTCCTGCAACTGGCCGTCGAGTTCGAAACGCAGCACTTTGCCGGGCAGCAACCCAAGGCCCGGCGTATCGCCCTCGGCGCTCCAGTCGAACAGCATCTGCTCGCCCACGCACACACCCATCAGCGGCTTGCTGCGCGACGCTTCGACCACAGCCTCCTGCAAACCGGACTCACCGAGGCTGCGCATGCAGTCGGGCATCGCGCCTTGGCCTGGCAGCACCACGCGGTCGGCTGCACGAATCGCTTCCGGCCGATCGACGATAGCCACCTCGGCCTCAGGCGCAGCTTTGCGCAAAGCCTGGGCGACCGAACGCAGGTTGCCCATTCCGTAATCCACAATCGCAATCGAAGTTTTCATTTCAAGTTAGGCAGTAACGCCTTCAGACCGTCGACGATGAATTCCACCGCCAGCGCCGACAACATCAAACCCATCAACCGCGTGCCGATATTGATACCGGTGCGCCCCACCCAGCGAGCGATCGGCTCGGCCAGCCGCAGCGAAAAAAAGCAGATCGCCGCCAGCACCGCGCCAATAGCGATCAGACTAACCCGGTCGTACCAATGTGGCGAGTCGGCCGAATAGATAATCACCGTGCTGATCGCGCCCGGCCCCGTCAGCAAGGGGATCGCGAGCGGGACCACCGCTATGTTCTCCTTCTGCTCCGCTTCGTGACGCTCTTCCGGCGTTGAGCGGCTGTTGCCGATCTGCGCATTCAGCATGTTGATCGCCATCAGCAGCATGATGATGCCGCCGCCCACCTGGAGCGAGCCGACCGAGATGCCGAAAAAGCTGATGATCTGCTGCCCAAGCAGCGTCGTCACCGCAATCACGCAGAACACCGAAATAGCCGCAATACGAATCGTCCTGCGCCGCTCCGCGTCCGATTGCTGGGCCGTGAGGCTCATAAAGAACGGGATGGCGCCAACCGGATTGATCAGCGCGAGGAGCGAGATAAACGACTTGAGGATATCCATCGCTAGCCGGTCGCGCGCAACGCGCACGTCCGGTCCGGTTCGTCCTGCTTACCTGCCTAGAGACTACCCTTGGTCGACGGAATCTGCCCCGCCGCGCGTTCGTCCAGTTCGACAGCCATGCGCAAGGCGCGTCCGAATGCCTTGAACACCGTTTCCATTTGGTGGTGGGCGTTCAGACCACGAAGGTTGTCGATGTGTAGCGTCACGCCGGCGTGATTCACAAAGCCGCGGAAAAATTCGATGGAGAGATCGACGTCAAACGTACCGATACGCGCACGCGTGAACGGCACGTGGAATTCGAGGCCCGGGCGACCGGAAAAATCGATCACGACGCGCGATAGCGCTTCGTCGAGCGGCACGTAGGAATGGCCGTAGCGCCGAATGCCCTTCTTGTCGCCGACGGCCTTCGCGACCGCCTGCCCCAGCGTGATGCCGACGTCTTCGACCGTGTGATGGTCGTCGATCTGCGTGTCGCCATGCGCCTCGATGTCCAGATCGATCAATCCATGCCGCGCGATCTGGTCGAGCATGTGGTCAAGGAACGGCACACCGGTGGCGAGCTTCTGCTTGCCGGTGCCGTCCAGATTGATCTTGATACGGATCTGCGTTTCGCTAGTGTCGCGAACGACTTCCGCCTGGCGCATGGTAATTCCTCGAATCTGACTATGAAAGAAAGGGGGTGGGGGAACGCCGTGCGCCACGCCCGCGGTGCGGGACGCGGCGCGACAGCACGCCGTTTAATGCAGGACCAGCTTTAATGCCGCCAGCAGTTGCGCGTTTTCTTCAGGGGAACCGACCGTCAGACGCACGCAATTCGCCAGCAATGGATGCATTTTACTCACGTTTTTGATCAAAACCCGTGCAGTCAGCAGGGTTTCGAAGGTAACGGATGCGTCCGGGACCCGCACCAGCAGGAAGTTGCCCGCGCTTGGAAACACTTCGGCGCCCGGCAGCGCGCTCACCGCATGCGCGAGTTTCGTACGCTCTTCGCGTAGTTGTGCGGCCTGCGCATCGAGTACGTCGAGGTGGTCGAGCAGGAAATCGGCGGTGGCCTGGGTCAGCACATTGACGTTGTACGGCGGGCGCACCTTGTCAAACTCGTTCAGCCACGTCGAGCGTCCAGCCAGGTAGCCTAAGCGGATGCCGGCGAGTCCCAGCTTGGAGACCGTACGCATGACGACCACGTTGTCGAACGCGTCGGCGCGAGGCAGCCAGCTTTGCTGCGCAAACGGCTGATAGGCCTCGTCGATCACCACGAGGCTCTTGTTGGCGGCGGCGATGATCCGCTCCATGTCCTCGTCGTCGTACAGCGTGCCGGTCGGATTATTCGGGTAGGCCAGGTAAATGATCGCCGGTTCATGCTCGGCAATGGCCGCGAGCATGGCTTCGGCGTCGAGCGTGAAATCCACCTTCAGCGGCACGCCGACGAACTCCAGATTCGCCAGTTTTGCCGACAACTGGTACATCACGAAGCCAGGCACCGGTGCCACCACCTTGGCGCCTGGCTTTGCGCACGCCATCGACACCATGCTGATGATTTCGTCCGAGCCGTTACCCAGCAGCACCTCGCAACTGGCCGGCACGTTCATCACCCGCTTGATCTTTTCGAGCAGCGCTTCGGGCCGCGGCGCCGGATAGCGGTTCAGCGCGACACCCGCGAGACGCTCGCCGAGTTGCGCCGCCAGCGGCGCTGGCAGCGAAAACGGATTCTCCATGGCGTCGAGCTTCACGAAGCCCGAGGCGTCGGGAACCGGATAGCTCGTCATCGCGAGCACGTCGCGGCGAATAATGTCTTGTGGTGTCGTCATGGGTAGGCGAACCGGTCCACAGAGGACCGGTCAGGCAGGGGCGGCGCGAGAACCGCCCCGGTTGGTCAATGTTCTGGTTTTGCGACGGCTGGCTTGCGTTTGCGGGAAACGCGCTCAGCTCAGCCGTTCTGCTTCATGCGGTACTCGGCGCTGCGGGCATGTGCCGGCAGACCTTCACCGTACGCGAGTTCGGCAGCGATCTCGCCCAAGGTTTGCGCACCTTCGGCGCTGACCTCAATCACGCTCGAGCGCTTGAAGAAATCATAGACGCCAAGTGGCGACGAGAAACGTGCGGTACGAGACGTAGGCAGCACATGGTTCGGCCCTGCGCAGTAGTCGCCGAGGCTTTCACTGGTGTAGCGGCCAAGGAAGATCGCACCGGCATGGCGAATCAGCTTGCCCCATTGATGCGGTTCGAGCGCGGAGATTTCGAGGTGTTCCGGGGCGATGTCGTTGGCAATCGCGCAGGCTTCCGCCATATCGCGCACCTTGACCAGT
The DNA here is from genome assembly GCF_049581445.1 of Paraburkholderia sp. Taxonomy (GTDB): domain Bacteria; phylum Pseudomonadota; class Gammaproteobacteria; order Burkholderiales; family Burkholderiaceae; genus Paraburkholderia. The sequence goes on along the minus strand of NZ_JBAURZ010000099.1, from coordinate 6,555 downwards.
GCACCTCGGCCCTCCAGCGACGCGCGGATCACATCCCGGCGCGGCATGGTCGGCAGTAGTTCGTTAATGGCCTCTTGCACGCGATGGATGAACGCGTCGTCCGGGCACAGCAGAATGGATTGCGCGAGTTCGTCGTGCTCGGCCTGCGAGAACAGGTCCATCGCGATCCAGCGCGGGTCCGTGGTTCCGTCGCACAGGACCAGAATCTCCGACGGACCCGCAATCATGTCGATGCCAACCGTGCCAAACACGCGGCGTTTGGCCGATGCGACATACGCGTTGCCGGGACCGCAGATCTTGTCGACGGCCGGCACGGTAGCCGTGCCGTACGCCAGCGCGCCAACGGCCTGCGCGCCGCCAATGGTGAACACACGATCCACGCCACCCAGTAACGCTGCGGCCAACACCAGCGGATTCTTTACACCGTCCGGCGTCGGCACGACCATAACGATTTCGCGCACACCGGCCACGCGTGCCGGAATCGAGTTCATCAGCACCGACGACGGATAGGCAGCCTTGCCGCCCGGCACATAAATACCCGCGCGATCCAGCGGCGTGACCTTCTGGCCCAGCACCGTGCCATCCGATTCGGTGTACTGCCAGCTATGGCTGCCACATTCGATCTTCTGCTTCTCGTGGTATCCGCGCACCCGTGCGGCGGCGGCCTCGAGCGCCGCGCGACGACGCGGGTCCAGTCCTTCCAGCGCGGCTTCGAGTTCGGACATTGGCAATTCGAGCGCGGCGACGCTGGTAGCCTCAAGGCGATCGAAGCGGTTGGTGTATTCGAGCACTGCAGCGTCGCCACGTGCCTTCACGTCGGCCAGAATCTGCGCGACCGAGCGCTCGATCGCTTCGTCTTCGCTCGCCTCGAACGCGAGCACCGCGTGCAGCGCCTTGCGGAAGTCGGGAGCGCTGGAATCGAGTTTGCGAATGTTGATAGACATGCTGGTATCCGTTTCGGTAAGGCAAGCCTGAAACGTCTCAGGCAACAACTACTGGCAAACAATTCTGGCTAGAACTTCTGGCGACTTTGAGGCAAGCTCTGGACAACCGCGGGCCGCCTCCCGTGACCGGGGCGCCTCCTCGTAATCGCAGGGACACCACGTGGTAATCGCCGGGGCGCCCCGTGACAACTTCGAACGCCCCCGCTTCCTTACGCCGCCGCGTGGCCGTGATGCGACGCGCGTTCGAACGCCTCAAGGAACGGCCGCAGCGCGGCGCGCTTCAGTTTGAGCGCAGCCTGGTTCACCACGAGACGCGATGAGATCTGCATGATCTCTTCCACTTCGACGAGGTTGTTCGCGCGCAATGTGCCGCCCGAACTGACCAGGTCGACGATCGCGTCGGCGAGGCCCACCAGCGGTGCGAGTTCCATCGAGCCATACAGCTTGATCAGATCGACGTGCACGCCCTTCGCGGCAAAATGCTCGCGCGCCGTTTCCACATATTTGGTTGCCACGCGCAGACGTGCGCCTTGGCGCACCGCGTTCGCGTAGTCAAACCCCGCCTTGACCGCAACCGACATCCGGCACCGCGCGATATCCAGATCAACCGGTTGATACAGTCCGCTGCCGCCGTGTTCGAGCAATACGTCCTTGCCCGCGACGCCAAAATCAGCCGCGCCGTATTCAACGTAGGTGGGCACATCCGTAGCCCGCACGATGATGACGCGCAGGTTAGCGTCCGTCGTCGGCAGAATCAGCTTGCGCGACGTTTCCGGATCTTCGGCCACGTGGACACCGGCTGCGGCGAGCAACGGCAGCGTCTCTTCGAAGATACGCCCTTTTGACAATGCGAGCGTGAGCGGCGCGCTCACGGCCGGCGACGACGAGGTTTGCGGCTGCGCGCTCATGCTGCGCTCCCTTTGATGCGATGCACTTTCGCACCAACGGCCGTCAGCTTCGACTCCATCCGGTCGTAGCCGCGATCCAGGTGATAGATGCGGTCGATCAGCGTCTCGCCGTCAGCGCACAGGCCCGCAATCACCAGGCTCGCCGAGGCACGCAGATCAGTCGCCATCACCTTCGCGCCGGACAACTGGTTGACGCCCGTTACGAGGGCGGTATTGCCGTCGATCGTAATGTTCGCGCCCAGCCGGTTCAGTTCCTGCACGTGCATGAAGCGGTTTTCGAAGATCGTCTCGACCACTTGCGACGTGCCGTTTGCGATCGTGTTGAGCGCCATGAACTGCGCTTGCATGTCGGTCGGGAACGCCGGATATTCGGAAGTCCGCACGCCCACGGAATGCGGACGCTGGCTCATGCGCACGCGCATCCAGTCGTCGCCCTCTTCGATCGTGACACCCGCTTCGCGCAGCTTTTCAGTCACGGCTTCGAGGATCAGCGGACGCACGTGGCGCAACACCACATCGCCACCCGCCGCCGCGACCGCGCACAGGAACGTGCCGGCTTCGATACGGTCGGGAATCACCGTGTGCTTCGCGCCGTGCAGCCTGTCGACCCCTTGGATCACCAGACGGTCCGTGCCGATGCCTTCAATGCGCGCACCCATCTGCACCAGCAACTGCGCGAGATCGCCCACTTCCGGCTCGCGCGCGGCGTTCTCGATCACCGTTTCGCCATCGGCGAGCACCGCCGCCATCAGCAGATTTTCCGTGCCGGTGACGGTGATCATGTCGGTCACGATACGCGCGCCCTTCAGGCGCTTCGCACGGGCTTCGATAAAGCCGTGCTCGATCGTGATCTCTGCGCCCATCGCCTGCAGGCCCTTGATGTGCTGGTCAACCGGTCGCGCGCCGATCGCGCAGCCACCCGGCAGCGAGACCTTCGCTTCGCCAAAGCGGGCGAGCAACGGCCCGAGCACAAGGATCGACGCGCGCATCGTCTTCACCAGTTCATACGGTGCGACGAGGTTATCGACCGTCGACGCGTCGAGCGACACGCGGCATTCGCTGGACTCGGTTCGCACGCCCATCTGGTTAAGCAGCTTGAGCGTGGTGCGAACGTCCTGAAGGTCAGGCACGTTTTCGAGATGCACAGGCTCCGCGCTCAGCAACCCCGCGCACAGGATCGGCAACGCAGCATTTTTTGCCCCGGACACGACGACCTCACCGGTCAGCCGTTGGCCACCTTCAATGACGAGTTTGTCCATACCTGTCAGTTCCTGATCTGTCCGGCTCTGCGCCGGGACTGCTTTGCTCGCTGTGGCGGCGCCGCTGCCGGCATCGCGCCTATCTTGTGTAATTCGCACTAACTTTCCAGATTACGCGTTTTGCCATTCGGCGGGCGTCAGCGTCTTCATGCTGAGCGCGTGGATTTCCTGCTTCATACGGTCGCCAAGCGCCGCATAAACCAGTTGATGACGCTGGATCAGCCGCTTGCCCTCGAAGCTCGGTGACACGATGGTCGCAAAGAAATGCTGACCGTCGCCTTCCACTTCGAGATGCTCGCAGGCGAGCCCAACCGCGATGTACTGCTTGACCTGTTCAGGAGTCGGCAACATGGGAATACTCCTCGTCAGTGGCGCAGCTTGAAGCCGGAAGCGAGCATGCGCATCGCCACGGCAGCCAGCACCACGAAGAAACCGGCGACAATGGCCAGGCTTACAAACGGATCGATATCCGACAACCCGAAGAAACCGTAGCGAAAGCCGTCGATCATGTAGAAAAAAGGATTGAGCCGCGATATTTCACACCACACTGGCGGCAGCGTGTGAGTCGAATAGAACACGCCCGACAGGAACGTGAGCGGCATGATCAGAAAATTCTGGAAAGCGGCGAGCTGGTCGAACTTCTCGGCCCAGATACCGGCGATCAGCCCGAGCGTGCCGAGAATCGCCGCGCCCAGCACCGCAAACGCGATGATCAGCAGCGGCGCGTTAAAGCTCACCGGCACAAACCAGATCGTCACGATAAACACGCCGAACCCGACCGCCAGTCCGCGCACCACCGATGCCAGTACATAGGCGAAGTACATCTCATAGTGGGACAGTGGCGGCAGTAGCACGAACACCAGGTTGCCGGTAATTTTCGACTGGATTAGCGACGACGAACTGTTGGCAAATGAGTTCTGCAAAACGCTCATCATCACGAGGCCCGGAATCAGGAAGCTCGTGTATTCGACGCCCGGATAAACCTCGACGTGGCCGCGCAATGCGTGGCCGAAGATCGTCAGATACAGCAGCGCGGTAATGACCGGGGCGAGTACGGTCTGGAACGATACCTTCCAGAAACGCAGGAGCTCCTTGTAAAACAGCGTGCCAAAACCACCATAGCCACTCATGCAAGCCCCTCGATCACTTCCGGACCGTTCATCACCTGAACGAACACATCTTCGAGGTCGGCTTTGCGCACCTCGATTTCTTCGAATGTACAACCCGCATTGCGGCATTGCGCGAGAATCCGTTCAACGTCGTCGTAGCTCGTCAGACGCAGCAGATGTTGGCGCCCGTTGCCGTTGGCCGCGCCGGACTCGACTTCGAGCGGACGTAGTTCAGTAGGCAATGCGCCTTGCGCGAAGCGCAGGAACAGTTGCATGCCGGCAAAGCGCTGCAGCAGTGTGCTAGTGCGATCGAGCGCGACCACTTCGCCGCGCCGCAACATCGCAATCCGGTCGCATAGCGATTCCGCTTCTTCCAGATAGTGCGTGGTCAGGACAATCGTGTGGCCCTCGCGATTCAGGCGCGAGATGAACTTCCACAAGGTCTGACGCAACTCGACGTCGACGCCCGCGGTCGGCTCGTCGAGCACGATCACCGGCGGCCGGTGCACCAACGCCTGCGCGACCAGCACACGGCGTTTCATGCCACCCGAGAGAGCGCGCATATTGACGTCGGCTTTTTCGGTGAGGTCGAGATTGGCCATCACCTCGTCGATCCACGCATCGTTCTTGCGAAGGCCGAAGTAGCCGGATTGGATGCGCAAGGTTTCGCGGACCGTGAAGAACGGGTCGAACACGAGTTCTTGCGGCACGACCCCAAGCGCACGCCGGGCGTCGCGGAAATCATTGACGACGTCGTGACCCCGCACCGCGATGCTGCCTTCGTCGGCGCGCGCGAGACCCGCGAGGATGCTGATGAGCGTCGTCTTGCCCGCGCCGTTCGGACCGAGCAGTCCGAAGAACTCGCCTTCTTCCACCGTGAGGCTGACGCCCTTGAGCGCCTGAAGATCCTTGTAGCGCTTCTTGACGTTACGAATTTCTATGGCTGGCATGACTGTGCGCCGCTTTGGATCACGGCGCCTGATAGGTGCGCAAAGTGCTGGAAGGGACGAAATTGGGGCCCGTTGAAAGCCCCAAAAAACGTTTGATTATAGGGCAAAGTGGGAATGCCCGACTCTGCCCGGGGATTCGGGCAGACGACGCGAGAGCGTCAATGTCGCGTAGAAAGGAGGGTATCGACGCCGTAGGCGTGAGCGAGGCTGGCGAGACCAGCCGGCAGGTTAACAATTTCGAGCGCGGCGCCGCGCGCCTGGGCGGCGCGCTGCCATGCGATTAGCACAGCAAGCGCCGAGGAATCGAACTGCACGAGCGGCGCGCAATCGACGCCTCGCGCGCCGGCCGCGATACGCTGCAGACCGGCCTCGAGCGCAGCTTTCGCGCTCGCATGCGTGAGCGTCGTGCCGGTTTCGAAGCGGCCGGCACTACCCGCAGCGGAACCGGCCTCAACATTCACCGCAGTGCTCACGATTGCTTGCCAGAAGCGAGTTGCTGATTACGCTGCGTGAGGAACTGGATCAGCCCGTCCACGCCATGCTGCTGGATCTGTTCGTTGAACTGCTGTTGATACGCCTGGATCAGCCATGCGCCAAGCACGTTGATGTCATAGACGCGCCATCCCTGCGGCGTCTTGTACAGGCGATAGTCGAGTTCGACCGGCGAGCCGTTGTTCATCACGACCGAGCGCACCACCGTGTCGGTGTCGTCCGGGCTCATGCGAAACGGCTTGTACTGGATCTGCTGATCCTTCACCTGCGCGAGCGCACCCGAATACGTGCGGATCAGCAACATCTTGAACTGCTCGACCACAGCGTTTTGCTGCTCAGGCGTCGCGGCGCGCCAGTTGCGGCCCATGGCCAGTTGCGTCGTGCGACGGAAGTCCGTGTACGGCAGGATCTTTTCGTTGACGAGCTGGGTGATATGCGAAATGTCACCTTGCTGAATGGACTTGTCGCCCTTCACAGCGTCGACCACCTGTTGCGTGACGGTCTTGACCAGGACATCCGGCGAGCTGGAATCAACAGTTTGCGCGAAAGCAGAGCTTCCGAAGGAAACAAACGCTGCGAACAGCGAAACGAGAAAGAATTTTTTCATATCGAGCCTTGCGGAAAAATAATAGTGCAAACCTTGGAGCAGACAACGGTGCGCGAGTTCACTAGCAACCCGTACACAAACTGCGAGAGTCGTTTCCAGGTGTTACGGCCGCACCATCAATGCAACCTGAATGTTGGGAAATTGAGTCGCGGCGGCACGATCTGGTCGCCCGGGACCTGGGTTTCGGGACCACCGTTCAGATCCAACGGCGGTGTGATTTCCGTCCCGGAGGCCGGCTGCGCACCCGCAGCGGTTGCGGCCGAAGCTGCCGTCGGCGCGGACGGCC
>NZ_JBAURZ010000098.1:0-2402 GCF_049581445.1 Paraburkholderia sp. | reverse complement strand
ACACGGTGCTGGCCGACGCGCCGCATCGCGGGATTGTGGTGGCGCTCGCGGTAGGTGCGCAGGATGAGGTGAGCGCCGCCGACCGGGCCTTGATGCGTAGCACGGGCACGAGTCACCTGGTCGCAATTTCGGGTTTGCATATCGGCTTCGTGGCGGGACTGGCTGGGTGGCTCGCGGGCGCGCTGTGGCGGCGCTCTGGTTTCGTCGGGCGCAACTGGCCGTTATGGATTCCAGCGCAAATGGTCGCGGTGTCGGTTGGGGTGCTGTTTGCCACGATGCATGCCGCGCTCGCCGGATTCAACGTTCCTGCGCAGCGAGCGCTATGGATGGCGGGCGTGGTGGCATTGGCGTTCGTCAGTGGACGCAGCGTGGCGCCTTCGGTCGTGCTGGCGTGGGCGCTGGGTCTTGTGCTCTTGCTTGACCCGTGGGCTGTGGTGTCGGCGGGTTTCTGGCTGTCGTTCTGCGCGGTGGCGGCGATCCTCTATGCGATGTCGGGCCGACCGCGCATACGCGACGATGAGGGACGCGATGAGAAGCAGGACGCGCAAGAGGCGAGCTTGACGTTGCCGCCGGCGGTCCCCGAGATGCCGCAAGCAGTCGAGTCGACGCCGCCCCTTGCGCGCAGGGCAATCGGCCAACGACTTCAGGCAGCCTTAATCGGTCATTGGCGAGCCTTCATTGAACGTATGCGTAGCGCGATCCACGTGCAGTTCGCCATCACGATTGCACTCGCGCCTTTGAGTGTCTTCTGGTTCGCGCAGATTCCGCTGATCGGGCCATTGGCTAACGCGTTCGCGATCCCTTGGGTGAGTGTATTGGTCACGCCGGCGGTGCTGGCTGGAGTCGCACTGCCGACGCCTTTCGACGCGTATGCGTTTCGCGCCGCCCATACTTTGCTCGGATGGCTGTTAGCGGGCTTGCAGATGGTGTCGGGTCCGGCATGGACGCTCTGGCGCCTGCCCCAGCCGAACGCGTGGGCGCTGGCCGCATCGGCGGCTGGGGTAGCCTGGTGTCTTGCGCCGCGGGGCTGGCCGTTGCGGTGGGCGGCTCCCCTGACCTGGCTGCCGCTGCTGTTGCCGCCACCGTCCGGCCCTGAGCCTGGCGGCTTCAGGCTAACGGCGCTTGACATCGGTCAGGGTTCATCGATTCTCGTCGAAACGACGCATCACGCATTGTTGTTCGACGCAGGGCCCGGACCTGAATCGACGCATGCCGGGGAGCGGATCGTCGTGCCGTATCTGCAGGCGAGCGGGGTCTACACGCTGGATACGATGGTAATCAGCCATGCCGATTCCGACCATTCGGGCGGCGCGCCAGCAGTGCTGGAAGGCGTGCGGGTGAGGCAACTGCTGGCGGCGCTCGCGCCGTCCAACGAACTGTGGAACAAGGCGCGCTCAACGGGGGCGGACACGGTGCCTTGCGCCGCGGGACAGCATTGGCAATGGGACGGCGTGGACTTCGCCATACTTTGGCCTGATGCCGGCCCGCTCCAGGGCAAGCCCAATGAGCATTGCTGTGTGTTGCGGGTCAGCAGCGCGGGTCAGGGGCCTGCCCCGGGTAAGGCGGTCCTCGCCGCCCCGCGTCTTACGGCTCTGCTCGCCGCCGACATCGAGGCGCCGGTCGAGCGCATCTTGCTCGCCCGCGACCGCGAGGCCTTGCGCGCCCAGATATTGGTCGTGCCGCATCATGGCAGCAAGACCTCATCGACTGAGCCGTTCCTCGACACTATCGAGCCGCTCATCGCGGTATTTCAGGTAGGCTATCGCAACCGTTTTCACCATCCGAACCCGGGAGTCTTCGAACGGTATCTGGCGCGTCATATCGAACTCACCCGCAGCGACGAGGACGGCGCGGTGCAAATCGTGGCGCAGGGCATCGTGGCGCAGGCCACCCAGCCACAACCCGCCGACTCACTTCGCGCGACGCTGACACTCGAACGGTATCGCACAGCGCATCACCGGTACTGGATGGATCGATGAAGGCGACACGGCTCGCAGCCAACCGTGCGTCTCGGACAATAGAATCAGGAACGGAGACAGCCGCACTTGAAAAACATCATTCACTTCTCGCACGCGAACGGCTTTCCCGCGTCCACTTACCGGACGATCTTCGCCGAGCTGGCAGACGATTACGATGTGCGCTTCATCGAACGCATCGGCCACGACGTGCGCTTTCCGGTCACGCAAGACTGGCCGCATCTGGTCGAGCAACTGCTCGATGACATCAGCCGTTCCTACGAGCAGCCGGTCTGGCTGGTCGGCCATTCCCTCGGCGGTTATCTTTCGTTGATGGCAGCGTTGAAAAAGCCGCAGTGGGTGCGCGGGGTGGTGATGCTCGACTCGCCGGTGATTGCCGGCTGGCGTAGCAGCATGCTGCGCGTGTCGCAATGGACGGGACTCGAC
>NZ_JBAURZ010000097.1:0-9593 GCF_049581445.1 Paraburkholderia sp. | reverse complement strand
CGCGGCTGGCAACCGGACTACATCGCGGTGCGCAAGCGCGTGAACCTGCTGCCGCCCACGGCGCAGGACGTCGACACGCCGCTCGTCGTGCTCGCCGCCGCGAAGCTGGGTTCCACGCGCCTGATCGACAACCTCGAAATCTGACGCTTTATCGGGCGTCCTAAAATCTCGCGCTGTGCGCCGGGCATCTTCAACTGAGAAAGAACTTGGGGCGCCCCGGCGTTTGCCTGAGAAGCGCTCAGGGGCGCACAGGTCAATCATCAGGGACCATACGGGACCAATAGGGACACACAGGAAACGGTCATGCAACGTCATATGCTGAAGTCGAAGATCCATCGCGTCGCCGTCACGCACTGCGAACTGCACTACGAAGGTTCATGCGCGATCGACGAGGATTTACTGGAAGCTGCGAATATCGTCGAGAACGAACGCATCGACATCTGGAACATCAACAACGGCGAACGTTTCTCGACCTACGCGATCAAGGGCGAGCGCGGCAGCGGCATGATCTCGCTGAACGGCTCGGCGGCTCGACGCGCGCAGTTGGGCGACCTGGTGATCATCGCGGCCTTTGCGACCGTGGATGAAGCCGAACTGAAGGCGGGCTGGAAGCCGGATCTGGTCTTCGTCGACGAGAACAACAAGATCAAGGGCAGCCGCGATCACGTGCCGACCCAAACCTGGACCTGAAATGGCGGCTAACCTAGGGCACCCGGGGCGCCTCGCCACTTGGGACGCTTCGGCCGGGTGTGTGCCAGGTGGGTCCGATCAGGCCCGCTCAAGCCTTAGGCTTGGGTTCCAGCCAGTCGATAATGGGCTGCCACTGCTCAAGATCCTTTTCGACCCGGCTTTTTGCCACATCCCATAGCGTCAGCCCGTGGGCCGCGAGTTGCACGTAATTCTGCGTATCGCGCAGAAAGCCCAGCACCGGCAGTTTCAGTCCTTCGACAAAGCGATGCAATTGCTCGGCCGAGCGCGTACGGGCATCGACCCGCATCCCCACCACGCCGATCTCGATGGCGCCCTTCCGTACCGCCTTCTCTTTGGCGAGCTTTTCGAGAAATTCCTGGGTGGCGAGAATATCGAAAAGCGACGGCTGCAGCGGCACGATCACCTTGTCAGCCAGATCCAGCGCAATACCCAGCCGGTTGCCGTGCAGGCCCGCGGGCGTGTCGATCACGGCGTGCTCCAGTCCCTTCGGCGGTTTCGCGGGCGTCTCCATGTCCAGCTCCCAGGCTTCGATCGCGGCAAGCGAGGCAGGCCGCAGATCGAGCCACGCGTGGGCTGAGTGCTGCTTGTCCAGATCCGCGAGCGCGACCCACTCGCCGGCGGCCGCAAAATACCCAGCCAGATTGGTCGACAGCGTGCTCTTGCCCACGCCGCCCTTCGGATTGGCCACCACGATTACCGTCATGAATACTCCCGGGAAGAAGGCTGGCGCCGCCAGCCGGTTTGCCTCGTCCAGTCGGATGTTACGACGACCCATTCGGTCCAGCCGTTGATAATATCGACAAATTCCGTTGGGCCGAAGCCCCTGAACGGCTATTTGACGGTGGCACTTACAAAAATCTGACGAGGACATCATGAGCACCCTGCGGACTGACTACTCCATCGAGCGCCTGCACGAACGGCAACAGGGCAAGCTGCCCGACCTGTTGGGTGTGCGGGTCATCGCCCTCAAAGAGGGCTCGCTCACGGCCGAACTGACGGTGCGCAGCGATTTGCTGGCGCCCAACGGCTTCCTGCACGCGGCAACCGTTATTGGCCTCGCGGACACATCCTGCGGCTACGCATGCTGGGCGCATCTGCCGCAAACCGCGCGCAACTTCACGACCATCGAACTGAAGAGCAATTTTCTCGGCACCTGTACCGAAGGCACGATCCGGGCAGTCGCCAAGAGCGTGCACCTGGGACGAACGACACAGGTTTGGGATGCGACCGTGTCGGTACCGGATGGCAAGACAATCGCGCTGTTCCGGTGTACGCAGATGGTGCTTTATTGACGCGGGTTGGTTTGCTGCAGATCGCACGGCGGAGAGCGCGGCGGGAGGTCACGCGGGCGCCACGTTCGCGTCGTGGATGGATCACAACATCCAACTCCAACTCGACGCCAAAAACGAGAAGCCCCAGCGGAGTCATCCGCTGGGGCTTCTGTGCTGAATTTCCCGGCGATCTGCCGATCAGGCCACTAATGTCCGCGGCGCCTTCAACGTGCCCAATGCGCCCAGCCCGCTGCCAAGCAGCGACTGCACGAGAAGCGTGACCGCCCAGAAGGCCGGATATTCCCAGCCGCCGTTCGGCGAAGCGAAGCCCCAGCCGTTATGCAAGTGCGCCGACATCGCGCCGAGCATGAACGGCAGCAGCACTAGCGCTATCCAGCGAACCTGTACGCCGAGCAGCAACGCAACGCCTCCGGCCAGTTCGACGAAGGCGGTCACGTAACCCAGCCAACCTGGGAGTCCCAGTGATTCAAAAAAATGCGCCGTACCCGGCAGCGTGAAAACAAATATCTTCTGCGGCTGTGAGCGAGGTAGAGGATGCCGAGCGCGACGCGCAGCAGGGTGGCGGCCAGATCGGCGGAACGGGGCGAGTTCATCGAGAGTCCTTGTCGGTGGTTGGACGACGCGCGTGCGTCGTCGAAACAAGGACTTTATTCGAACCCTGGAGTGAGAAAAACGGCGCGCCAGGCTTAGATTATTTCCTGGTGTGATTTAATCACAGCTATGCGGCACCGTTAAAACCGCCGCCTCATCGGATAGCGCCGAAGAGGCGCGGCAGATCCAGATGCTCGGCCAGCGTGTCCGCCAGCCGGTCTAGCGAGGCCTCGCGCAGCGCCGGATAGTCGACCCGATCGGCGCTGCTCAGGCCCGCCCAGGCCAGCAATGCTGCACAGGCAGCCGGTGTATCGAATAGTCCATGAACGTAGGTGGCGAGGATCTGTCCATCGGCCGACACCGCGCCGTCCGGGCGCTGGCCCCGCTCGCTATCGAGATGCAGCGCGGGTGCCGCCAGTGCCGGCCCGTGGGTCTCGCCCATGTGAATTTCGTAGCCGGCCAGGTCCGCCGCCGCGCCCGTCAGCGCCAGGCGACCCGTCACGTTTTTTAGCGTCTTCTCGCGCGTGAGCGTGGTCGCGTAGTCGAGCCAGCCAAGGCCGGCCACGCTGCCCGCCGCCCCTTCCACGCCATGCGGATCGGCGACTTCGCGCCCGAGCATCTGCATGCCGCCGCAAATGCCAATCACCTTGCCCCCGTAACGCAGATGACGCTGCAGCACCTGATCCCAGCCGTGCTCCCGCAAAAACGCGAGATCGCCCTGGACGTTCTTCGAACCGGGCAGGATGATCAGGTCCGCCGCAGGCGGCGGGATGCCGCTGCGGACATAGTGAAAGTCCACTTGCGGATGCGCTCGCAGCGCATCGAAATCAGTGTGGTTGCTGATGTGAGGCAGCACCGGCACGACCACGCGCAGCGCCGTTCCTCCGGTCGCTTGCGCCGCGCGTAGTTCGCGCGGCAGCATATCTTCGGCATCGAGTGTGAGGCCGTGAAGATACGGCACCACGCCGAGGACCGGCTTGCCTGTCTTCGCCTCGAGCCAGTCGAGCCCCGGCTTGAGCAAGCTGATGTCACCGCGAAAGCGGTTGATGATAAAGCCCCGCACGCGCATCTGCTCACTTTGCGACAGACACGCCAGCGTGCCGGTCAGATGAGCGAACACGCCGCCGCGATCAATATCCGCCACCAGCACCACGGGACAATCGACCGCTTCCGCAAAACCCATGTTGGCAATATCGCGGTCGCGCAGATTGATTTCGGCGGGGCTCCCTGCCCCTTCGACAAAGATCGTGTCGTAAGCGGCCTGCAGCCGCGTGTACGACTGCAAAACCGCCTCAAAGGCCACCGGCTTGTAGTCGTGATACGCCCGCGCATCGAGATTCATGCGCGTCTTGCCGTGGATGATCACCTGGGCGCCGCAATCACTGGTCGGTTTGAGCAGCACGGGGTTCAGGTCGGTGTGCGCGGCGATGCCCGCCGCCACCGCCTGCAAAGCCTGCGCGCGGCCGATCTCGCCCCCATCCACCGTCACGGCGCTATTGAGCGCCATGTTCTGCGGCTTGAACGGTGCGACCCGCACACCAGCGCGCCGCGCGAGGCGGCATAAGCCGGCGACGAGCGTGCTCTTACCCGCGTCCGAGGTCGTCCCCTGGATCATCAGCGTGCCGCGCGGCACACGCACCGCTGCGGGAAAATTCGAAGTCGTCACGACGCAAGATTCAACCTGTGATGCGAAGCCAGCATTATCCCATCGCAGCGAAGCGCTTTCGTGTGGGCCGATGTTGTGCCGGTACAATCACGCGATGATTTCCCGCGACCTCACCTTCGTGCTCGGCGGCGCCCGCTCAGGCAAGAGCGCACATGCCGAACGCCTCGCGAGCGACAGCGCGCGGCCCGTCACCTACATTGCCACCGCGCGCCTCACCAACGACAAGGAATTCGCTGCCCGTATCGCCCATCATCGCGAGCGACGTCCCGCTCACTGGCAACTGCTCGAGGCACCCGTGGATCTGGCAGGCGCGCTTCTCAGCGTCGATGCCCCTGGCCATTGCATCCTGATCGACTGCCTGACCTTGTGGCTCGCCAATCTGCTCTGCCCGCCGGATGGCAGTACGCCCGGCAACGACTATCTCGCGCGCTTCGCCGCATTCGAGGCGGCGCTCCACGCGGTAACCGGCAAAGTAATCGTCGTCAGCAACGAGATCGGCCTCGGCGTGGTGCCGATGGGTGCCGCGACGCGCCTCTACGTCGATGAACTCGGACGACTCAATCAGCGCGTCGCCGCATTGTGCCCGCAAGTCACGATGATGGTCGCCGGCCTGCCGCTCGCGCTCAAAACGGCTGACTAATCGTGTCCCCCCTGACGACAGCAACGCTAACGCTGCCCCTGATCGCCACGCTCGCTACGGCCGGCGTTGCCGTCGACCGCTGGCTCGGCGAGCCACGCCGCGCGCATCCGCTGGTCGCCTTTGGCAAGCTCGCAAAGCACATCGAAGGACACCTGAACACTGGGCGGCGCGGGCGGCTCGCAGGTCTGCTGGCGTGGGGGCTAGTTGTATTGCCACCGGTGCTGATCGCGGCATGGCTCGTTGCCGTGCTGCCGTTCATCCTGGCTTGCGCGTTGCATGTCGTCCTGCTGTGGTTCGCGCTCGGCGCGCGCAGTCTGGACGATCACATTGTGCCGATCGCTCGCGCGCTTGCCCAACGTAATCTCGTCGAAGCACGCCTGCTCACGGCACGCATCGTGTCGCGTGAAACCGCGCACGCGGACGAGGCCGCGCTCTCGCGCGCCGCCGTCGAGTCCACGCTCGAGAACGGCAACGATGCGATCTTCGGCGCGCTGTTCTGGTTTGCTATCGCGGGTAGTCCGGGTGCACTGGCGTTTCGCCTCGCCAACACGCTCGACGCGATGTGGGGCTATCGCACGCCGCGTTATCTGCGCTTTGGCTGGGCCGCTGCGCGCATCGATGATGTGCTCAACTGGATTCCCGCGCGTTTGACTGCTACCAGCTACGCCCTGCTCGGCGATACGCGTACCGCATGGCGCTGCTGGCGTGAGCAAGCGCCGCGTTGGGACAGCCCCAACGCAGGGCCTGTGATGGCAGCGGGTGCCGGCAGTCTGAACGTGCTGCTCGGCGGATCGGCGGTGTATCACGGCACAGTCGAGCAGCGTCCGACGCTCGGCGCGGGTCAGCCGGCGAGAGCCGTGCACGTGACGGCCGCGTTGCACCTGGTTCAACGCAGCGTGATCCTGTGGCTTGCGGTGCTGATTGTGCTCGCCTTGCTGAGCGTACCGTTTCAGGGTCGAGTTTGATGGCTAATCGCATCGTCCACGGCGGCAATCTGCATGAAGCGGCGCAACGCTTCTGCATCCCCTACGAGCAGTGGCTCGACCTGTCGACGGGCATCAATCCACATGGTTATCCTGTGCCGCCCGTGCCCACCGATGCCTGGCGCCGCTTGCCCGATGATGGAGACGGCTACGCCGCATGCGCAAGTTGACATACCGCGCTCGCCCATCCACCTACGCCACTACCGTATTGCCAGATGATTCGACTCTACTGCATCGCACGGCTTCTCTGCACTGCGACCGTCGTTTGCGCCTATGCGTCGCAGGCCCACGCTGCGATCAGCGTCACGGATGACAACGGCGCAACTGTCACGCTCGCCGCGCCCGCACAGCGGGTCATTAGTCTTGCGCCGCACGTCACCGAATTGATCTATGCAGCGGGCGGCGGCAGTCGTCTGGTTGGCGCCGTGTCGTATAGCGACTATCCACCTGAAGCGAAGCAGATTCCGCGCGTGGGTGACAACACGGCACTCGATCTCGAACGTATCGCCGCGCTCAAGCCGGATCTGATCGTCGTCTGGCGGCACGGCAACGCGCAGGCTGAGCTTGAACGGCTGCGCGCACTGCACATACCGCTGTTCTTCAGCGAGCCTCACCAGCTTGACGACGTCGCGCTCACGCTGACGAAGCTCGGCACGTTGCTCGGCACATCGGGCACTGCGGACGCGGCCGCCAGCACCTATCGGCATGACATTGCCAATCTTCGCGCACGGTATGCAAACCGGCCGCCCGTCAGCGTGTTCTATCAGGTATGGGATCAACCGCTCATGACGCTCAACGGTACCCACATGGTGAGCGACGTCATTACGCTATGCGGTGGACGCAATGTATTCGCAAAGCTTCAGCCCCTGGTGCCGACCGTCTCCACCGAAGCGGTGCTGGCGGCCAACCCGGAAGCCATCTTCACCGCATCAACGGGGGCCACGAAACCGGACAAGCCGCTACCGCAACTGGACAAATGGCGCGCGTGGCCCAGCCTCAAAGCGGTGGCACGCAACAACCTCTTCGCCATCGACGGCGATCTGATCGACCGTCCAACGCCGCGCCTCGCGCAGGGCGCAGCGCAGCTTTGCGAAGATCTGGACGTCGCGCGCTCACGTAGACCCGCAAGCAAGCAGTAGCGCCGTTGCGCGTTCACACGTTCCAGCGTACGAGCGACCAGGGCTGCGAGTCATCGTAACGCCTCAGCCACACCACGCCGGACATATCAATCGACCAGTTGAGCGCACGCTCCACCGGTACATCCAGCGCCAGCGACGCAATCACCCGGATCACTCCTGCATGCGTCACCACATACGCGGGTGACAACTCCCGCGTTTGTGCAAACGCATCGAGCCACGTCTGCACGCGCAGCACAAATTGCGCGACGCTTTCGCCGCCGTGAGCACGCGCATGATGAAAGTCCGCGGCCCAGCCGTCCAGCAACGTGCGATCGATCGCGTCCCAAGGCTGCTGCTCCCACGTGCCGAAGTTCATTTCCTTCAGACTGTCATCGACGCTGAGCGGGCAGCCGAAGTCACCCGCCATCGCACCGGCAACCGTTGCACAGCGGGTCAGCGGACTCGACAGCACAACGCGCGGCGGGGGCACCTGCAAGGTCGCAAGCCGCATAGCCAGCGCGGCGGCGGAGAGCTCGGGCGCTTCAGCGAGCGCCACATCGCTGTATCCATAACAGATGCCCGCGTCAACGGCGACCGCTGGGTGACGAATCAGGACGATATCCATGCGAGCCCCGCCAGATAAATGACCAGTTCGAAAATCTGCTGCGCAAAGCCAAGACAGTCGCCGGTATAGCCACCAATGCGTCTGACGAAATACCGGCCGAGCAGCAGGCGCAGTACCAGCAGAATCGCCAGCGCCACGCAACCGAAACGCCAGTCCGGCCAGAACAGCGCCGGCAAACCGAATACCGCTGCCCACGCGAACGGTGCACCACTCAGGCGTTGTGCAACGGGTTTCGCCTTGCCCTCAGGCCGCACGTAATCGAGCGTGGCCAGATAGCTGATCGCAAACGCGCGGCTCGCTGCATGCGCAGCAATCATCAGGCCCGCTGCACGCTCCGGTGGCAACGCCGCTAGCGTTTGCCACTTCAACGCCAGCGCCATCACCAGCGCAATGGCGCCAAACGCGCCGATGCGCGAGTCATGCATGATCCGCAGCACGTCTTCACGCTTGTACGCGCCGCCAAACGCATCGCAGCAATCCGCGAGCCCGTCCTCGTGAAACGCGCCGGTGATCAAGAGCGTGGCGAGCATGGAGAGCATGACCGACACGCCGTGCGGAAACACGCGTAGCGCGGTCAGATAGACAAGCGCACCCAATCCACCGACCAATAAACCAACCAGCGGAAAATAACGCGCCGCCGCGTTCAGGTAGTGCGGCTCATAACCGACCCAGCGCGGCACCGGCACGCGGGTGAAATAGCCGACTGCCGTGAAGAAGTAGCGAAGTTCCGCGCGCGGATTCATGAGCGACCAACGCCTGTGGACCGTTCACGCATCTCGATCGGCGACACCCGCCGACTCGAAACTCGCCATCTCGTTGAGGAACGCAACGGCCGCGCGCAGCAACGGCACGGCGAGCGCCGCACCCGTGCCTTCGCCAAGACGCATGTCGAGGGTGAGCAAGGGTGTGGCGCCGAAATAATCGAGCATGCGTCGATGTCCCGCTTCGTTCGACGCATGCGCAAACACGCAGTATTCGCGCACGTTGGGCGCGAGCGCATCGGCCACCAGCAGCGCCGAACTGGCGATAAAGCCGTCCACCAGAATCGTCATGCGCGCCTGGGCGGCCGCGAGATAGGCACCCGCCATCATCGCGATTTCGAAGCCTCCGAAGGTTGCGAGCACATCGAGTGGTCCGGCATCCGGTGCATGGTGCGCCAGCGCCGAGGCCAGTACGTTACGCTTCCTCGCGAGGCCGGCATTGTCCAGACCCGTGCCGCGGCCGACACATTCGTCGATCGGCACGCCGCACAGGCGGCTCATCAGGCAGGCTGCCGCCGACGTGTTGGCAATTCCCATCTCGCCGAAGCCGATCACATTGGTGCCCAGCGCCGCGTGATGGCGCACACGCTCAGCGCCAGCGTGCATCGCGGCGAGCGCCTGGTCGCGCGTCATTGCCGGTTCATGCGCGAAGTTGCGCGTGCCTGCGGCCACTGGAATATCCACCAGCCCTTCGGCATGCGGCAACGGCGTGGCGATGCCCGCGTTGACCACTTCGAGCGTCACATCGGCCACACGGCTTAATGCGTTGATCGCGGCGCCGCCCGCCAGAAAGTTCAGCACCATCTGCGCGGTCACAGCCTGCGGATAAGGGCTCACGCCTTCCTGCGCAATGCCGTGGTCGCCCGCAAAGACGATCATGACGGGACGTTCGACCGTGGGATGCGTGGTCCGCTGGATCAGCCCCATCTGCCGGGCGATGGTCTCAAGCCGGCCGAGGCTGCCCGGCGGCTTGGTCTTCGTATCGATGAGGTGTTGCAGCGTCGTGCGCAGTGTTTGATCGAGCGGTTCGACTGCGAGCAAGGCGGGCGATAAAGTCATATGTGGTCGGCTAAGAGAGAGTCTTGATCGTTGGTTAGGTGATCTGCGAGCTTTACGCTGGCGGTCCCGCGACGTCTCGCTGCGCAGCGTGAGCGCGCGGCGCCGGCACCAGCGCCTCGTGGCCGTCGTCTTGCAGCAGCATCAACG
>NZ_JBAURZ010000096.1:0-14427 GCF_049581445.1 Paraburkholderia sp. | reverse complement strand
GCTGAGGGCGCTCCGGCCACCGGCGAAGCCCGCAAGTCGCCGCCGCGTCGGACGACGCGCAGCACTGGCTCCGACTACAAGGTGACCGAGCAGCCGGCCTTCGTGCTGCATAGCTATCCGCATCGCGAGACCAGTCTGATCATCGACGTGCTGACGCGCGATCATGGCCGCCTGGCGTTGGTCGCCAAGGGTGCCAAACGCCCGCACTCGGCCCTGCGCGGAGTGCTGCAAACCTTTCAGCCGCTCGCTCTGTCGTGGTCCGGCAAGTCCGAAGTACGCACATTGACCGGCGCCGAATGGGTAGGCGGCATGCTGCCGCTGGCGGGAGACGCGCTGCTATGCGGCTTCTATGTCAACGAACTGCTGGTCAAGTTCTGCGGACGCGAAGATCCGCATCCGCAGTTGTTCCAGCACTATGTCGTCACATTGGCGCGCCTCGCGCATGACGAACCGGCCGTACAGGTGCTGCGTTCGTTTGAACGCGTGCTGTTGCGCGAGACCGGTTATGCGATGGCGCTCAACCGGACGGTCGCGCGTAAATCCGTGCAGCCCGAAGGTCGTTATGTGTTCGATCCCGAGCGCGGCGTGCGTGAAGCGTCGGATGATCTGCCCGCGCAGTGGCCCGTGATTGCCGGACAGACCTTGCTCGATATGGAAGCGGACGATTACCATCGTCCGCAGACCGTGGCGCAAAGCAAGACGCTGATGCGCTTTCTGCTTAACACCTACCTTGGCGGCACGCCGCTCGCGACGCGCCAGATTCTGATCGACTTGCAGAACTTATGAGCTTCTTTCTTACCTCGCCGACTGTTATCGACCTGGGCGTGAATATCGATCACGTCGCTACGCTGCGCAACGTGCGCGGCACGTCGTACCCTGACCCGATCCGCGCGGCGCTCGACGCCGAAGACGCTGGCGCCGACGCCATCACGCTGCACTTGCGCGAAGACCGCCGCCATATCGTCGATGCCGATGTGCGCAAGCTGCGTCCTTTGCTCAAGACGCGAATGAATCTCGAATGTGCGGTGACGCAGGAGATGCTCGACATTGCCTGCGAAGTCCAGCCACACGACACGTGTCTCGTGCCCGAAAAGCGAGCGGAGTTGACGACTGAAGGGGGCCTCGATGTTGCTGGCCAGTTCGAAGCCGTGCGTGCCGCGTGCAAGCAGTTGGCTGACGCCGGTTCGCGCGTGTCGCTCTTCATTGATCCCGACGAAACGCAGATCCGCGCCGCACATGAGGCAGGCGCTCCGGTGATCGAATTGCATACCGGCCGCTACGCCGAAGCCCATGACCCCGCAGAGCAGCAGCGCGAATTCGAGCGCGTGGTGCGTGGTGTGGAACTGGGCGTATCGCTTGGCATCAAGGTGAATGCAGGCCACGGTTTGCACTACACCAACGTGCAGCAGATCGCGGCGATTGACGGCATCGTCGAGTTGAATATTGGCCACGCGATCGTCGCACATGCGATCTTTGCCGGCTGGGATAACGCCGTGCGCGAGATGAAGGCGATCATGGTCGCCGCGCGTCTCGCTGCGCGCGCCTGACGTTAGAGAAGCGCAGTCACGAGCAGACGTAAAGACATCAAGAGGACACTTCACACGCATGGCAATCTACGGCATTGGCACGGACATCGTTCAGGTCAGTCGCGTGGCAGCAGTCATGACGCGCACTAACGGGCGATTTGCAGAGAAAGTGCTGGGCGCGGATGAACTGCGCATCTATCACGCTCGCCATGCCAGGTCGGCCGCGCGTGGGCTGGCGTTTCTTGCTACGCGGTTCTCGGCGAAAGAAGCTTTCTCCAAAGCGATTGGCCTCGGCATGCGTTGGCCGATGACATGGCGTGCACTGCAGACGCTTAACGAGCCAAGCGGCAAGCCAATGGTGGTTGCCTCGGGTGAACTGGCCGAATGGCTCGAAGCGCGCGGCATTACGGCGCAGGTGACGATCAGCGACGAACGCGACTACGCCGTGTCGTTCGTGATCGCGGAAACGGCAGACTCGGCAGCGCCTGCAGTGGATCGTCCAGTAGAACCCCTTTCCCCCTGAATTTCTCAATGCGGCGCTGGTGCGCCGCATCCTCTTTTTTCCAGTGAAATCCGATGAAAATCAATCCCGGACCCGTGATGCTCGACGTGGTCGGCAAAACCTTGACCGATGACGACACACGCCGACTCGAGCATCCGATGACCGGCGGCGTGATCCTGTTCGCGCGCCACTACGAGAACCGCGCTCAACTGGTTGCGTTGACCGATGCGATCCGCGAGATTCGCGAGGATCTGCTGATCGCGGTCGATCACGAAGGCGGCCGCGTGCAGCGCTTTCGTACCGATGGCTTCACCGTCCTGCCCGCCATGGGCAAACTCGGCGCGCTGTGGGACTCGGACGTATTGCACGCAACCAAGGTCACCACGGCCGTGGGCTATATCCTCGCCACCGAATTGCGCGCATGTGGAATCGACATGAGCTTTACGCCGGTGCTCGATCTGAACTACGGGCAGTCGCAGGTGATTGGCGACCGTGCGTTCCACGGCGATCCGCGCGTGGTCGCGATGCTCGCGAAAAGCCTGAATCATGGCCTCGCGCTCGCCGGCATGGCGAACTGCGGCAAACATTTCCCTGGGCACGGCTTTGCGCAGGCGGACTCGCACGTCGCAGTGCCGGTCGACGAACGGCCGCTCGATGTCATTCTGCGCGACGATGTAGCGCCGTATGACTGGCTGGGCCTGTCGCTCGCGTCGGTGATTCCGGCGCATGTGATCTATCCGCAAGTGGACGCCAAACCGGCGGGATTTTCCCGGGTTTGGCTGCAAGAGGTGCTACGCAACAAGCTGCGCTTCACGGGCGCGATCTTCAGCGATGACCTGTCGATGGAAGCCGCGCGCCAGGGCGGCACGCTGACCGAAGCCGCGAGCGCGGCCCTTGAGGCGGGCTGTGACATGGTGCTGATCTGCAACCAGCCGGCCGAAGCCGAAAAGGTGCTTGACGCGTTGCGCTTCACGCCGTCGAAGGAATCGCAGCAGCGCATCAAGCGGATGCGTCCGCGTGGCAAGCCATTGAAGTGGAGCAAGCTGGTGGCGGAGCCGGAATATCTGCAGGCGCAAGCGCTGTTGCGCAGTGCCTTTGCCGGATAAATCCGTTGATGCGATGACTCAGCGCTGAACGTGTCGGTCTGCCTCGCAGCAAATGACAAGGGCGGCGCCGAGGCGCCGCCCTTGTCATTTCCGCCGCCGCACCACCAAAACCCGGTGATGCGTTGCACTGCAGTGATCAGTTCAACCGCATGCGCTGCAGTTTGTTATACAGCGTCTTCGGACTGATCCCTAGTAGCGACGCGGCGCGGTGCCGCGTGCCGCCGACCGCATCGAGCGTCGCGCGGATCAACATTTCCTCGACGTCCGCGAGCGGCGTACCTACCGTCACCTGGACCCGGCTGCCATTCAGATCGCGACCGCCTCCCGAGCCGGATTCGTCGGCACGCAGCGATTCGATCACGTCGCCCGATGCCTGATACGCGCGCCGCACGCGATCCTGCAATTCGCGTACGTTGCCCGGCCATTCATACGAGAGACATTCGCGCAGGAAATTCGGTCCGATCTGCTTGGTTGCATCGACCGCGCCGTGTGCGCTCGCTTCGCGATTGAGTTCGTCGACCATGGCTTGCGCAAAGAGCGCGGCGTCTTCGCCACGCTCGTGCAGCGGCGGCAACGCCACGGCGGCTGCTTCGAGCCGTAGCGCGAGGTCCGCATGCAGGCTGCCATCGGCGACCGCAGCGCGCGGCGCCTTGCGCGTCGACGCGATCAGGCGGAAATCGGTCACCACCTGGTGCATCCCACCCACGCGCATGAAAGTCTGCGAATCTAGCGCGCGCAACAACGCTTCCTGCTGGGGACGCGGCAATTCGGCGATTTCATCAATAAAGAGTGTGCCGCCGCTTGCCTGCTCAAACAGGCCCTGTTCACGCTGCTCGGCGCCGTTGAATGCGCCGCGTTCATGCCCAAACAACACGCTGTCGAGCGAACCGTTGCCTCCGAGGATTGCCGCTGTGCGGCAATCGAACATGACGAACGGCCCTTTGCGGCGGCGGCTCATCTCGTGGATCGTGCGAGCGGTGACTTCCTTGCCCGTGCCGGCGTCGCCGGAGATCAGGACGGCGGCTTCGGTCGGCGCGGTATGTTCGATCATGTCGTACACATGCTGGATCGCGCCGCTTCTGCCGAGCATGGGTCCGAAACGGCCGAGTTGCCGCAGCGTGGCGCGCAACGTCTGCACTTCCTCGGTGAGCTCGTACGGACGCGGAATACGGGCCAGCAGACTGCGCAAGCGCGGAATGTTAACGGGCTTGAGCAGGTAGTCCCAGATGCCATGCCGCAGACCTTCAATCGCACTTTCGACAGTAGCATTGCCGGTCATCACGATGACCGGCAATGCGCCGCCAGGCGGTTGTGTGGGCAGATGCTGGAGTAGATCGAGGCCGCTGCCATCGGGCAGGTTCAAATCGACCAGCACGACATCGGGAATGAATCGCGTCAGCGCGGTCCGCGCTTCGGCGAGGGTTGTCGCGGTGTCGACGGAGAAACCATCGGCGGCGAGGATCGCGGATAGTCCAGACAGGCTATTGGGATCATCTTCGACAATCAGGGCGTGTGGCATGGTGGCGGGCGTATTTTTTCAGGTGGACGGGACCCCGCGCTGCGCGCCGGTGCTGGGGCGCGAGGCTGAGGTTCGGCGGCTGACCGTGTTCCTGAAGGAACACCGCACCGGGCAGGGGCATGTCAACACCGGCCTCCAGCATGAAGCTGGCAGTCGGCGGCGGATGCTTGCGGGCGAAACGGCAGTCGGTTTCATCGGTTCCAGTGGTTCTGTCTTTTGCACTCTGTCTTGCAGCAGAGAGCGACGCGCAAGCGATGTGCCGCGGACTCACGCAACGCAGATTTATTGCGCGAGCGCCGGGCACGCATGCCTGGGCATCACAACGCGCTCACCGCAGGGCCGGCCCGGCAGGCCACAAAACGCCTGGTGCGGGCCGTTGAGCGCGTGATGCATTCCCTTACACTCAGTGTCGTGTTGTCTCAAAGAAGTGGCGCACTTCGCGCTCGGCCTCCTCGCGGGTTTTGCCGTAGCGTTCCTGAATCAGACCCGCGAGCTTGTCGACACGGCCTTCGGCCTTCGTCAGTTCGTCGTCGGTCAGTTCGCCCCACGCCGTCTTGGCCCTTCCGATCATCTGCTTCCACTTGCCTTCTGCGATATCGTTGTTCATGGCACATCTCCGTGATGAAAAGAAGAAAAAGCCTGCAAAGGCCGTTTCCTTGACTGAAGCAGAGAATGTGCCATCAGCGATTACTTAAATTTATCAAGGGGTTGGTGGGGCTCCCCGGGAATCGTGATGCAACGGGGATGGCAAAAATGAGAACACCACCGGTAAAGTTTTCCTTCACCATACACGGTCGTGAAAAAAAGAAAAAGCGCCCAAAAGAGGGCGCTTTTTATTTGACCGCCGGACCCGCAAGGATTGCGGAGTGCGGGGTAGGCAGATCTGGCGATCCGCCGGGTTGCAGCGCTTACGCGCGGCTGCGGTACTCGTGCGTGCGGGTGTCGATTTCGATCTTGTCGCCGATATTGCAGAACAGCGGCACTTGCAGTTCGAAGCCGGTGTTCAGCTTGGCGTTCTTCAGGACCTTGCCCGACGACGTGTCGCCCTTGATAGCGGGTTCCGTGTAGATGATTTCACGGACCAACGTGGTGGGCAGCTCGACCGAGATGGCCTTCTCGTTGTAGAACACGACTTCGCAAGTCATGCCGTCTTCGAGGTAGTTCAGGGCGTCGCCCATCATTTCGGCTTCGACTTCGAACTGGTTGTAGTCGGCGTCCATGAACACGTACATCGGATCAGCGAAGTACGAGTACGTCACTTCTTTGCGGTCGAGCTGGACAACGTCGAATTTGTCGTCGGCCTTATACACCGTTTCCATGCCTGCGCCGGTCAGCAGGTTCTTGAACTTCATCTTGACGACGGCGGAGTTACGGCCCGATTTGTTGTATTCGGCCCTTTGCACGACCATCGCGTCTGCGCCGATCATTACGACGTTGCCGGTGCGGAGTTCCTGTGCGGTCTTCATAAAACTGTCCTGTACGAAATAAATAGCTTCAACTGTGCTCAACGGCATACGGCGCAAGCGGCCCGTCACCTTCCGATAACTGCTTTTACCCTTACCGGGCGTGTACACGAGTGGCGCCGATGCCTGCGATGCACCCGCTTTCACCGAAGCCGCACCGTGGATTGAACCTTGGGTGCAACTCCCGGTGCAGCCGCTGCTGTAACTGCCGCTGCAACATTAGCCGCCGGGTTTGCCGCCGCCATCGTGCCGCGCTTGCGTCGTCGGCCGTTGGATAACCGCTTATTTTAACTGACTTTTTGCGAAATCGGCCAGATTTCCGGCGAGGTCGCCGAGTGTCGCGAGTTCCTGCGCCCAATCCGTTGCGCGGCGTTCGAGAACCTTCCGATGGCGCTGAAAATCTGCCCAATCCGGCTGGCCGGCGCCGTTCCATGCATGCCAGAAGCCCGCGAGCGCCCTGCGGGCGTCGGCGGGCAGATGGCGACCGTAGTGTTCGAGGGCGGCATCGAGCTTCGGCAGATGGGCGTCATCGGCTTGTGGGTAGATGTGCCAGACGAATGGGCGTGCGGCCCATTGCGCTCGTACGAACGAATCCTCGCCGCGCACGAAATTGACGTGGCTGGCCCAGAGAAGCGCGTCATAACCGGGCTGGTCCGTGAACGCCAACGCGTGGGCGCGCAGGTTGCCCCGCTCGGCATGCGAACCGGCACCGAATGACGGTAAGCCGAAAAACCGCGCGAGTGCACCTGAAATGCGTCCTTCGGGCACGAGCAGCACGACTGGGGCGGCGGCGTCGCGCCACTGTTCGAGCAGACTATCGACAGCGGGATTCTCGTAGGCAAACAGCGATACGACCGTTGCGTCCGCGCCGGGCGCGCTTGCGCCGGTGGCCTGACGCCACCAGGCGTCGCGCATTGGCGGAGATGCCTCGAAGGCGGCGCGCGCGGCGTCGAGGTGACGTTCCTTGACTACACCGCCGGTCCCCGCACCGAGGCCGGGAAAGAAAAACGTTTTGGTCAGCGCGTGACGCGGATGGGGCGAGCGACGCAGATGAAAGTCCGCGACCCAGTCTTCAGCGCTCAGATACTCGAGATTCAGCCAGACGGGCTTCTGTTCACGGCGTGCCATGGCCGCGACGTACGCGTGCGGCAACTCGCATCCGAACGCCTCAATGACGACATCGGCCACTTCCAGCGTCGCGCCCGCGCGAGACGGCTCGCGCCAGTGTTCGATGACAATGCCGCTCACGGCCTGGCGGCTGCGATCGAGCGCAAGCGTGGGGCAGAGTTTCTGGAAGGCGTGTAGATCGTCGACGAAAATGCGCACCTGCCAGCCGTGTTCGCTCGCCAGTTGGCGGGCGAGCCGCCAGCACACGCCGATATCGCCAAAGTTGTCGATCACGGCGCAAAACAGGTCGGCCGCGATCGCCGTGCTGGCTGACGAGGGCGATGGCGTGAGCGCGGCAGACACCGGCGCGGTCGACGGAGCAGGAGGGGCTGACGGGGCAGGAGGGCGCGCGGAGGACATGTTGGACGGCGTCCGGGGCTCGGACGCGTACGGAATGTTCTAAACTGGCGATTCTAAAGCACTCAGTCCAGTCTCCGCGTGAATCCAGACGCGGTGCTCAGCCCGATCCTGCATGACCGACTCCGAAGTTCCAGATCCCTTCGAGCCCAAAAAAGTGCTCGCCCAGTTGCCGCATCTGCCTGGCGTCTACCGTTACTACGACGGGCAGGGCGCCGTGCTGTACGTGGGCAAGGCACGCGACCTGAAAAAGCGCGTCTCGAGTTACTTCACGAAGACGCTGCTCTCGCCGCGCATCGCGATGATGGTGACGCGCATTGCGCGCATCGAGACGACAGTCACGCGTTCGGAGGCCGAGGCGCTGCTGCTCGAAAATAACCTGATCAAGGCGCTGGCGCCGCGCTACAACATCCTCTTTCGTGACGACAAGTCGTACCCGTATCTCAAGCTGACGGGGCATACGTTCCCGCGCATGGCGTACTACCGTGGTTCAGTAGACCGCAAAAACCAGTACTTCGGGCCATTCCCAAGTGCATGGGCGGTGCGCGAAAGCATTCAGATTCTGCAGCGCGTGTTCCAGTTGAGAACCTGCGAAGACTCGGTGTTCAACAACCGCACGCGACCATGTCTGCTACATCAGATTGGGCGTTGCACGGCGCCGTGCGTCGGTGCGATCAGCCAAGAGGATTACGCGCGTGATGTCGCCAACGCGTCGCGTTTCCTGCTCGGGCGGCAGAGCGAGGTGATGAAGGAACTCGAAGAGAAGATGCATGCATTCGCGGCGGAGCTCAAATTCGAGCAGGCCGCGGCGGTGCGTAACCAGATGAGCTCATTGTCGACGGTGCTTCATCAGCAGGCGATCGAAGTGGGCAGCGAAAGCGACGTGGACATTCTCGCGGTAGTCGCGCTGGGCGGTCGCGTGTGTGTGAATCTGGCGATGGTGCGTGGCGGACGGCATCTGGGCGACAAGGCGTATTTCCCGGCGCACGTCGAAAGCGCGTTGACGATCGACGAGGGCGGCCTTGACGAGGAAGATGCAGCGGGCGCGCTCACGGCCGTGGTTGAGCAGGGCTTGCGCGCGGCGCGTGACGAAGCGTCGGCGATGCCGGCAGAGAACTCGGCGGCGGACGACGATGGATTGGACGCGCTGATAATCGCGGAGGCTTTGCCGCCTGAATCCGATGATGCAGACGAGACTGGCGAAACGCTCAACGAGACGGATGAGATAGCCGACGCCACGGAAGACGTCGATACCTCGTTGGAGGATCAAACCGCCGGGAATGCAAAAACAGAAGGCTCCAGCAAGGTCTCACGCCGACGCGCGAACGGCATCGAGTCCGAGGTGTTGGAGGCGTTCATCGCACAACATTACCTGGGCAATCGTGTGCCGCCGGTGCTGGTCGTGAGTCATGCGCCGGCCAGTCGCGAACTGGTGGATCTGCTGATCGAGCAGGCCGGCCACAAGGTCAGCTTGTTGCGCCAGCCGCAAGGCCAGAAGCGTGCGTGGCTTGGCATGGCCGAGCAGAATGCACGGCTCGCGCTGGCGCGGCTGCTGTCCGAGCAGGGTTCGCAGCAATCGCGCACACGCGTGCTCGCGGACACGCTGGGCCTCGAGTGCGACGATCTCGCGCATTTGCGGATCGAATGCTTCGACATCAGTCACACCATGGGCGAGGCAACGCAGGCGTCGTGCGTGGTGTATCACCATCACAAGATGCAGTCGTCGGAATACCGGCGCTACAACATCACGGGCATCACGCCGGGGGACGATTACGCGGCCATGCGCCAGGTGCTCACGCGCCGCTATGAAAAGATGGTGGCGCAGGCTGCAGCCAACGCCGCCGAAGAAGCCGTCGAGCAGGCTGCCGATCCCACTCTTGCCGCAACGGGTGCGGACACGATAGAAGCCCCCGAGCCGGCCGCTGGCGAAATCCTGCCGAACATTGTGTTGATCGATGGGGGCAAAGGGCAGGTCGAGATTGCGCGCCAGGTATTCACTGAAGTGGGTCTCGATTGCGGGATGCTGGTCGGCGTCGCGAAGGGTGAGGGGCGCAAGGTCGGGCTCGAAACCTTGATCTTCGCGGATGGCCGGGCGCCGCTCGAACTCGGCAAGGAGAGCGCGGCTTTGATGCTGGTCGCGCAAATTCGTGACGAAGCGCACCGCTTTGCGATCACCGGCATGCGTGCAAAGCGTGCCAAAACGCGTCAGACCTCGCGCCTCGAAGAACTCGAAGGCGTGGGCGCGAAGCGGCGTCAACGCCTGCTCGCGCGGTTCGGCGGGCTGCGCGGTGTGGTGGCGGCGAGCATTGAAGATCTGGCGAGTGTCGAGGGAATTTCGCAGGCGCTGGCAGAACAGATCTACCGGCAACTGCATTGATGACGGCACAGAGGGCGGCGCGCTAGCTTCGCGTCCGGCTTGCCTCGTGGCAAGCGGTTGACGCGGCGCGGGCAGCATCAAGGACGCCGTACTGCCCACGTGGCAGTCTGTCCGCGGGCCGCCTGCCGCCCCTTGCCGCCTGTTTGGCGGCGGCTTGCTTGTGGCAGGCCTTATGACACGGCACAATTGCATCTCCCTTGTCAGACGCTGCGCCTGCCCATGCCGTTTAATTTTCCGATTTTCCTGACGTGGCTGCGGATCGTGCTGATTCCGCTCGTCGTCGGCGTGTTTTATTTGCCTGACATGATGATGAGCCCCATGCACCGCAATCTGGCGGCCGCGACGGTGTTTATCCTGGCCGCGTTGACGGACTGGTTCGACGGCTATCTGGCCCGCAAGTGGAATCAGACCTCCGCATTCGGCGCGTTTCTCGACCCGGTTGCCGACAAGCTGATGGTGACGGCCGCGCTGCTCGTGCTGGTGCAACTGGCACGCATTGATTCGGCGATTGCGCTGGTCATCGTCGGCCGCGAAATTGCCATTTCGGCCCTGCGCGAATGGATGGCGCAGATCGGCGCGTCGAAAAGCGTCGCAGTGAACTCGCTGGGCAAATTCAAAACCGTGTGCCAGATGGTCGCGATTCCGATGCTGCTGTTCTACGGCCCGTTGCCGCTTGCGCCCGGTTTTGCGATCGACACGCGCGTGTGGGGCATCTGGCTCATTCTGCTGGCGGCGTTCCTGACCATCTGGTCGATGCTCTATTACATGAAGCTCGCATGGCCGCAGATTCGTGAACGGGGCGGAATCGTTTGAGCGGAAATTGTCCCGAAAAAGACCTGCGTGAAAGGGGTTGACACGTTTCGGTGCTTTCTACATAATCTCGTTTCTCCGGTGCACGCAGTTCTACGCAGCGGGGTGCGGTGGAGTAGTAACGAGCCGCGAAGAAGCAGCAAAACGCGGGAGTAGCTCAGTTGGTAGAGCGCAACCTTGCCAAGGTTGAGGTCGCGAGTTCGAGCCTCGTCTCCCGCTCCAGATTTGAAGCGGCGTTTTGTGTGGTGTAGTCAAGAAGTAGCGCGGTAGCAAAACGTTGTAGTGCAGCACCATGCGGGAGTAGCTCAGTTGGTAGAGCGCAACCTTGCCAAGGTTGAGGTCGCGAGTTCGAGCCTCGTCTCCCGCTCCAGACATTCGGGGAAGCAACGCTTCCCTTTTTGTTTGGTGGACCAACCGGCCATCGAACAAATCTGCGAACCCGCTGTCCACGCAACATTCAACTGTTGCGACGGTTCCGCAGTCCGCTTACGGCGCGATAGCAAAGCGGTTATGCAGCGGCCTGCAAAGCCGTTTAGGCCGGTTCGACTCCGGCTCGCGCCTCCAGCAGTCAAAGAAAAGCCCCGACTTGTCGGGGCTTTTCTTTTTTCAGTCGCGCGTTCGGTGTCCGGTTGTATTCCGAGCGGTTAAAAGCGTCCGGGGCCATCTTGGCCCTCACGCACGCGTGAATCTCCGCTCCAAATCACGCCCTCCGCCAGATATCACACCGTCGCACAAGCCAGCGTTGCCGGCGGCAATCGGCGCGGCGCGCGGTTGCTTATGAAATACTGTCGGCCATTCTTGCAACATTCCTCGACAGTCCATTCTCATCCATGTACCTCCAACTCATCGGCACCAACGTCAGGCTGCTCGGCTCGATGCATCTCTTCCCGGCGAGCAGTCCGCGGATGCCTGACTGGGTATCGCAGGCCTTCGACTGGTCGGAGACACTGGTCTTCGAATCCGACGCGTTGGCGATCTTGCCATTTCTGAAGAGAGAGTCAGGCACATCCCTCGAACACGATTTGCCCGTCGACGTGTGGCGCAGGCTTGACCCGTCGTGGCCCAGCGCCGGTCCGTTGGCGCCGCTCAGCGAACTGAGGCCGTGGGCCGCGCTCATGGTGGCGCCGACGCTTTGCCAGCGAGTGGTCGAAGGCGTCGAGCCGCGCATGCTCAGGGAGGCCGCGGCGCAATCGAAGCCACACCGCTATCTGGAGACCGGCGCCGAAGTCGCGGCTTCGCTCGAGTCGATTCCATTGGCAACTGTAAGCACCGGGCTCGAACTGCTGCTTGCCGATCTCACCGAACCGCAGCGCACGCTGGACCACATGCAGGAGGCATGGCTGCGACGCGATACCGAAGCCGTCTATCGGATTGCAGCCCAATCGCCGATGTTCAGCCTGCCTGGCATTCGCAGCGCGCTCCTCGACGGACGCAATCGCGCCTGGGCGCCGCACATCCGTCGCGCGCTGGGCAGCCAGGAACGGACGCTGGTGGTCGTCGGAGCGCTTCATTTGGCGGGCGAAGGAAGCCTGGTCGAATGTTTGGGACATCCCGTCGAGCCGGTTTCGTTGGGCGGTTGAGCCGGGGCTGTCGGGTCATGCGCTGGCGTCGCGGTCTCGTGCCACGCACAAACCACCATAGCACCGCGGTGCGCGGTATCACGAGTGCCGCGCTTGCTGCTATTGCCGGGGCTGCTATCCCCGTGCAAGGCATTCGCGGCATAATTCTGCAATCGCCGCCCCCTCGGGCGAGCTTCTTCCGATGCGTCTTGCCATGAACCAGCCCCCGCAGTCCGACACCACACAGCATCCGCCCATAGAGTGGCGCTGGAAAGCCTTCGATGACCTCACGCCCGCCGAGGTCTACGCTATGCTGGCCGCCCGTAGTCAGGTGTTCGTGGTGGAGCAGAACTGCGTGTACGGTGATATTGACGGTCTCGACACCGACGCGTGGCATCTGTTCGCCTTCGGCAGCGGTGAGGGCCGGGCAAAACTGGCCGGCTATCTACGGGTGTTGTTGCCCGACGAGAACGATACCGACATTCGCATTGGCCGCGTGCTCACCACGGCGGATTTTCGTGGCGTGGGGCTCGGCAACAAGATGCTTGAGCGCGCAGTTGAGCACATTGCCAGGCAATGGCCGGGCACGCCCATGCGACTGCATGCCCAGGCGCATCTACAGACGTTCTACGGTGCATTCGGCTTTGCGCCGATCTCTGAGATTCACGACGAAGACGGCATCCCGCACGTCTGGATGCGCGCCGCCTGACACTCATCACACCCAGACACCTGGCGCCTCTTGATCACGCGTTGAGGCGACCCGCTGTTTGCGCCTTGCGGGCGGCTTCTGCGGTCCTGGCGGCGGCTTGGGCGTGTGCTTGAGACCGTTTATCGCGCAAGCGTCCGCGCGCCGATAGCCGCATCCAGTGGCGCATTGCGATCAGCGCGCCGATGACGCTCATCATCGAACCGGGAATCCATAGCAGCAGGCCACCGATCTGCTGGTCGCGCATTGGGCTCAACCACGTGAACGCACGTCCGCAAATGGAGTAGACCGAATACAGCTCGTGCGACGTGAAGAAGATGAATGCGCCCAGCAAGATCTGCGGCGGAATCGCGGCGATCACAACGAGGACGCGTCGGCCGGGCGACAGCCGTGCGGGCGGCGCGGGACGCGTGTCGAGCACGAGCCACCAGAACATCAGGCCATCGATGACCATGCTCCAGTTCATCACCCGATACAGCCGCCAGTCGAGCATCGCCACGAAATGGATTGGCGAGAGCAGCCAGAAATAGATCAGCCCGACAAACAGGCCGCAGGCCACGACGGGATGCATCAGCACGTCCAGCGCGATGCGCACGGGCGCCGCCTGCAACGCGGGCCTCACGAAGCGTTGCCGCCAGGTGAACGGAATGCCGGCGCGCAACGCGGCGCCAGGGTACGACAGCGCAATGAAAAATGGCCCGAGATGATGCAACACCAGATGCTGTGCACGATGCATGAAAAACTCATGCTCGAAGAAATAGTCGAGCCGCGTATGCAGCGCGATGTAGAGCGCCACGAGCCCGAACCAGAATGAGACGCGCCGGGCGATCGACACCTTCGCTTTGCGCGCGCCGCGCAGGAAGAGGATGGCCGTGATCGACATCACGATCACGACAGTCGGCGACGGCTCCCATGGATCGAGCCAGTAGAGCAGGTTGATCACGCTGCACTCGTTGCGTTAGTTCGCTTGCGCGGGAGACTTTACGGCAAACGGCGTATCCAGCGTTTCGCCGTCGGAAAACTTCAGCTTCAGATGCACCGTATCGCCGGGTGCGATCTTGTGCTGCGGGTGTTCCAGCATCACGTGATAACCGCCCGGCGCGATCGCTACCTGGCCGTGTGCGGGGACCGTCAGCTTGTCGACCATCACCATCTGCTGGGTCGAGCCGTTCGAAACGGTCTGATGCAGCATGGCGCCTTCGTAGTCGTCGCTTGAGATGTCGGTGAGGTCGATCGGCTTGTCGCTCGAGTTGACGAGGGTCACGTAACCGGCGGCGGGCAGGTCGTTCGGCAACCAGCGCACCCAGGCGTGCTGCGCGCTGATCGCCGCAGCGC
>NZ_JBAURZ010000095.1:0-41717 GCF_049581445.1 Paraburkholderia sp. | reverse complement strand
AGATGGTAGCGGGCGGCACGCTGATGGAAAACGTCACGGGCGCAGTCTCGAACGCAGGCGGCACGATGCAGGCGGCGGGCGCACTCACGGCGAGCGCCGGGTCATTCGACAACACGGCCGGACGTGTTGCGTCGCTCAACGCTGACGGCCTGAACTTCTCGACCACTGGGCTGCTGAACAACGGCGCAGGCGGCACGATTGGCGGGAACGGCAACGTCATGGTGCAGGCCGGACAGATTGCAAACGCGGGTTCGATTTCGACCGTGCAGAACCTGATGGTGGCAGCGGTTCAAACGCTATTCAACGGCGGTACGCTCGCAGCCAATGGCAACGTGAACGCATCCGCCGGCACGACGCTGACCAACGCGAGCACGATCGCGGCCGGCCATCAGGCGGTTATCAGCGCCGCGACGTTCGATAACAGTGGCGGCTCGACGAGCGCGGACCAGCTCACGCTTGCCGCGACGAGCCTCGTCAACCACAGTGGTGCAATCACGCAGACCGGCAGCGGCGCGACGACCGTCAACGTATCCGGCACGCTCGACAATACCGGCGGTACGCTCCAGACGAACAGCGCGAATCTCGTGCTCGGCCCCGCCACCCTGCTCAACGACAACGGCACGATCGCCAGTTCCGGCAATGGCACGCTGTCAGTCAAAACCGGAACGCTCTCGAACAATGGCGGAACGATCGCGACCAACGGCGCATTGACCATCGACGGCGGCGCGGTGTCGAACCGCGGCGGCACGTTCGCGGCCCAGTCGTCGGCCACGCTCAGACTCGCATCGCTGGACAACAGCGCAGGCGGTTATATCGGCGCGCAGAACGTGAGCGTGACCGACGCGGGCGCACTCAACAACGCAGGCGGAACGATCCAGGCCAATGATGCACTCGGGGTATCCGCGCAGTCGGTGGCGAATGACGGCGGTTCGATTGCCAACGGTGGCACGGGTGCGACGACGGTCAATGCGGCCGGCGCACTGACGAACACGAATAACGGCCTGATTGGCGGCAATGGCGACGTGTCGGTATCGGGTGCGAGCGTCGACAACTCAGGCGGCGCGATCACGGCAGCCGGTGCTACGACCGTGCAGTCCGGCAGCGTGCTGGCAAACCGCGCCGGCATGATCCAGGGCACCGGCAACGCTACAGCGACTGCACAGGGGACGCTTGATAACACGGGCGGCCAGATCGAAGCGGACGGTACGGACGCCACCATGCAGGTGGCAGGCGCCTCGCTCGACAACACGAACGGCCGCATCGCGAACACGGGCAACGGCGCGACGACAATCAGCGCGGCCGGAATCACGAACAGCAACACGGGTGGTGTGGCAGGCGCTGGCACGATGGGCGGCAATGGCGACCTGACGCTCAACACGCAGACGCTGTCGAATACGAACGGCGCGCAGATCGTGTCAGGCCACGACCTGACGCTGAACATCGCGCAGCTTGCCGACAACACGAACGCGAAGCTGTCAGGCTCGAATAACGTCACGCTTAACGGCCCGAATGCTTCGGTCCTGAACGCGGGCGGCTCGATCCACGGCAACGGTGCAATCGCATTAAATGCGCTCGCACTCGATAACACGTCGGGCAGGATCGGCAACGACACGGGCAGCGGCGGCAGCATCGCGATTGCTGCGGGCTCGCTTGCCAACCAGGGCGGCGCAATCGGCAGCGACCGAGACCTGGCCGTCACGACGAACCAGCTTACCGGTGATGGCCGGATCATTGCCGGTAACGATGGGGCGGTGACCGTCAACGGTGATTACACGCTCGACGGTACAAACCAGATCCAGGCAAATCACGACCTGACCTTTACCACGTCAGGTAACTTCACGAATCAGGGCACACTCGGCGCGGTTAATGCTCTGACGGTCAACGCGGCCAGTGTCGATAACCAGGCCGGCGCAGACCTGAATTCGTCCAGTACGACGGTCAACGCTGCGAACGTGCTCACCAACGAGGGCCGCATTGAAGGCGATAAGGTGACGACGCACAGCGGGTCACTGGTCAACACGGCAACGATCATCGGCAACACGGTCACGCTGAACGCCGGTTCGATTGCGAACACGGGCGCGGCGGCCGTGATGGCTGCGGCTTCGCAACTGAACCTTTATTCGCCCGGCGACATTTCGAACACGGGCGGCGCGACCATGTTCAGTCTCGGCGATATCAACAGTGCCGCAGACGCCACACGCGATGAAAACGGCCTGCTCGCGAACCGCGGCAATTCCTTCACCAACGCCCAGTCAACGGTAGAGGCACAGGGTAATCTCGAAGTCGCTACGCAGACGCTGACCAACACGCGCCCGGCGCCTACGGTTGAGACGGTGACAACCGATGTCGACACAGTTCATCAGACCAAGCGCGCCGAATACATGGCCTGCACGACGACGGGCGGCGATAAAGGTTACTGCACGCAGGACATGTGGAATAACGGCTACATCGCGCCGATCAACGCGACCTATTCAGGCGTGCAGGTTGTGTCGGAAGCGTCGGGGCCGAACGCCACCGGCAACGTGCTGGTGGTGAACGTCAACGGCCAGAACCAGACGATTTACTACAACACGATGACGGCCAACAGCGACGGCACGATTACCGTCAGCTATTGGGACGGCTACGATCCGAACGTCAACTACGACCCGGCCACTGAATACGCGTCGCGCAACGATGCGCACAAGGGCTATCAGCGCGTCGAGATTGCGCGCGACACGACCACCACCACGCAGCAAGACGAGGTAGTCGGGCCGCAGGCACAGCAGGCGCAACTCGTGGCGGGCGGCAACATGGTGCTGGCGAACGTCGGCACACTGAACAATGCATACAGCGCGATTGGCGCGGGCAGCGCCATCGCGATCGGCAGCGATGCCTATGGCGGTGCGCTCGTCAACAACACCGGCCAGACGCTATACGAGTACCAGAAGCAGGACATCGTTTCGACCTACGCATGGAACGAGAATATTTCGCGCGACGTGGGAACGGTGGTTGAGCCGTCGATTGTGCTGTCTCCCGTTGCGATCGGTGGCACAGGCGGCACGATCATCGCGAACAACGCGGTGCAGATCCGTGCCACCGATATCAACAACACGAACGTCGCGGCGGCTAACTCGGCCACGGGGGCGACCGGCGGCACGCTCGGCACGAACGGCACAGTGGGCGGCATCACACGCAGCGGTGCGCAGACCGTCAACCTCGCCACCGGCCAAACGCAGACCATTAACGCGCCGCAGTCCATCGCGGGACCGACTGGCGCGCTGAATATCACATTGCCGTCGAGCGGTCTGTACACCTTCAACACGGCCGCAGGTGCAGCGTATCTCGTCGTGACCGACCCGCGTCTGACGAGCTATTCGAGCTTCATTTCCAGCGACTACATGCTCGGCGCGCTCGAGCTCGATCCGTCGAAAACCATCAAGCGGCTCGGCGATGGAGCATATGAAGAACAGCTTGTGCGCAACCAGATTACCCAGCTGACCGGCCGCGTGTACCTGCAAGGCTATACGAGCAACGAGGACGAGTACCGCGCGCTGATGGACAACGGCGTGAACGTCGCAAAGGAATTTAGCCTCGAACCGGGCATGGCGCTGACCGCCGCGCAGATGGATGCACTGACGAGCGATATCGTATGGATGGTCAGCCAGACCGTGACCCTGCCGGACGGCAGCACGCAGCAGGTACTGGCGCCCGTGGTCTATCTCGCGCACGCGAATGCTAACGACCTGCAACCGACCGGCGCACTGATTGCGGCCGACGATGTCGAGATTCATGCAACCGGCAGCGCGACCAATTCGGGCGTCATCAAGGGCGGCACGCAGACCGTTATCAGCGCGACCAATATCGTGAACCGCGGCGGCTCGATCGGCAGCAGTACCGACAGCGGCACGACCGTGATTGCCGCGACGAATGATGTGGTCAACGCGTCGGGCCGGATCACTGGCAACCGTGTGGCCGTGCTGGCGGGCCATGACATCGTCAACACGACACTGGTGGATACGGTGGGCGTCAGTTCGAGCGCCGGCAACAGCAAGGTCAGCCAGAGCCTCGTCGGTGCGCAGGGCACGATTGCATCGACCGGCGACATGGTCATCGCGGCAGGCAACGACCTGATGGTTCACGGCGCCAGCATCGAGGCCGGCGGTAACGCGCAGATCGCGGCCGGCCATGATATCAACGTTGATACGGTGCAGTCGGACACGTCGCAGTCGGTGACGAAGAATGACCAGCACCATTGGGAAGCGAGCAGCACGCTCAACCAGACGAGCGGCATCAGTGCAGGCGGTAGCCTCGCGATGCAGAGCGGTAACGACATGACGTTCAAGGGCGCGACTGTCGCGGCGGGCGGCGACGTGGCAATAGTCGCGGGCGGCAACCTGACGGCGACCAACGTTACCAACACGGCGACGTACAACAACGTCGCCACTGACGACAGGACGCGCAAGCAGTCAGACCGCAGTTACGACGAGCAGGCAGTCGGTACGACTTTCACCGCGGGCGGCGGCGGTACGCTTGGTGCACTTAATGCAGACGCGACGAAAGGCAACGTTACGTTGACCGGTTCGTCCCTCTCGACAGGCACAGGCGCTGCGAACATCGTGGCAACTGGCAACGTGAGCATCAACGAGGCGCGCGAGGAACATGATTCATATTCCGCCACCGAATCGAAGCGCGGCAGTGCTTTCCACGGTTCCACCACGAACACCAGCCAGACCACGCAGGCCAATATCGGCGTCGCGAGTACTGTATCGGGCGACTCGGTCAACATCAGCGCCGGTAAAGACCTGTCCGTGAAAGGTGCGACCATCGCCGGTACGAACGACGTGAATCTCGCGGCCGGCGGCAACGTGACTATCACCACCTCGCAGCACACGCAGACCACGTCGAGCTACTACCAGAAGCACGAATCGGGCTTCGGCACGGGCGGCGGCATCGGGATATCGGTCGGCAGCCAGACGCAGACCAATACGGCCAACACGTCGCAGGTGACGAACACGGGCAGCACGATTGGTTCGCTGAACGGCAGCCTGAATATCGTCGCGGGTAACGATCTGCACGTCACGGGTAGCGACCTGATTGCAGCGAAGAACGTCACGGGTACGGGCGCGAACGTCACCATCGACTCAGCGACCGACACGTACCACCACGACGAAAAGCAGACGGTCAGCAAGAGCGGCTTTACCCTCGCGATCAAGTCGCCGGTTATCGACACAGTATCGAACACGGTAGACCAGGCCCATGCGGCAAGTCACAGCCAGGACGACCGCGCGGCGGCATTGCATGGCATTGCGGCAGCCAGCGGCGCAGTGGATGCGGCAGGCGCAGCGCCCGGCCTCGAGGGCGGCCTGGCGAGCGGCGCGAAACCCGAAGTCAAGGTAGAACTGAGCTACGGCAGCAGCCACAGCGAGAACACCTATTCGGAAGATTCGGCCACGAATCGCGGTTCGAATGTGACGGCGGGCGGCACGGCTGCGTTTGTCGCGACCGGCAACGGGACGCCCGGCAGTAGTGGCAACGTGACCATTGCCGGCTCGAACGTGAACGCGAACAACGTGATTCTCGCGGCAAACAACCAGGTGAATCTCGTCAACACGACAGATACGGATTCCACCCGCAGCACGAACCAGTCGAGCAGCGCGAGCGTGGGCGTGTCCTATGGCACCGGCGGTTGGGGCGTCGATGCGTCCGCATCGAAGGCGCACGGCAATGGCAACAGCGATGCGACCATGCAGAACAACACGCATGTGACGGCCGCCAACACCGCGACGATTATCTCGGGCGGCGATACCAACGTCATCGGCGCGAACGTCAATGGCCGTCAGGTGAATGCGGACATCGGGGGCAACCTGAACATCGCGAGCGTGCAGGACACGATGTCGAGCGCGGCGCATCAGGAAAGTGCGGGCGGCGGTTTCAGTGCCAGCATGGGCGGCGCGAGCGGCAACTTCAGCACGCAGCATGGCAATGCGAACGGCAGCTATGCGGGCGTGAACGAGCAGGCAGGCATCCAGGCCGGCGACGGGGGATTCAACATCAGCGTCAAGGGCAATACGGACCTGCATGGTGCGGTTATCGCGAGCGATGCGGATGCATCGAAGAACATGCTCTCGACGGGCACGCTGACGTTCTCCGACATAGAGAACTCGTCCACCTACAAGGCGAATTCGTTCGGAATTAGCGCGGGCGTGACGACTGGCGACGGGGGCAACAACTACCCCACGCACGGCAGCACGTCCGGCAAGAACGCAGGCGGCGGTGCGCCAATGGTGAACCAGAACGATAGCGGCAGCGATAGCGCAACGACGAAAAGCGGCATCAGCGCGGGCACCATCAGCGTGACCGATGCGGACCATCAGACGCAGGACATTGCGAGCCTGAAC
Source organism: Paraburkholderia sp. (assembly GCF_049581445.1). Classification (GTDB taxonomy): domain Bacteria; phylum Pseudomonadota; class Gammaproteobacteria; order Burkholderiales; family Burkholderiaceae; genus Paraburkholderia. Next base: position 35,340 of record NZ_JBAURZ010000095.1, on the reverse strand, counting down.
CGCGACACGTCGAACACCAACGGTACGGTCGCAAAACTGCCGGACATGAACAACCTGCTCGACCGGCAATCGGACATGATGACCGCTGCGGGTGCGGCTGGCGAAGCCGTGTCGCGACGCGTTGGGGACTTCGCTGATTCGAAATTCACGGAAGCGCAGGCCGCAGGCGACCAGGCGGAAATGGACGAGTGGAAAGAAGGCGGCACCTCGCGAGCAATCATGCAGGCTTCTGGCGCGGCGCTCGTGACCGGGCTCGCTGGCGGCAACGCGATTGGCGGCGCGGCAGGCGCAGGTATCGCCTCAATTGCAGGGGGCAAGCTCAACGAACTGAGCGGCGCGATTGCGGGCTCGAACCCGATCGGTAACGCGGACTTGAACCAGGTGCTTGGCAATATTGTCGCAAACGTGATTGCTACCGGCGCGGGCGGTGCTATCGGTGGCGACGCGGGCGCATCGTCCGCCTATAACGCTGACCGGTTCAATAGACAACTCCACCCTGACGAATACGCGCAGGCGAAGAAAGAAGCTCCGCTTGTCGCCAAGCAGCTTGGAATCAGTGAACAGGAAGCCGAGGGCCGGATCGTCGCTGAAATTCTACGCAACTCGGACAAGCAGACATCGAATGCATCGGGCGGCGTGCACGACTATGAAGTTCGCTCGATCATCGGATGCCAGAACCTGAACTGCGACGGCTACAGGAACGATCCGCAATACGCAAATCACGACTACAACAGCCAGTATATTGCCAGCAACCAGGACGCGTATAACGCCGGACAGAGTCAGATTGACAAGGGAAAGACTTTCGATCAACTTGTTGCAGCCAACTACGACAAAGACCCGGTTGGCAACACTCTTGCGCGCACCGGAGCGACGCTGCTTGCGGGATCAGTGACGGGAGGCGCTGCAGCAGGAACCATACTGGCCGATCTCGCAACAGCATGGTCGACGGGCACGGCCTTTACCTATGCTGGAGATGCGATTAGCTACCAAAACAAGCTGTCGGGGGATCAGCCGAGCTATCAGAATGCAGCGCTTGCGGGAACAGTCGCGGCGGCCCTTGCGCCGTTTGCATTGCCGCTAAACACATTGGGGACGTCAAAGGCAGGCAAAGCGGTTGTGGGCGTCTACAACTCTTTGGCCGCGGGCGTAGGTGCTTTCGGTACCACCGCCATGACCAACCCGTCCAGCAGTGCAGGTTTGTCGGCAGGGATTGGTATTGGAACAGGAATAACCGGTAGCTTCGCTCAAAGTCTGGTTCCAGGCTCAATGGGCGCAACTCTGGGATATTTATTCCAAATCGTCCCGGGACCTATGCAAGCAGCCATTGAAAATTCGAAAAATTCCGCGGCCAAAAAATGATGGACTATCACTTGAAACACAAGTCGATCTATAGGCGGTTTGCCATCGGCTATCTGGGGATATTGGGTATGGTCCTGGTTGCTTTAGGCTTCTCTACTGCGCAAGGAGCCGGTTGGAAACCAGTTCTTATTGGAGTTCCTGTTTATCTAACTTTTCTCGTAACCGTGACCTATCAATTTATGAGGGAGCGTCGCGCCTTGAAGAATGAGGAACGCGAAGAGACCTCAGAAGACGAAAAGTAGGTTTGACGAGAATACGAAATTGCAAATGGTCGTTGATGGAAACCTCGCTGGTTGGGTGCGCCTATCTCTCATTGCGCTGGGTTTTGCAATGACTTATTTCGGTCTATCTTTGAATCGGTTGCCCCTAGCGGTCGCAATGGCGATGTCTCTTCTAGGGCTCCCCGTAGCAACAGTCGGCGGCTATTCGTGCCGCGCAAAAGCTTTTGGGTTAAAACCGTTCGACGACAGCCGCCGAGGTAGCAGCGGGCTAACGCTGTCCGCTGCTACACGTCGTATCGAATCACGGAACGAAACACCCATGAAAATCAGAACGAGGCTGGCGGCTCTGCCGCTCACAGCCCTGGTATCGCTCGCGGGTCAGGCGCAGAACACGAGGACTCCGCCAGACACAGCAGCGGCGGCGCGGGCCAATGCCGAACAGAACCAGCAGATCCAGCAGCAGCGCGACGCGCAGCAGCGCGAGGCAACCGTACAGGCGCCAACCGTCCGCTGGGAAGTCCGAGGCGTGGAAGCCCGGCCCGGACTACCGGCAGAGAAACCGTGCTTTCGTATCGACTCGTTCGCTCTCGATGTGCCACTTAACCTGCCGGATGCGGTACGCAGTCAGGGAGCATCAGAATTGCCGCTCGACCGCTTCGCATTCGCACGCGAATGGCTCGACCACTACCGCGGGCAGTGCGTCGGCAAGGCCGGACTCGACACGCTCACAAAAGGATTGCAGCAGGCCATCCTGAGTCAGGGCTATATCACCACTCGCGTGCTGTTACCCGAACAGGATCTGTCAACGGGCGAACTGAAATTCGCCCTCGTGCCGGGTGTCGTGCGGCATCTACGCTTTGCCGACAAGAACACACGCGGCACGTGGAAGTCTGCCTTTCCTTCACGCAATGGCGACATGCTGAATCTTCGCGCGCTTGAGCAGGGCCTGGAACAGATGAAACGCGTTAGCAGTCAGGACGTGGAAATGAAGATCGAGCCGACCGACACGCCAGGCGAAAGCGATATCGTGCTGACGGTGACGCGTGCAAAACCGTGGAGCGTCGTTGCGTCGGTAGACAATTCAGGCTCGCGCGCAACCGGCAAGCTACAGGGCAATCTCAGCATCGGCATCGACAACCCGCTCGGGCTAAATGACGTGTTCACGGCCGGCGCCAGTCAGGATCTGGAATTCGACGACAAGGGTTTGGGCTCGCACGGCTTCAATGGTTTGTATTCGCTGCCGTGGGGATACTGGACCGCGACACTGTCGGGTAACACGAACACCTACTACCAGCAGATAGCGGGCGTGAACCAGGCGTTTGTCTCAAGCGGCAATTCACAGACGGCCGCGTTGAAACTGCAACGTGTTATCAGCCGCAGCCAGAGCGACGTGCTTGGTGCGGAGTTCCAGCTATCGAAGCGCTTCGGCGACAGCTTTATCGACGACACGGACATTGTGCAGCAGAAGCGCAACAACACGTTCATCGAAGCGGGCATGACGGACCGGCATTACCTTGGCGCTGCGCAGCTCGATGGCACGCTCGCGTACCGTCAGGGTATTGGTGGGTTTGGCGCGAGACCGGACCCTTACCCGAACGGTCCGACCTACCGGTTTCACATGGCCGTACTCGATGCGAACCTCTCGGTTCCGTTCTTGATCGCGACACAACCGTTTCGCTACGTGACGACGGTACACGGCCAGTTTACGAACGACACACTGTTCTATCTGGACGATCTGACCATCGGCAGCCGCTACACGGTGCGCGGCTTCGACGGCGAAACAATGCTCGCGGCGGAAAGGGGATTTTACTGGCGCAACGAATTGCAGATGCCCATCGGACAGACGGGTCAGGCGGTCTATGCGGGGATTGACTACGGGCGCGTATTCGGACCGAACACGGCATTTCTGCCGGGGACGCAACTCGCGGGTGCCGTAATAGGCATTCGCGGCAGCATCGGGACGCCGATCGGCGGATTCGCCTATGACCTGTTCGCCGGCACGCCGATTTACAAACCGGCGGGATTCGCGACTGCGCGAGCGACGGTCGCGGTGCAGGCCACCGCGCAGTTCTGACTTTGCAATACGACCAAAAAATAGCCTGGGAGACCCAACAAACAGGATGAACCGAAATGAATAGTACTAAATTCGAGGGTGAAGTAACGATCATGGATGGACCATACAAGACGGTTCGCGGCACGATGCGCGACGGTCCGATCCTTTATATGGCCGGAGATCGTCGCAGCCGTCTCACCATAGTCATCATGCCCACCGCCATGATGACAGCCCACTTTATCCAGTTTTGACAGCAGCCGAAAATGAGTTTGAAAAACAGAAACGGGGTACTGGCGTTCAGCCGATTCGCAATTGTGTTTGTCTTGCTGCTCGTCTGTGCGGGAAACATCACCAACAGCGTGCTTCTGAAATGGGGTTTCCGGGATGATCAGAAACATGATTATGCATCGAGCTATAGTCTCGTCGGCATGATGAACGGCGCGGCGCCGAAGCCCTATGTGTACCGTTCCTCGTTACCGAAGGCGGCGAAGTGGGTGACAGAACAACTAGGCACGGATGTACAGAACAAGCTGTTCAAATCAATCACGCGCTACGACTCGATGCGCAACGGCTACTTCCATGGTGTGCCCGACGAATTCTGGACTCCTACAGTCGCCATCACGTACCATCTGGTGTATCTCGTGGTCGTTCTTTCAACGGTGTTCGCGTTGTTGATCGTGTACAAGCTGGCGCGTCTACATGGCCTGACATTCGGTCAAGCCACTGGATTTGTTACCGCATTCAGCTTCGTCTATCCGCTCACGTTCCAGCGCGGCGGTTACTACTATGACTTCATCGAGATGTTCGGGGTGCTTGCCGCATGCTACAGCGTGCTTAAGGGCAGGATGGATATCTGCACGGCCGTCGTAGCCTTGTTTTCGTGCAACAAGGAAACGTTCTTTCTGGTCCCGCTCGCGCTGTTCTTTCTGCAGGGTTCATACGTGTCCCTCGGCCACCGGATCGCGTGGGCAGTCGGTCAGCTCGCGATATGCGCGCTCACCCGGCATTTCATTATGAGCGGCTATGACGCGAATGCTGGTGGATTCGTCGAATTCCACCTGTGGGACAACCTGAAGTTTTGGGCCGATCCACGCTCCTACTTTGCGTTCTACAACCTGATCGGTAAGGGCATCTTCACACCGAGCCTGCAAAATCCGCTGATGCTTGTGCCTGGTGCGGTGTTCTTCCGCGCAGCATGGCGAGCATCGCCTGCGCTATATCGGCAATACTTCTTCGCTGCTTTTCTACCGGTACTAGTGCTCTTCGTGCTGTTCGGGTATTGCGACGAGACACGTAACTTCTCCACAGTATTCCCCTCAATCGTCCTGATTGCGCTGTATGGCGCCGTCCGTTTCAACCAGATTTTTGGCGGTGGCATGTATGACCGGCAGATCGACGCAGATCGAAATGTTTTGATCGCGGCTGACAGCGAGGTGGTGGCATGACAGTTGTCTGGATGCTGATTTTGGTCAGTGGCGCGTTCGGGGGCATGGCAGGCGTCCTTTTGCGTCTGGCAGCGCTTGAAAGCATCGCTGCAACGGCGACATCCTTGTTGCCCATCGCGCTCCGGGGCGCCGCGATAGGCTCCTATGGAATCGGATTTGTACTGTACGCAATTGCACTGCGCAGGATCAGTCTCAGTACGGCATATCCGCTTATGGTCGCAATCTCGATCCTCGTGGTGTTAACGTTTACCGCGTTGTATGAGCAAACGTTGAAGCCGATGCAAGCCGTTGGTTCGTTCGTTATCCTGGTCGGAATTTGGCTTGTCACAAGACAGGCGTGACCGTAAATACTTCGCTCACGACCAGCCGGATGGATGCGGTACTCGCTTCGGCGGATTCGCCTATGACCTCTTCGCCGGCACGCCCATCTACAAACACAATGGCTATGACGTGGCTGGGCTGACTAGCCGCCGACTGCTGTCTGCGGGGCAACCGAATGGACTGTTGTATGGTCCGCACTCGCCGAAGTACGGCTCTGACTAAGCGAAACGGGGCGTTGCAACCCACCGACCCTATCCAGACAAACCCTGATTGCTGCGAGGAATTCGCGACTGCTATCGTGCGCAGGTCTTGTGGAAGCGCTTCCACTGCGATTTTTGCAGAGGATCTTCCGAGCTTCCACACAACCCGGTTCAATCACGTCGAGCTTTGCATGGGACCGGAGTAACGAGCTAAAGCGCGACCTCCGGCCGCCAGCTAAAGCGCTAACTCCGGTCGACATAGGAGAATCCATGGCAATCGAAGCATCCGCTCTGTCCTCTGGCTCGAACGGTGATCCGTTCTCGCCACCGGCCGACTCCGCGCTTTGGCGCAAGGATTTCCTGCTCGGCGCGGCAACCGCGTCGTATCAGATCGAAGGCGCGGTCAAAGAAGACGGCCGACTGCCCTCCATCTGGGACACCTTCTCGGCGACACCCGGCAAAGTGCTTGCCGGCGACACCGGCGAAGTAGCCTGCGATCATTATCACCGTTGGGAAACCGACTTCGACATGCTGTCGGGGCTCAACTTCGAAGCGTACCGTCTGTCGATTGCATGGCCGCGCGTGATGGACGAAGCCGGCCGCCCCAACCAGAAGGGCATCGATTTCTATAAACGGCTCCTCGCGCGCCTCAAGGAAAAGGGTCTCAAGACCTTCGTGACGCTGTACCACTGGGACTTGCCGCAGCATCTGGAAGATCGTGGCGGCTGGCTCAATCGCGATACTGCGTACCGCTTTGCCGACTATGCCGATCTGATGAGCCGCGAACTCGCGGGCCAGGTCGACGCCTGGGCGACGCTCAACGAGCCGTGGTGCTCCGCATACCTCGGGTATGGCAATGGCCATCATGCGCCGGGCCTCTCGAATGGCCGCTTTGCTACGCAGGCGATGCACCACCTGTTGCTCGCGCATGGCCTCGCGGTGCCCATTTTGCGCGCCAACGATCCCACCTCGATGAAGGGGATTGTCGCGAACATCGGCCGCGGCACCGCGAACTCGGAGAGTGCCGAGGACCGTCGCGCGGCGCATCGGTTCGAGGTTCAGCATAACGCGTGGATTCTCGACCCGTTGCTCAAAGGCGCGTACCCTGAGGATCTGTTCGAACTCTGGCCGGGTACCGAACCGCTTGTGCTGGATGGCGACCTGAAAACGATTGCCGCACCGATCGACTTCCTGGGTATCAACTATTACTTCCGCACCAACGTAAAGAGCGACGGTGCGCACGGTTTCACCGAAGTACCGCTGGAGAATGTCGAACGCACGCAGATGGGCTGGGAAGTCTATCCGGATGGCTTGCGCGATCTGCTGATCGGCTTTAACCGCAACTATTCGAACCTGCCGCCCATCTACATCACCGAGAACGGCATGGCTTCGGATGACGAAGTAATCGATGGACGCGTCGACGATCCGCAGCGTATTTCGTTTCTCAAGCGCCACCTCGCCGCGGTGGATAGCGCGATCAAGGCAGGCGTGGACATTCGCGGCTACTTCGTCTGGTCGCTGATGGATAACTTCGAATGGGCCTTCGGTTACGAGCGGCGTTTCGGTGTGGTGCACGTCGATTATGAAACGCAAAAGCGCACCGTCAAACGCAGTGCGGAACTGATTGCAAAGTTTCTCGCGGAACGGGAGTCACGTAACTGAGCACGTAACTGAGACCCGCATCTGATGGCGTAAGCTGGTTTGTATGTCGACCTGAAACAAGGGCGCAAAGCCCGGAGGAGACGGAATGAACTGCAAGAAAAAACTCTTGAGCGGTATCGCCCTGGCACTGGCACTCAACAGCATCGTGGCTCACGCCGATCCGTTGAAAGCCAATGTGATTCACTGGTGGACTTCGGGCGGTGAATCAGCCGCCATTCGTCAATTTGCAGACGCTTACGACAAGGCGGGTGGTCTATGGGTCGACAATGCGGTGGCTGGTGCCGACCAGGCGCGCTCTACCGCAATCAACCGGATCGTCGGCGGTGATCCACCCACAGCGGCCCAGTTCAATACGTCTAAGCAGTTTCATGACCTGATCGATCAGGGCATGCTCAATAACGTGGATGCGGTGGCTGCGAAGGAAAACTGGAACGCCATTTTCCCGCAATCGATTCTCGACTCCATCAAGGTCAACGGGCACTTCTACGCGGCGCCCGTCGATATTCACATGCAGGACTGGTTCTTCTATTCGAAGCCGGCCTTCGCGAAGGCCGGCATCACAGGAGAGCCGCAGACCTTTAACGACCTCTTCACGGATCTGGACAAGCTGAAAGCGGCCGGCATGATTCCGCTCGCGCTCGGTGGCCAGGCGTGGCAGGAGAAGATCACGTTCGATGCAGTGTTCGCCGATGTGGGCGGCACCGACCTCTATATGAAGGTCTATCGTGACCGTGACCAGAACGCGGTGAATTCAGCGGCGTTCAAGAACGTGCTGACCACCTTCAAGCGTTTGCATAACTACGTCGATCCAGGCTCGCCGGGCCGTAACTGGAATGACGCCACCGCGCTGGTGATTTCCGGCAAGGCAGGCATGCAGATCATGGGTGACTGGGCGAAGGGCGAGTTCTCGGCAGCCAATCAGGTGCCGGGTAAAGACTTCGGCTGCTTCCCGGGTTTTGGTCCGCATTCGCCGTATATGGTGGCAGGCGACGTGTTTGTGTTCCCGAAGACGGATAACCCGGAGGCGGTGAAGTCGCAAAATCTGCTGGCCACGGTAATGACCTCGCCATCGGCGCAGGTCGCTTTTAGCGCGAAGAAAGGCTCGATTCCGATTCGCCCGGACGTGGATACGTCGAGCCTGGATATCTGCGCGAAAGAGGGCATTGCGATCATGAAGGACAAGTCCCGTCAGTTACCCAATCCGGAGATGCTGATTCCGCCTGACGTGCAAGGCGCGTTGACCGATGTCATTACTAACTTCTGGAACAAGAACGAGTCGGTCGACGATGCGCAAAAGGCCTTTGCCAGCGCGCTGAAGAGCTGAGCGTCGCAATGCGCGCACTCGGGTTGACTTCGGCAGCGGCCAACCGGGTCAAGCGGAACAAGCCGCTTGGCCGGCGTTGGCCGCTGGCTGCCTGGCTGGCCTTGTTGCCGATGGTCTTGACCGTCGTCTTTGCTTATCTCGGTACGATGCTGTGGACCGCGCGGGTGTCGCTGAGCTACTCGCGCACGTTCCCGTCGGGTGGCTTCGCCGGGGTCTCGCAGTACGTGCGCCTGTTCCACAACGATCGCTGGATGGTGTCGCTGCAGAACATCGTTGTCTACGCCATCTGTTTCATCATCGCGTGCATGGTGATCGGTTTGCTGCTGGCAATCTTCATCGATCAGCGGGTGGTGGCGGAGGGCGCCCTGCGCACGGTATTCCTCTATCCGTATGCGATGTCGTTTGTCGCCACCGGCCTCGTTTGGCAATGGATTCTCAATCCGGAACTGGGTGTGCAGCAGGTGTTGCATCGGATCGGCTTTACGCACGCGCGCTTTGACTGGATCGTCGATCAGGACTGGGTGATCTACACGCTAGTGATCGCCACCGTCTGGCAAGCGTCGGGGCTGGTGATGGCGTTGTTGCTGGCCGGCTTGCGTGGGATCGACGACGAGATCTGGAAGGCTTCTCGCATTGACGGTATCCCCCGCTGGCGAGTCTATGCCAGCATCGTGGTGCCGATGCTGAAATCGTCGATGTCTACGGCCTTTGTGCTGCTATTCGTAATGGTCGTGAAACTCTACGACGCGGTCGTGGCAATGACCCAGGGCGGTCCAGGGACGGCAAGCGAAGTGCCGGCAAAATTCATCATGGATTATCTGTTCGGCCGCGCCAACATCGGTCTCGCATCGGCGGCATCGATCGTACTGCTGACTACCGTGCTGGCGATACTCGCGCCGTTCTTCTATATGCGCAGCCGCGCCGCCTTGCGAAGGGACGTTTGATGAATACCGCCCGTCCTGCTGATTCAGTAAGACCCACTGCGAAGGCCGCCGCCAGATCCCCCAAAAAGGGGCGCGCGCGCTTCACACCGGCGCGCCTTGGCGTATATGCGTTTCTTCTGACTGCAGCGTTGTTCTTCCTGTTGCCGCTGTATGTGATGCTGGTGACCTCGGTCAAACCCATGACGGAGATTCGACTCGGCAACATGATGGCGTTGCCTGCGCATTTCACGTTGGCGCCGTGGCGCGATGCGTGGGAATCCGCGTGCACGGGGCTTGACTGCAATGGTATTCAAGTCGGCTTCTGGAACTCGGTGCGTATTGTGGTGCCCAGCACGATCCTGTCCATCGCGATCGGCGCGGTGAACGGCTATGCGCTATCGTTCTGGCGGCCTCGTGGCGCGGGTCTGCTGTTCGCGATTCTGCTGATGGGCGCGTTTATTCCGGTCCAGGTGATGGTCTATCCGCTGGTGCGCGTGCTGGCGAGCGTGCATCTGTTCAGTTCGTTGCCGGGCATCGTGGTGATTCACACGATCTTCGGCATGCCGATCATGACGCTGCTGTTTCGCAACTACTATGCGTCGATTCCGCTTGAGCTGTTCAAGGCCGCGCGCATCGACGGCGGTGGTTTCTGGCGCATCTTTTTGCAGCTAATGCTGCCGATGTCGACGCCGATCATCGTCGTCGCCGTCATCATGCAAGTCACCGGCATCTGGAATGACTTCATTCTGGGCCTGGTGTTCGCAGGCACCAAAAACCTTCCTATGACGGTGCAGTTGAACAACATCATCAACACCACGACCGGCGAGCGTCTGTACAACGTGAACATGGCGGCGACGATCCTGACGTCGATGGTGCCGCTCGCCATCTATTTCGTCTCGGGCCGCTGGTTTGTGCGCGGCATTGCTTCTGGCGCAGTCAAGGGATAGTGCATGACCAACGTATCGAACGTGTCGATCCGCAATCTGCGCATCGAGCTAGGCGCGAATACGATCATCGAGGAACTCGATCTCGATGTGAACGCCGGCGAATTTGTCGTGCTGCTCGGGCCGTCCGGTTGTGGAAAATCCACCTTGCTGCACAGCATTGCGGGGTTGATCGACGTTGCGGATGGCAGCATCGAAATCGGCGGCCAGGACATGACGTGGGCCGATCCGAAAGACCGCCGCATTGCGCTGGTGTTTCAGTCCTACGCGCTTTATCCCACCATGAGCGTAGAGCGAAACCTTTCGTTTGCATTGCGTATCAATGGCACACCGAAGGCGGAAATCGACCGCCGTGTCACGCGGGCTTCGGAGATGCTGCAACTCGGGCCGCTGCTCAAGCGCAAGCCGGCGCAACTGTCGGGCGGTCAGCGCCAGCGGGTGGCGATTGGCCGCGCAATCGTGCGCGAGGCCGACGTGTTTCTGTTCGACGAACCGCTATCCAACCTCGACGCGAAGCTGCGCACTGAGTTGCGGCGTGAGTTGAAGCAACTGCATCAGCGCCTGGGCGCCACGATGATTTACGTGACGCACGATCAGGTGGAGGCGATGACGCTCGCCACGCGGATGGCCGTGATGCGTGGCGGCGTGATCCAGCAGATTGGCACGCCCGCCGAGGTGTATGCACGGCCGAATAACCTGTTCGTCGCGACGTTTCTCGGCTCCCCGGCGATGAATCTACTGAAAGGTCGGCTGGAGCGGCGCGAAGAGGGCATGCGTTTTCGTACGCCGCATCTCGATCTGGACGTGTCGCGCTACCCGTTCAAGACGTTGCCCGATACGACGCTGCCCTGTGTACTCGGTATACGTCCCGAAGATGTGCGGACCGCAGCATCGGATGGCGGCCTTGCGCAAAGCGGCAAGGTTTCGCTGGTCGAGCCGATGGGCAACCACCGTGTGATTTGGCTCGATTATCATGACGCGCAGATCGCGTCGATCGATCAGCACAAAACACCTGTCGCGGAAGGAGAGGCGTGTGCTTTTTCGCTCGACAGTGCGCATATTTCCCTGTTTGACGAGGCCAGTGGCGCCCGTCTGTGAACAGCCTGGTTTGACGGAGCGTGTGTGGCAACCTTGAAAGACGTGGCTGAACTGGCGGGTGTCGGAATGTCGACAGCATCGCGGGCGATATCCGGCAAAGGGCCGGTGTCGGCCGATGCTGCTCGTCGCGTGCAGGCCGCCATTGAGGCGCTAAACTTCCGCCCCTCGTCAATTGGCCGCGCCATGGCGACGCAATCGCTCGGCATGATCGGGCTCTTCGTGCCGACCTTTTTCGGCTCGTACTACGGCACCATCCTCAAGCAGACCGATATCGAATTGCGGGCCATACATCGTCACGTGGTGGTGGCGACCGGTTGTGGCGAGTCGTCGCCGCGTGAACAAGCCATGGAAGCGGTGCGCTTTCTGATTGCCCGCGATTGCGACGGGGTGGTAGTGATCAGCCATGATCTGCATGACGAGGACCTGAATCTGCTGCATCGCATGCATCCCAAGATGGTGTTTCTCAATCGAGCGTTTGATCAATTGCCGGATGCGTCGTTTTGCGCGGATCATTATCGCGGCGGCGAACTGGCGGCGCGTACCTTGTTCGAGCATGGCCATCGGGACATTGCCGTGATAGCGGGGCCGTCTACCGCGTCGGACAATGTGGCGCGTCTTGAGGGGTTTTTCGCTGAGCTGGCTCGCTGCGGCATCGAACGTGCGGCGATCACACTGATCGAATCGGACTTCTCGCCCGAAGGGGGCTATGCCGCCGCGCAGACGCTACTCGAATCCGCGCCGTACTTTACGGGGCTCTTTTGCGCGAACGACACGATGGCTGTGAGTGCGCTTGCATGCCTGCAGCAGGCAGGTATCTCGGTGCCGGGAGACGTGTCGGTGATCGGCTACGACGACGACTATTCCGCAGCCTATGCGGCGCCCGCGCTCACGTCCGTTCATATCCCGACGGCCGAGCTGACGCAGAACGCGGTGCGCTGGCTGGTGAATCAATGCTACGGCACCGCATGGGAAATCTTTCGCGAGTTTCCGGTGACGGTGACGATGCGCGCCTCGGTAGCTGCGGCAAAGCCGCGATCCATGACGATGAAAACACGCCGCAGTACGTCAACGGGAAATTGACGCATGGCCGTTCAGGCGTTGCTGCGCAGGCTCTGTTCGTGTCGCACGCGCGCTTCTTCATCGAGACGCGTGTCTTCGAGTTCCTGCAGCACGGCGTCAAGATCGATCGGAGTCGTGTCCTGTTCGACACGGCCGGTCAATTGCACATCCACGTGTAACGCGCCGCCTTCGAAGAGTGCCCAGATCTCTTTGCCATAGCTCGCGTCGAGCAGATGCGGCGCGAAGCGGCCGAAGTACGACGCGAGATTGTCCACGTCACGCTCGAGCATGGCGGGGGCTTCGAGATTGCCGGCGGCGTCGACGGCCTGCGGCAGATCGATGATTACGGGACCGTCCGCAGCCAGAAGAATGTTGTACTCCGAAAGATCGCCGTGAATCACCCCGGCGCAGAGCATCCGCACCACCTGGTTGAGCAGCAGCGCGTGCAGTTCAACAGCACGAGCCTCGCTCATGTCGACATCGTTCAGGCGCGGCGCGACATTGCCGTCCGCGTCCGCGACCAGTTCCATCAACAGCACACCGTCCGTGCAGATATACGGTTGCGGCACGCGCACGCCGGCATTCGCGAGGCGAAACAGCGCATCGACTTCGGCGTTCTGCCACAACTGTTCCTGGACTTCGCGGCCATAGCGGCTGCCTTTTTCAAGGGCGCGTGCTTCGCGGCTGTTCTTGACCTTGCGTCCTTCACGATACGACGCTGCCTGACGGAAGCTGCGTTGTTTGGCGTCCTTGTAGACCTTCGCGCACCGCGTCGAGTCGCCGCTGCGCACCACGTAGACGGTGGCTTCCTTGCCGCTCATCAACTGGCTGATGACTTCGTCGATCAGGCCCTCTTCGACAAGCGGGAGCAAACGTTTAGGTGTTTTCATGCGGCCACCACCGGGTGCGGGCACAGGCGGCGGAGCGTAGCAGGCGGTTGGATAGCGAATCGCGCAAGGGCGGCGGGCTGCGAATGGGCAGCGTGGGGCAGAAATTGAGTCATGCCGGATTATAAGGGGTCCACGACAATTGGCAGAATTCGCGGCCGCTTCGCGTTCAACTCAGCGGCGGCTTGGTGCGTTTGCTCGCAAATATAAGCAGAAAACTTCGCGCAAACGATTGCCATTTTGAGGCGAGAGCGGCTCCACATCTAGGTTTGCGGGCTTTCCCTAGATTTAAAAGCACGGTCGATCCTTTAGACTCTTTGAAACATTTTGTTACGGGGTGAAGGATGCTAACCGCTTTCTTTATTGCGTGCCCGCTTGCTATAGCCGCGCTGTTCGGCTTTGCCCGCCTTGTCGATCCGCGCACGGGGCAACTCAAGCGGTAAAGCCGTCGCCTCGATGGTTGGGGGGCCGGCACGATCAGGGTTTGAAGGCGTTTCATCGATGCCGACGCCGCAGACCGAATGAAGCTCAAGCGGGCTTTCCATCTGCTTTCAGCGCGTTCGTGCAGACCATCGCATCCGTCGACGGCATTTTTCAGGGCTGTGCAGAAGTTTCAGTGGTTGCTGACTGTTTGTTCGGCGTTTCAGTCCTTACGGGCCACGCCCGCTCACACGGGGTTTTTCGCCGCTCTGCTTGTCTGCCTGGCGTGTATCGCCATCTCAGCCCATTAGCAATTGAGCCTTGCGCTTAAGTGCCCACTCGCGGCAGGATGCGGAATTCCCCAACATCTGATGGCACCGCAACCGCGCATGCAAGCACGACTAGAAAAATTAGCCTCACGTTTTAGCTTGTTGAAAGCTGTTCTTCCACTGAGTCGCGCCGCTGCACTGCGCGACGGTATCGCCGGCGTCATGCTGGCGTCGATGGACATCCCGCAGGTGCTCGGTTACGCGCGCATTGCCGGCATGCCTGCCGTGACCGGACTTTATACGGTATTCCTGCCGTTGGTGGCGTTTGCCTTCTTCGGCGCATCGCGCCATCTGGTGGTTGCTGCCGATTCGGCAACGGCCACGATTTTTGCCAGCAAGCTCTCTACGATGGCTCCGATCGGGAGCGGCGAATATATCGCGCTCGCGGGCATGGTCGCGCTGCTCACCGCCGTACTGCTGCTGACCGCGCGTATATTCAAGCTGGGGTTTCTCGCGGACTTCCTGTCGCGCACCGTGCTGGTGGGTTTTCTCGCGGGCGTTGGCGTGCAGGTGGGCATTGCGATGCTGGGCGACATGCTGGGGATCGCGACGACCTCACCGCGCAGTCTCGACCAGTTAGCGCAGGTTGCCGCTCACCTTGGGCACGCGAACGTGCCGACGTTCGCGATTTCGTTCGTGGTGGTGGCGGCGATTCTGCTGGCCAAGCGCTTTTCGCCGCGCTTGCCGGTGCCGCTGCTGGCGGTGGTGGGCGGCATCGCGGCCAGCAACGTCTATCACTTCGCCGAGCACGGCATTGCGATTCTCGGACCGGTTGCCGGGGGTCTGCCGCCGTTTCGGCTGCCTGCTGCGAGCTGGCGGCAACTGCTGGATCTGATACCGGTCGCCGCTTCCTGCTTCGTGATGATCGTCGCGCAGAGCGCGGCGGCGGGGCGGGTCTTTGCGCAACGCTATCACGAGGACGTCGACCTGAACGCGGACATTCTGGGTCTGGCTGCGGCCAACACGGCGTCGGCGTTTACGGGAGCATTCGTCGTCAATGGCAGCCCGACCCAGACCGCGATGGCTGATCGCGCCGGCTCGCGCAGTCAGTTCGCACAAGTGGTGTTTGCGGCGGTGGTCGTGGTGGTGCTGCTGTTTTTCAGCAAGTTTTTGCAATACCTGCCGCACTGCGTGCTGGCGGGGATCGTGTTTACGATCGCGATCGGCCTGATCAATGTGCAAAGCCTGCTTGAGATTCGAGGCGAAAGCCCGGGCGAATTCACGCTGGCTGTGTTCACCGCGATCGCGGTCGTGGTGCTCGGGGTCGAGCATGGGATCCTGATCGCTGTCGCGCTGTCGCTGCTACGTCATGTCCGCCATAGCTACCGGCCGCACACCATGTTGCTCAGACCCGGTTCCGATGGACGCTGGCAGCCGGCCCCGTCGCAGCCAGGCACACAGACCGCGCCAGGGCTGATCGTCTATCGCTTCGGTGCGGATCTGTTCTATGCCAACGACCATTTCTTCGTCGAAGAAGTACGTATGGTGATCGACAAAGCGCCAGACAAGGTGCGCTGGTTCGTCGTAGATGCAAGCGCGATTACGGACCTGGATTATTCCGCGGCACGCTCGCTGGCCGATTTGTTCGAGTCCCTGAGACAGCAGAATGTCGAGGTGATATTTGCGCGCGTGAATCGCTATCTGCGTGCTGACATGGATCGTCATTGCATTACCGAAATCGTCAAGGCGTCATGCATTTTTAGCACGATGCACGAGGCGCTGGCAGCAGTGGGCGTCGCCGGAGATTCGCGGGCGCAGGGCGTGATGTAACGTTCACGCGTTTGCGCTTCGCGCTGACCTGCTCGCCTAGGACTTCTGATCGTCGGTCTGATCCTGCCGCGTTTCGAAGAACAGGAAATGGCCCGCCAGGAAGCATGCAGCCGCGACCGCCGTGCAAAGAACCGCTACGGTATACGCGAGAGGTTTGCCGTGCCAGAGGCTATCGAACCATTGATGAAACTCGGCGAGCACGACCTCGCCGGTGCCGCCGATCATCTCCAGTTGTTGCTGGTACTGCGGGCTGTTGGCTATGCCGTAGAACTGCGCGGCGCTGTCCGGCGCGGGCGCCGTGGCGTAAATAATCACGGCACTGATCAGGCCCGCGATCAAAAAGAAAGCGCTCGCCAGATACAGGCGAGCCTGCAACGAACCACGCCGTACCGGCATGACGGGCCTGTCTTTAGCGCTCATCAGGTTCGCGAGGTCAGCAGCTTGAGGCCAGCCACGCTGAACACGACCGCCAGTGAGCCGTCCAGCCAGCGGCGGATAGAGCCGTACACGCGGCGCGCAGTCGCGGTGGAAAACAGCACGGCATAGCTGCTGAACACGAACACGCCGATCCCCATGCAGCCGAGTACGACAGTTAGCGTGTGTGTAGCGGTGCCGCCTGACGCAGGTACTGCGAGCGAGACGATGGACAGCCAGACCAGAATCGCCTTGGGGTTGGTGAGATGCAAGAGCAGGCCACGCACGTAGAGGCGTCCGAACGGTTCCGGCGTGCGCGCGATGTCGGTTTCCGGTTTATACGGTGTGAGGGCCGAGCGGGCGGATTTCCATGCGAGCCACAGCAGATAAAGTCCACCGGCGATGCGGATGGCCACCAGTAGTTGCGAATACGTGGCAAGCAGGGCGGACAAACCGAGTGTGGCTAGCAGCGCCCACGAGAAAGAACCGGACATGACGCCGAGCGCAAAGCCGAAAGCGGCCTTGCGGCCTGAACCCATTGCGAGGGACATGATGGCGAGATTGCTCGGACCTGGGCTCGCGCTGCCGACAAAATAGGCGGTATACGCAAGCAGGACGTTGGCCGACAGAAAAGCGCTGGCAGTCATAGGACAGTGGGTTCGATAAAGGGCGTTCGGGGTTCGGGGCTGAGGTGTCAATGACACGTTGGCACGATGGCCGCTTATCCATTGTGCCGGATCGAGAAAGCGTTCTCACAGATACAGTTGGCACGGAACGAAACAGAACAATTGGCCTCCCGTCGTTTCGCGTGTCGTGCCTGCAAATGTCTAGCCCTGCGGAGTCGTGCCACGCATCTGCACAGCACGCAGGAAGTCGAAATCGACACCCTGATCCGCTTGCGTCACGCTCTGCAGGAACAGCTTCAGATAGCCCCGTTCAGCGTGCGGTTCGCTGACCGGCGTTTCCTTGGCACGCTGGGCCAGCACTTCGTCCGGCACGAGCAAAGTGATTTCACGCTGCGAGACGCTCAAGCGAATCTGATCGCCGTTGCGCACATGCGCAAGCGGTCCACCCATGGCAGATTCCGGGGTAACGTGCAGCACAATCGTGCCGAATGCAGTGCCGCTCATGCGGCCATCCGAAATGCGCACCATGTCCTTGACGCCATTGCGGGCGAGCTTCTTCGGAATCGGGATATAGCCCGCTTCCGGCATGCCAGGGGCACCCTTGGGGCCGATGTTCTTCAGCACGAGTATGTCGTCGGCGTTGACGTCCAGTTCGTCGGCATCGATGCGACGCGCGAGGTCTTCTGCGTTCTCGAACACCACGGCACGTCCAGTATGTTCCATCAGCTTTGCATCCGCTGCGGACTGCTTGATAATCGCGCCTCGCGGTGCGAGATTGCCGCGCAGCACGGCGATACCCCCTTGCGGATAGATCGGATTGGCAAACGGGCGCACGACATCCTGATCAAAAGCCGGCGGCGCCTGTTCGAGTTCCTCGCCGAGCGTGCGCCCGGTGACGGTCAATGCATCGAGGTGCAGCAATGGCTTCAACTCACGCAACAGCGTCGCCATGCCGCCTGCCTTGTTGAAATCCTCCATGTAGTGCTGGCCCGATGGCTTCAGATCGAGCAGGACAGGCGTCTCGCGGCCCATGCGGTCGAGCGCCTGCAAATCGACTTCGTAGCCAAGGCGTCCCGCGATCGCAGTCAAATGCACGATGCCGTTGGTCGAGCCGCCAATCGCGAGCAGCACACGCATCGCATTCTCGAATGCCTTGGCGGTGAGCACCTGATCGATGGTGAGACGGCTGCGCGCCATCTGCACGGCTTGCGTGCCGGTCAGTTCGGCAATGCGCATGCGCTGCGCAGTGACGGCCGGTGGTGACGCTCCGCCGGGCACGGTCATGCCGAGTGCTTCGGCGATGCACGCCATCGTGCTCGCAGTGCCCATCACCGAGCAGGTGCCGACGCTCGCTACCAGTTGATCGTTGACGGCGGCGACTTCGTGTTCGTCGATGTCATCCGCGCGAAAACGTGCCCAGTAGCGGCGGCAATCGGTGCATGCGCCCACCCGTTCCGCACGATGCGAACCGGTCAGCATCGAGCCGGTAATCAACTGGATGGCCGGGATGCCGGCCGACGCTGCGCCCATTAATTGGGCCGGCACAGTCTTGTCGCAGCCGCCGATCAGCACGACCGCATCCATGGGTTGGGCGCGAATCATCTCCTCGGTGTCGATCGACATCAGATTGCGCAGATACATGCTAGTGGGTTGCGAGAACGACTCGTGGATCGAGATGGTGGGGAAGTCCATCGGCAATCCGCCCGCCAGCATGATGCCGCGCCGTAGCGCCTCGATCAGTTGCGGCGCGTTGCCATGACACGGGTTGTACGCGCTGCCAGTATTGACGATGCCGATCACCGGGCGGTCTAGCGCCGCGTCCGTGTAGCCGGCGCCCTTGATGAACGCCTTGCGCAGGAACAGTGAGAAGCCACTGTCGCCGTAATGGGTCAATCCCTTACGCAAACCGGTAGGGGCGTCGCCGGAGGAGGGAGCGGTAGGCTTGTCGTTCATGTCGGGCGGTTCCTTGTGTCATCCGTTGTAATACGTTGTGCTGTGGAATGGGTAGAAACCCGGTGCGTTTTGTGAGGCAAACCGGCTATGCTTACGCCGCCATTTTTCTGGCCGATTCGGTACCAGTTTTGATGGCTGGAAGCCTCACCAGCATTGCATGTGGGCCCGTCTGAGCTTACATTGAGCTTCCTGACAGCTTTGCCATTTTGGCGCCATGCAGCCGTTGGTGCCTACGCTCTAGCATAGGCGCTGAATTACCGTGGGACGCGTTTCGCTTTCGCAAGCGGGCGTATTCACCCGGCCGCTGGTTTTGGCATTGCGTCCGCTAGCGTTGCGCAGCACGCCGACTATCCGCTTCGTGGCTCGCGTCGTTATTTCCGGCGCCGGCGCGTCATCGTGGATCGGGCGCGAACGTAGCGCTGATGTTGAGCCACGGCGGCTTCTTCTCCTTTCCTGCATTCTTTCGGGCGCGTTTCAATGTGGATTGTCAACGTTGCGCTAAAGCGGCCATACACGTTCATCGTGATGGCCATCCTGATCCTGCTGGCGACGCCGTTTGTACTGCTCACCACGCCGGTCGACGTGTTGCCGGAAATCAACATTCCGGTGGTCAGCATCATCTGGAGTTACACGGGTCTGTCGGCCGAGGATATGGCCAACCGGATCACTTCGGTCAATGAGCGCAGCCTGACCACCACCGTCAACGACATCGAGCATATCGAGTCGCAGTCGCTTCCTGGCATTACGGTCATCAAGCTGTTTTTGCAGCCTACCGCGAACATCCAGACTGCGATTGCGCAGACTGTCGCGATCGAACAGGCGCAGCTCAAGCAGATGCCGCCCGGTGCGACACCGCCGCTGGTGATCAGCTACTCCGCTTCCAGTATTCCGGTGATCCAGTTGGGGCTCTCCAGTGCCAGCGAGTCCGAGCAGCAGTTGAACGACACGGCGCTCAACTTCCTGCGTCCGCAACTGGTGACCATTCCGGGTGCGGCTGTGCCTTATCCATACGGCGGCAAGACGCGCCTGATCTCGGTTGACCTCGACACGCGCGCCTTGCTGGCCAAGGGTCTTACGCCAAGCGACGTGGTTAACGCCTTCGACGCGCAGAACCTGATTTTGCCGACCGGCACGGCCAAGATCGGCATGAAGGAATTCACCGTCAGCATGAATGGCTCGCCCGCGACGGTGGCGGCTCTCAATGAAATTCCGGTGCGCACAATTAACGGGGCGACCACTTACCTGCGGGAGGTCGCGCACGTGCGCGACGGCTTCTCGCCCCAGACCAATGTGGTGCGTGAGAACGGTCACCGCGGCGTGCTGATGTCGGTCCTCAAAACCGGCAGTTCCTCGACGCTCGCAATCGTCACCGCGCTGCATGATCTGTTGCCGACGGTGCGCGCATCGTTGCCGCGGGACATCAGCATAACCGCGCTCTTCGATCAGTCGATCTTCGTGAAAGCGGCGGTGCAGGGCGTGATTCGCGAGGCACTGATCGCGGCGGCGCTGACGGCGGCGATGATCCTGCTGTTTCTCGGCAACTGGCGCAGCACCTGCATTATCGCGGTGTCGATCCCGCTGTCCATTCTGACCTCGCTGATTGCGTTGCACGCCCTGGGTCAGACCATCAACATCATGACGCTGGGCGGCCTCGCGCTCGCGGTGGGGATTCTGGTGGACGATGCAACGGTGACGATCGAAAACATCGAGCGACACTTGCATATGGGCACCGATCTGCACGAGGCGATTCTGGAGGGTGCCGGTGAAATCGCGGTGCCGGCGCTCGTTTCGACGCTGTGTATCTGTATTGTGTTCGTGCCGATGTTCTTCCTGACCGGCGTGGCGAAATTCCTGTTCGTGCCGCTCGCCGAGGCCGTGGTGTTCGCGATGCTGGCGTCTTATGTGCTATCCCGTACGCTGGTGCCGACGCTCGCGATGTTGCTGATGGGCCACGCGCACAAGCCGAAGGACGGCAGTAAGCCGAATCTGTTCATGCGGCTCTATCACCGTTTCGACGCGGGATTCGAGCGCATGCGGGCGGCTTACATTGTGATCCTGAGCAGCGTGCTGGTGCGCCGGGGCAGGTTTGGTGGCATCTTCCTTGGCTTCTGCGTACTCTCGATGGGCCTCGTGTTTGTGCTTGGCGAAGACTTTTTCCCGACCGTCGATGCGGGCGATATCCGCTTGCATATGCGCGCGCCCACCGGTACACGGATCGAAGAAACCGCACGTCTTGCCGACGAAGTGGAACAGGTCATACGACAGGTCGTGCCGCCCAAGGAGCTAAAGACGATCCTCGACAACCTTGGCTTGCCGTATAGCGGTATTAACCTCTCCTATAGCAACTCGGGCACGATCGGCACGCTGGACGGTGAAATTCAGGTCGCGCTTAACGAAGATCACAAACCCACGCAACGTTACATCGACAAGCTGCGCGCGGTCTTGCCGCAACGCTTTCCGGGCGTGGAGTTTTTCTTCCAGCCGGCTGACATCGTCACGCAGATTCTCAACTTCGGCTTGCCCGCAGCCATCGACGTCCAGATTGTCGGGGCCGATCAGCAAGGCAATTTCGACGTGGCGCGCAAGCTATACAAGCAGATTCGGGTCATCCCGGGCACGGTGGATACCCACATCCAGCAAAAGCTCGACGAACCCGTGATCAATCTTCAGATGGATCGGACCCGCTTGCAGCAACTGAACCTCACGGCGAGCAATGTGGCGCAGAACGTGCTCATATCGCTGTCGGGCAGCTTTCAGACGGCGCCAAGCTTCTGGTTCAACAATAAAAATGGGGTTGAATACACCGTGGCGGTGCAAACGCCGCAGTACGAAATATCGTCGATGGATCAACTGTTGCGCACGCCGGTGTCGGCCACTGCCAACGGGCCGACGCAGTTGCTGGGCAATCTCGTGCAGGTATCGCCCGCGAGCCAGTTTGCCGTCGTGACGCACTACAACATCCGGCCCGTGATCGACCTGTTTGTGAGCGTGGAGGGGAGCGATCTGGGGACAGTCGCGAGGCAGGTGAACAAGTTGGTGGATGACGCGCGCAAGTCGTTACCGCGCGGCAGTCAGATCGTGGTGCGCGGCCAGGTGCAAACCATGGCGAGTTCCTATTTCGGTCTGGGTGTCGGCGTGGCGATGGCCATCGTGCTGGTGTATCTGCTCATCGTGGTCAATTTCCAGTCATGGGTTGATCCGCTCATCATCATTAGCGCGTTGCCGGCGGCGTTGGCGGGCATTGTGTGGATGCTGTTCCTCACGGGCACTCACCTGAGCGTGCCGGCACTGACCGGCGCCATCATGACGATGGGTGTGGCGACGGCGAACAGTATTCTGATGGTGTCGTTCGCGCGGCAGCGGCTCTCTGCCGGGATGCCGCCGCTGACCGCAGCGCTCGAAGCGGGCGCAAGCCGGATTCGCCCGGTGCTGATGACCGCATTGGCGATGATTATCGGCATGGTTCCGATGGCGCTGGGTCTGGGCGAAGGCGCCGAGCAAAACGCGCCACTGGGCCGCGCGGTGATCGGCGGCCTGTTGTTCGCAACGGTTTCAACGCTCTTTTTTGTGCCGCTGGTATTTGCGGCGATCCATACGCGCCTCGCCCGACATAACGGCAACACGCACGACGGCACGCATGGAGATCAGGGTCCGGACCACGGCGGCAGCGCCGGTGATGGTAATGGCAAGCACGCGTAAAGTTAAATGACGGCTGACTGAAATGACTGAAAAAACTCATGCTTCGCTAGCGATTCCCGCACGGCAAACCGAGGAGGGACACGCGCTGCCACCCCGTGGTCGCGAGTGGAAACGCGCCAAGATTGCCGTCTGGATTGTCCTGGCACTCCTTGCGATCGGTGCCTTACGCACGGTGGTGGCGAACATTCTGCAAAACCGCACGGTCGAGCAGACCACCCAGCAAAATGCAGTGGAATACGTCAACGTCGTGACGCCCAAGCAGGCCGACGGCAGTGGCAACACGCTGCTGCCAGGTACGTTGCGCGGCTACGTCGAATCGCCTGTCTATGCGCGTGCAACCGGTTATCTGCTGCACTGGTATGTGGATATCGGCGCACGGGTGAAGCAGGGACAATTGCTCGCCGATCTGGATACGCCGGAAGTCGATCAGGAACTGGCGCAAGCCGTCGCGCAACGCGATCAGACTACATCGAGCCTCGTGCTTGCAAAGAGTTCGTATGAACGCTGGCAGCAATTGCGCCAACGTGATGCAGTTTCGCAACAGGAGCTCGACGAACGGCAGAGCACGTACAACCAGGACGTGGCAAATCTCGCCGCCGCCGATGCGAATGTACAGCGCCTGCGTCAACTCGAATCGTTCAAACGCATCGTCGCGCCGTTCACGGGTGTGATTACGCAGCGCAACATCGACGTGGGCGATCTGATTGACGCGGGCAGCGGGACGAGTCGCGCGCTCTTTGCGCTGGCGCAGGCCGATCCGTTGCGCGTTTACGTGCAACTGCCGCAGGCGTATGCGGAGAATGTTTCGGTCGGCAAGGACGTAGTGGTGACCCAGGCTGAACTGCCGGGCAAGCAGTTCCACGGCACCATCACGCATATCGCCGGTGCGATCGATGTGCCGACGCGTTCGTTGCAGATTGAAGTGCGTCTGCCGAATCCAGATGGCGTGCTGCGTCCGGGCGCGTATGTGCAGGTGGCCGTGCCGGCCGCTGCGCATTCAGACATCATGGTGCCGGGTAACGCGCTGCTGTTCCGTGCGGAAGGACCGCGTATGGCGGTGGTCGATGCCAATGGCGTGGTGCATCTGCGCAAGGTGGTGATCGCGCAGGATCTGGGTCAAACGCTTGAAATCGAAAGCGGTATCGAGCCGAACGACAAGATCATTATCAACCCGAGCGATTCCGTCGCGGACGGCGATCACGTGAAGATTGCGCCGCCGTCGAAGAACACCAAGGAGGCGTCGTGAAGCGTTTGCGCCCTCTTGCTGCAAGGCCGGGTTGCATGGCGGCGGCCGTCGGCGCCGCGCTGCTCGCAGCCTGCACGGTGGGCCCGGATTACCAGCAGCCTCATGTCGATTCGCCGCCCGAGTGGCAGACCGATTCGTACTGGCACGTGGCCGAGCCTTCGCATGCGCCGATGGATCTGAACTGGTGGACGAGCTTCACAGACCCGACGCTCAATACGCTAGAGACGCAGGCGCTGGACCAGAACCAGACGCTCGCTGCGGCGGTCGCGCACTACGAGCAGGCCAGGGCGACGCTGGCGAATACGTCGGCGCAACAGATTCCTGAAGTCGATCTGGGTGGCACTGCAGAGCGTCTGAAAATTTCGAAGAACCGGCCGCTCACCACCTATACGACGCCGAACTCGTCGACGGTGCAGAACGGCATCATTGTCGGTCCTAGCATCAACTGGGACACCGATCTGTTCGGCAGGATTCGCCGTGAAGTGGAAGGGGCGAAGGCGTCGGCGGAGCAGTCCGGCGACGATCTGGCCAACGCCCGTCTCGTACTGACGACGGATCTGGCCACTGACTATTATTCGCTGCGCGAACTCGATGCCGAGATCGACGTGTTGAACCGCTCGGTGATCCTGCAGAAGAAGGCGCTGGATTACGTAAACTCGGAACACGAACTGGGTGCGGTATCCGGGCTCGATGTGCTGCAACAGCAATCGGAACTCGATTCGACCAAGGTCCAGGCGCAGCTTCTGCTGGTGCAGCGGGCCAACGAGGAGCATGCGATCGCCGCGCTGATTGGCGTGCCGGCGCCGCAATTCTCGATTGAGCCGAAGGTGATCGACACCAAGGTGCCCACTATTCCGCTTGGCGTGCCGAGCGATGTGCTGCAGCGTCGTCCCGACGTGGCCTCCGCCGAGCGCTCAATGGCCGCTGCGAATGCGCAGATTGGTGTGGCGAAAGCCGCGTTCTTCCCGACCCTCACGCTCACGCCGAGCATTGGCTGGCAGAGCACGAATTTCGCGGATCTGTTGAGCGCGCCGAGCCTGATGTGGACGCTTGGTGCGGCGGTGGGTCAGGTGGTGTTCGATGGCGGACGCCGCTCGGCGAACGTCAAGTTCGCGAGCGAAGGCTATCAGGTGGCCGAGGCGAACTACCGGCAGACCGTGCTCAACGCTTTCCAGCAGGTCCAGGACGGCGTCACCGGATTGTCGGTGCTGGATGGTGCGTCGAATCAGTCGCATGAGGCCGTCAACGATGCGCAGCGTCTGCTGTCGCTCGCCAACGATCGCTATTCCGGTGGTCTGGTCGCTTACCTCGATGTGATCACGGCACAGCAGTCGCTGCTGACCAGCGAGCGCACTGATGTGCAGATTCACGGGCAGCAGATGACCTTGTCAGTGTCGCTGGTCAAGGCGCTGGGCGGTGGTTGGGACGTCAGCACGCCAGCCGCCGCAGCAAGCGGTGCAAGCGGTGCAGCCGCTGTAGTTGGGCAGCAGGCAATGAACCACCCAAACTGACTTCATCCTGAGGAGCGACGTGCATTGCCGGGTGCCGCCGTGACGGCTGAAAAATGGGGCGTTTCGTATAATGTAAGGAATCAGGGGGCGTGAATGAAACTGCTCATCGTCGAAGATGAACACAAGGTCGTAGACTATCTGCGCTCGGGGCTCACGGAGCAGGGCTGGGTGGTCGACATCGCGCTCGACGGCGAGGAGGGCATGCATCTGGCCACGGAGTTCGACTATGACGTGATCGTGCTCGACGTGATGTTGCCCAAACGCGATGGCTTCAGCGTGCTGAAGGCGTTGCGCATGCGCAAGTCGACGCCCGTGATAATGCTCACCGCGCGCGATCACGTGAACGATCGCGTGCGCGGCCTGCGCGAAGGCGCGGACGACTACCTCACCAAGCCGTTTTCGTTTCTCGAACTGGTTGAACGTTTGCATGCTCTGGCGCGCCGCACGCGTTCGCAGGAATCGACGCTGATTTCGGTTGGTGATCTGTTTGTCGATCTGATCGGCCGGCGCGCGACGCGCGACGGCATACGTCTCGATCTGACCGCCAAGGAATTCCAGTTGTTAAGCGTGCTGGCGCGGCGCCAGGGCGACATCCTGTCGAAGACGGCGATTACCGAACTGGTCTGGGACGTCAACTTCGACAGCCATACGAACGTGGTCGAGACCGCCATCAAGCGGTTGCGCGCCAAGCTGGACGGCCCGTTTCGCACCAAGCTGCTGCACACTGTGCGCGGCATGGGCTATGTGCTCGAAGTCAGGGAGGAGGCGGAACTGTCATGAACCCCTCAATTGCTCGCCGACTCGCGATGATGTTTGCGCTCGTCGCGTTGTCGGTATTTACGCTGGTCGGCTCGGGGCTTTTCTTTGTCCTGCGCACGCAACTCGATCATCATTTGCGCGAGTCGCTCGATGACCGCATGGAGATCGCGAAGATCATCGTGTATCACTCGGTCACGCCGGAAAAATGGCGCATGGCACGCGAGAAGCTGACCGACATGACGCCGCGCGACGGCACCACCGCATACTCGGTGTGGAGCACCGACCCTTCGTTCCATTACGGCCAGACGGTGCAGGGCAGGATCAAGGATAGCTGGCCGGGCGGTTATACCCGTGTTCAGCCGCCTGGCGGCGGCCCGGACATGCTGACTGGCAGCGTGGCGATTCCGGCAAGCGGTGCCCGCCCGCCCGTGCAATTGCAGGTGGCCGCCAGCTATCAGCCGAACGTGCGTACGATGCGGGCCTTTGGCGCGGCGTTGGCCGCGCTGTCGGCATTGGGCAGTCTTGCCGTGCTGCTGCTGAGCTATTCGGTCACGCGTATTGGACTGGCGCCGCTACGCAGGTTGACCAAGGATGCGTCCGAAGTCAGTCCGAACAATCGCTCGCAACGGCTGAATACGGCGTCGTTGCCGCTTGAACTGAACGATCTTGCGCATTCCTTCAACGGTGCACTTGAACGGCTCGACGGCGCGTATGGCCGGCTGGAATCGTTTAACGCTGACGTTGCACACGAACTGCGTACACCGGTAACGATCCTGATTGGGCAGACCGAGGTGGCGTTGACGCGCAATCGTTCGGTCGACGATCTGCGTCATACGCTGCAATCGAATCTGGAAGAATTCGAGCGCATGCGTACGATCATCAACGACATGCTATTCCTCGCGCGTGCCGATCAGGGCGAGCGGGCAACTGGCCTGGTTGAAGTGTCGCTCGCAACGGAAGTGGCCCGGACGCTGGATTTCCTCGAAATTCCGTTTGACGAGGCCCGCGTGCGTGCGGTTTCGCGTGGCGATGCGACGGCGCTGGTGAACCGCTCGCTGTTTGGCCGGGCGTGTACCAATCTGCTGATGAACGCGATCCAGCACTGCGCGCATGGGGACACCGTGATGGTGTCGATCTCGCGTGAAGGGGAGCAGGTGCGCATCGCGGTGGCCAACCCGGGTGAGGCAATCGACCCGTCAACGCTCGATCATCTGTTCGACCGTTTTTACCGCGCTGAGGTGTCGCGTACCAACAGTCGTGAGAATCACGGGCTTGGTTTGGCAATCGTCAAGGCGATTGCCGAGATGCACCGTGGCACGGTGTCAGTCGAAAGCGAGAACGGGATCAACACGTTTGCGTTTTCAGTGGATGCGTCGCGGGTCGACGCACTGGGAGCGCGGCCACCCGCAGTGCCGGCTGAGATCAACTCAGCGGCCGAACCGTCGCAGGCGCGGCGAGTAGCGATGTAAGGGTGGGCGCCACTCAGGCAGGCGCCGTTCCCAAGACTCAATGCAGCCGCAAGACACACAGCCACGCCGCAGCCTCAACGCGCACGCCGCTCGCGCGTGGCTTTCGCGAGCGTCTCCAGCACCGGCTCCGTTTGCGCCCAACTGATGCACGCATCGGTAATCGACACACCCCGGCGCAGCGGCACGTCCGGCTTCAAATCCTGCCGCCCTTCCTCCAGATGACTCTCGATCATCACGCCCATGATGCGGCGCTCGCCCTGCGAAAGCTGCTGGGCCAGGTTCTGCGCGACATCGATCTGGCGCAGATGTGACTTGTTCGAATTCGCGTGCGAGCAGTCCACCATTACCTGCTCGCGCAGCCCAGCGGCCCTCAACACAGCGCAACTCGACTCGACCGAAGCGCTATCGTAATTCGGCCCCGTCTTGCCGCCGCGCAGAATCACATGCGCATCGTCGTTGCCGCGCGTTTCGAAGATTGCCGCCATGCCCATCTTGGTCATGCCCATGAACGCGTGGCTGGCCGCGGCCGCGACGATCGCGTCCGCCGCGATCTGCACGCCGCCGTCAGTGCCATTCTTGAAGCCGATCGGGCAACTGAGGCCGGAAGCCAGTTGACGATGGCTCTGGCTCTCGGTAGTACGCGCGCCGATCGCTCCCCACGCCACCAGGTCCGCGATGTATTGCGGGCTCAGCAGGTCGAGGAATTCTGTCGCGGTGGGCAAACCGAGTTCGCTGATTTCCAGCAGCAACTGGCGGGCGCGCCGCAAGCCTTCATTGATGCGGAAACTGCCATCTAGTCGCGGGTCGTTGATATAACCCTTCCAGCCGACGGTGGTGCGCGGCTTTTCGAAGTACACGCGCATGACGATCAGCAGGTCTTCCTGCAGCGCATCGGCGGCGCGCTTCAGATGCTGCGCGTAGTCGAGCGCCTGATCGTGGTCGTGGATCGAGCAGGGTCCAACGACGATCACGAGGCGGTCGTCGCGACCGTGCAGGATATTGGCGATAGCCGTGCGGCTTTGTTCCACCAGCGTCTGCACAGTGGGCGGTACGGGTAGCTCGTCCTGCAGCAGCGCGGGCGAGATGAGGGGACGCACCGCGCCGATCCGCGTGTCGTCGATGCGGGTCGTGTCCTGGGTCGCGTCGGCGATGCCCACTTCCCGGTCATGTAAAGGATTGTCAATAGCGCTCAAAGTGCTCTCCTAAGTCTGCTAAGTCTGCAATTGCAGCCCAGATTATGGCACTCAGGCGCCCGGAGAGAGTCAATTAGCGGCCATGCCACCCGTAGTACCCGCCAAATCCGACGGCGACGCTCGGCGCGGCGTAATAGGCTGGCGCGTAGCCGTAGGCCGGAGCGGGGGCATAACCGTACGGCGGAGCGACGATGCAGCCGGTCAGGCCGAAGCCCAATGCCACAGTGATAAGAAGTTTTAGCATGCTCTTTCTCGCAGTGCGGATGATCGTGTAGACAGAGGAAACCCGTGCCCTCTGCGGCGCGTAACTGCTCGCCCTTGAGGGCGTCGGGCGGTGCGCTCCAGAAGGCAAATGGAGTGTAGGGCTCGCGCTTCTGCCAAAGGGTTTCGGCCTTACTTACAGGTGTTACGCGCTATGACGCGGCGCGCCGTGGCGCTGTGGATGGCGGCGTTGACAAGTCCGGGCTGCGATGGGCTTCCGGAAGCGACGGCCAGCCCGTTTGCCACCGAAGGCATGCAGCCGGCGCGTAATGCGGCCTACGTTTTGATACAACTTGGAGCGGTCATGCTCGGTCACGGCAAGATTGAGTACGCACGAGGCACGCTCAGGCATGCGGAGGTTCGTGGCATGCCGCCACATCGCCGTCAGTGGTCTTTTTTGAAAACGTATGCTTGGCGCGGAGAGTTGGCCAGAATGTCGGGCTCGGAGGGTGGCGTTCTGCATGCCCTGGCTGCTATGGTTCTGGCGTGATGCGTGGGCGGAGAAAAAAACACATGAAAAATCTGGCGAAAGCGCTGTTCGGCGGTGGTAGCGGAACAATGCGGCACAAGATCGGCAGTCTTTATGCGGCGCTACTGGTGTTTAACGTAGCCGCGTGGGCCTGGGCCTTCGTGGCGTTTCACCACTATCCGCTGCTGATGGGCACAAGCCTGCTGGCTTACTCGTTCGGTCTGCGGCACGCGGTCGACGCGGACCACATCGCCGCCATCGACAACGTGACCCGCAAGCTGATGCAGGCTGGCAAACGGCCCATCACAGTCGGGCTGATGTTTTCGCTCGGCCATTCCACGATTGTCGTGCTGGCCTCGGCGGGCATTGCTGCGACCGCGCTGGCGCTGCAAAGCCGGATGGATGGCTTGAAGGAAATCGGCGGCCTGATCGGCACCTTGGTCTCGACCTTCTTCCTGTTTGCGATCGCGCTGATGAATTTGGTGATCCTGCGTTCGGTGATCCGCGCGTTTGCCCGTGTGCGGCGCGGCGAGCCCTACGAGGAAGAGGATCTCGACCTGTTGCTGGCCAACCGTGGCCTTCTCGCGCGTATCTTCCGCCCGCTGTTCAGTCTGATCACCAAAGGCTGGCACATGTATTTTCTGGGCTTCCTGTTCGGTCTCGGCTTCGACACCGCAACGGAAATCGGGTTGCTCGGCATTTCTGCGGCAAGCGCGGCGCAAGGCATGCCAATCTGGTCGATCCTGGTGTTTCCGACGCTCTTCACTGCCGGCATGACGCTGATCGATACCACTGACAGCATCCTGATGCTGGGCGCCTACGGCTGGGCGTTCGTCAAGCCGATCCGCAAGCTCTACTACAACATCACCATCACGACGATTTCAGTGCTGGTGGCGCTGCTGGTTGGCAGCATCGAAGGGCTTGGACTGCTCGCCGACCAGCTGCATCTGGCCGGCGCGTTCTGGGACCTGGTCGGCAGCCTGAACGACAACTTCGGCGTGATCGGCTACGCGATCATTGGCGTGTTTATCGTTAGCTGGTTATTGTCGGCAGCGATCTACCGCTGGAAGCGCTTCGAAGAGGCGGAAGGGCGGGCGGAATCGCTCTAGTTCCGCACGTATTCCTGCATCGGGGCCCCCATCGCATCAATGTGCAACGTGCCGCGAACATGCTCCTCGATCGACCGCCGCGATGCAATTGCGGCCGCCCTGTTTCGCGCGATAAAGCGCCTGGTCAGCGACCTCAATGAACTCCGCCACGCCGCCTTGCGCCGGTTCGAACAGGGCGACGCCAATGCTGACGGTGACGAAGCTGCCGGTCGTGGTCTCATTGCGGATTTTCAGCGTTGCCACGGCTTGCTGCATGGTTAGGGCTACCTGGCGTGCACCGGCTTCATCTGTGGCGGGCAGGATGGCTACGAACTCTTCGCCACCGTAACGGGCCAGCAGATCGCCGCTGCCCGGCAACGCGGATTGCAGCGCGAGCGCAACGGATACGAGACACCGGTCGCCCGCTGGATGGCCATAGCGGTCGTTGAGCATCTTGAAGAAGTCGATATCCACCAGTAGCAGCGCAAGCGGATACTGGTGACGCACCGCACGATTGCATTCCAATGCGAGCGCCTGGTCAAAGCGACGACGATTCGCGGTGTTAGTCAGCGCATCCGTGAGCGCCATCTGCTCGAGCCGATCGCGCGCCTCATGCAATTCGTTTTGCACCCGGATGTAGCGTCCTTGCAGTATGGTTGAGCGGGTTGCGTAGACGACCAGCGCGGTAAATATCCCCACCGTGCCAACCTGAAAGTGGTGATGCATCAGCGAGATGCTCAGCACCAGAAGCGCCACCGTATACAAAATCGGGCTGACGTTCTCGATGATCATCGCAAGCGTCTGCTCGCGCTGCGCGGCTTCGATGTCGACCCGCTTCGGCCAGGGCGCGAGGGCCGCGACGGCGAGGACGAGGAACGGGATGTCCACAAGCACGTCATAGACCGCGTGACCGTCGGAGGTTGCTGCCCAGTTGTTATACACATGGGCTGCGATGCCGTACACCCACAGAAAGCCGGTCAGGATCGCATAGAAACGGCGTTCGCCGCCGCGCGGCTGAACGATCAGTCGCAAGGTCGCCGCTACGGCAAGCAGGAGGTTTTCCGCGTTATAGACGAGCACCAGCGTGGCAGCCGAGATCGGCGCAAGCGGCTCGCCCGCGAACGGCACCACGGAAAAGATGCTGATGTAAGCGAGATAGCCGGTAATGAGCGCCTGGCCTGAGTCCATCCAGACGAAAAAGCGAATGCGCTGCCGGCTCGAAACCGACGAGACAGACGAAACGGCCAGCAGAACCGGTACGCCATAGAGGAAAAACGCGAGGTCGGAAAACCACGCGACGCTCTGTGGCAGGTGCTGGAACAGATCCTCCCAGGCGCTCAGGAAAATGCCGGCAGTCCACAGCATCAATCCGGCAGCGAGCAACATCCACGCCGAACGTAACGCGCGTTCGCCGCGTGCGGCACGCCAACTGCAGGCCGCCACCGCAAGCGCGGGAGCCAGCAGGAGAAAAGGATAGGTGACGAGCGACGCCATTGGCTGAAACGCCGTCATGCAGATCGCGTGCAAAGACGCGAAGGCAACGGCGAACAGCACGAGATAAAGCAGCTTTGGCGGGCGGCGCACCATTTGACCCTGGAGTTGAGAAAGGCGGTGATGCCAT
The DNA here is from genome assembly GCF_049581445.1 of Paraburkholderia sp. Classification (GTDB taxonomy): domain Bacteria; phylum Pseudomonadota; class Gammaproteobacteria; order Burkholderiales; family Burkholderiaceae; genus Paraburkholderia. The sequence goes on along the minus strand of NZ_JBAURZ010000095.1, from coordinate 3,016 downwards.
CGCAATCGTATCCGCCGATTCAGTGTCGGTGAGACTTGCTCGGACGGGCAATCCGCTTGCCTTATCTACGGCAGTCCGCCCAAAAACTTGAAGTTTGGGACGCAACGACTGAGCCGGTTTGGCGTTACCCGAAAACGATGCATGCGAAACACTGCGTGCGTACTTTGATGGTAGGTGAAAGCGGATTGAAAGTGCGGACCGCCGCCAGTTGATATGCGACATTCAGTACGACTACACTGCATTCATCGGAGGATAGGCGGCTTTTGTCGGGACGTGGTCGATTCTTTGCCGTGTCGTTCGTCGTGTCAGTGGGGGCGGCGAGCCAGCAAGCATGCCAAAGCGTTCTTCTGGAACGCAACTGCATTTGAGCCCCCTTCTTCGCAACCTAAGAGGAGCGACGCATGATTGACTCAGATAGATCAGGCCAGACGTTACAACCGGCGGAGAAACTGGCGCAATCGAGCCGGTGTTTTCCGGGCGAAAGTCCGCAATACCGCAAGGCGCGTAATGCGCTGTTGGCCGAAGAGATCGAACTGCGCCGTCATATCGAGCGGGTGGCTGCGCAGCGGCGCACGCTCCCACCGGGTGGCGTCGTGCCGCAAGACTACCGCTTCGAAGGTGAGCATGGACCCGTGACGCTCGCGCAGATGTTCGGCGAACACGACACCCTCGTGACCTACAACTGGATGTTCGGGCCGCAGCGTGAGCGACCGTGTCCAATGTGTACCTCGCTTCTCAGCGCCTACGATGGCGAGATGGTAGACATCCTGCAACGCGTGGCCTTTGCGGTGATCGCGAGGGCGCCGATCGGACGGCTCGTCGCGTTCAAGAAGGAGCGGGGCTGGCGCTATCTGCGGCTGTATTCGTCGGGCGGCAACAGCTTCAATCGCGATTACGCGGGTGAGGACCCGGAGGGTGACGATACGCCCGCCTTTAACGTCTTCACGCGCAGCGGCGGGATAGTGCACCACTTCTGGGGCGATGAAATGGGCCCGCAGACCGCGGACCCGGGCCAGGACCCGCGTGGCGCGCCGGACCCCATGCCGATCTGGAACATTCTCGACATGACACCTGCCGGCCGCGGCGCGGACTGGCATCCGAAGCTGGAGTACGGTTCGGCGCCGGTTGATGGTGCGGGCAGTGCGGGTGGTTCTTGCGGAGAGTGTGCTGCGGGGCAGTAAGGCGATTGCGGCGGCGGTGGTGGTGCAAGCGGCCCGCGTTGCCCACGCGACGCAGAAGGTGCAAAAGGCGCAGAACTCGCCGTGGGAATGACGCAAGAAATGACTGGTCCGGCAGGCGAGGCGGATCTCGCGTACGATCTTGTCTTCGCGGGGTCTCGCGTCGCAATGCACCGGGCTGCTTCGTGCAGCTTGGGGCCGTTTCATGTCACGCGCCGGGACTCACTCCATTTTTTTCGTTTCCGCTACGGACGGCATCATGTTTCAGGTTTCCCCCGCTTCTTCGTCATTTTCCAAAACGGAGCACTACGAGGAGCTGGTCGCGCAGGCGCGCGCGTTGATCGCAGACGAAACCAGCCTGATCGCGAACGCGGCCAATTTTTCGTCGCTGGTGTTCAACTCGCTGGACGGGCTCAACTGGGCCGGTTTCTACTTTTTTGACGGCGTTGAACTGGTGGTCGGGCCGTTTCAGGGCAAGCCTGCCTGCGTGCGCATTGCACTCGGCAAGGGCGTGTGCGGCACTGCGGCGCAGACAGGTACCACCCAGGTGGTGCGTGACGTGCACGAGTTTCCGGGGCATATCGCCTGCGATTCCGCGTCGCAGTCCGAAATCGTGGTGCCGCTCTTTACCGCCGATGGTTCGCTGATCGGTGTGTGGGACGTGGATAGTCCCAACGTGGCGCGTTTCGACGACGAAGACGCGAAGGGCATGGAAGCGCTGTGCCGGGTGTTCGTCGAACGTCTTGCGCAGACCGGGGCCGCCTGAAGGGCGCGCAGGCTCTTACCGGTTAACACCAGCGAGGACTGGCCAGGACAGACGGTACCGGCCAGTACCCTGCGCCGTCCGCAGCGGCGCCTCCTGCGCTATCACTCGTTTTTCTTCGGCTTCGGCGGCGTCTGCACCTTCGCATACTGGAATTCCGGCGTTGCCTTGAGGGCTTCCTTCGTGGCACCCGGGAGATACAGATTGCCGCCGCGCACATCCAGCGCTGCAATCGGCACTGCCACGTCATGCGTGGCCACGCCGAGGAAGCCGCCCGCTGCGAGGATCGCGGCAGATACCGAGCCATCCGGCGCCACGATCAGGTCGCGAATCGTGCCGACCTTCACATTCTGGTCGTTGTAGACCGCCTTGCCGAGCACGCTCTTCTTGACGCTCCATCCTTCCAGCAGCGCCTGAGATTGCTCGACGGTGACGCTGAGGGGCTGGGTGCCGGCCACCTGGGCGTGTGCGTCGATACATGACGCGAGGGCTACGGCTACCAGAATTGCTTTGTGCAATGCCATATATCGTTGACTCCGTGGTTGGATTCGCGTGATTGGACCCGCCCGCGCTAAAGCAAAGCTGCGTGGGCGCGAGCTAGCCATCATACCTGCCGTCCCCGGGCTATGCATTCTGGTTGCGTCGAGACGAGTGAGTGCGTCGCTGTCTACCGCGACGCCACATGTGCCGGCGCCATTTTTGCCGTCGCATACGTTCGGCCTGCCAGGGACTGCGGGCCTCGTCGCGCACATGGCGCAAATATGTCGCGCGATGTCACGAGCATCCCGCCAGATCGGGATAACGCGCGCCCAGCGGGCGTTCCAGCGTACCCCTCCGTGGTGAAACCGGGCGACATATCTTTGCAATAGTTTAAGAACGACGATCCTTCTATATTCCGTTCGTCGCCACGCAGAAGTGTACAAAGTGGCCCGAAACCGCGAAGGACATACCGTGAAAAATCGTTCGTTTGCCATCTCTCCCGCCGGCGCCTGGCTGGCCTCTCTCGCGAGCGCCGTCAGCGCCCGCATTACCGTGCGCAAGGTGGCGCTCGCGGCGACGACAGCGGTGCTCGTAC